>CAMOXI010000004.1 GCA_946628965.1 uncultured Clostridia bacterium | reverse complement strand
ACGTGCTGGCCAAGTGCTACGGCGGCGACATCACCCGCAAGAAGAAGCTGCTGGAGAAGCAAAAGGAAGGCAAGAAGAAGATGCGTCAGCTGGGCACGGTGGAGATCCCGACGGAGGCCTTCCTTGCCGTACTGAAGCTGGACGAGTGATCTTCTTGCCTTCCTGCGAGCGGGAGCGAGCCGCCGCTGTGCGGCGTGAAATACAATCAAATCCCGCAGGGCTGTCCGCGAAGCGTGACAGGCAAGAAGAAGATGCGTCAGCTTGGTACGGTGGAGATCCCGACCGAGGCCTTCCTTGCCGTACTGAAGCTGGACGAGTGATCTTCTTGCCTTCCTGCGAGCGGGAGCGAGCCGCCGCTGTGCGGCGTGAAATACAATCAAATCCCGCAGGGCTGTCCGCGAAGCGTGACAGGCAAGAAGAAGATGCGTCAGCTGGGCACGGTGGAGATCCCGACCGAGGCTTTTCTGGCGGTACTCAAGCTTGACGAGTGATGGCAGTCCCAAAACGGAAAGCAATTCGCTTGCCGGACTATGACTACAGCCAGCCCGGTGCGTACTTTGTCACAATCTGCACGAAAGACCGTAGATGTATCCTCTCGTGGATCACTGTAGGGGCCGACGCCCTCGGCGGCCCTGAACTCCGATTAACCGCTGCGGGGAAAATCACAGAGAAGTACATTCTGACCACGGAGCGTATTTCGGGTTTATCTGTGGACAAATATGTTATTATGCCGAATCACATTCATCTACTGCTTTGTGTCTCGCAGGATAAGGGGCCGCCGAGGGCGTCGGCCCCTACAAATGCGCTGATTCCACGTGCGATTGCGGTTATGAAGCACCTTGTGAATAAGGAATTAAAGGAAAACATCTGGCAGCGTTCCTATTATGAGCATATCATCAGAGACGAGAGAGATTATCTGAACATCTTGCGATATATTGACGAAAACCCAGCCAAATGGGCAGAAGACAATTATTATATTGATACTTGAAACGGATTGCCACACCAGTGACGTCGGTCACTGGTTCGCAATGACAAGATTTGGGTTCGTACAACACCTGCAGCGAGGCTGCAGACCAGATGCCCGTTATCGAACCAGTGACGTCGTCACTGGTTCGCAATGGCAGGTTAAGAGCTGTGCGATGTACGTACTGAAATACCAGACTATAAGTTTGTCATTGCGAGCCAGTGCGCACACCGGCGTGGCAATCCGTTTTTTTGTTACGCACGTTTTCTCGCTTTTGCGGTGATCCGATTCTCATTGACAAGGAGCGTCTTCTATGCTTAACTGAGAGCATAGGAAACTGGAAAAAAATTACAGAGAAAGGACGGTCCGCATGAAAAAAGCGATGACGATCCTGCTGGCGCTGGCGATGCTGCTGAGCGTGGCCGCTTTCGGCACCGGCACGGCCTGTGCTGCGGCTGCAACGGACACGCAGAGCGTACTGGGCGTGAAGGAAAACAACGTCTACGTGAGCGAGCTTCTGGGCATCCAGGCGGCCTTTGACGAGGACTGGTACCTCCTGAACGACGAGGAGACTGCCCAGGTCATGGGCGTCGTGGCGGACGATCTTGACGATGAGGCGCTGGCCGATCAGCTGCGCGACGCGGGCACGACCTGCGATCTCTACGCAGTCGCTCTGGACGAGAGCGGGGACAATGTGAACATCCAGCTGGAAAACCTGGGCCTTCTCTACGGTACGATCCTGACACCGAAGCAGTATGCCAATATTGCGCTGCCCCAGGTCAAACCGGCGCTGGAACAGGCGGGCTTCCAGCATGTACAGATCGAGATGGTGGACTATGAATTTGCCGGACGCGACCGGGTCTCCCTGCTGGTGACGGGGGATATGAACGGTGTGCCGGTCTATGAGCGGATGATCCTCATCAAGAGCGGGCAGTACATGGGGGCCATCACGGCCTTCTCCACCGATCTGGAGCGGATCGACGCGCTCCTTGCCCGGTTCGGGGAATCCTGATTCTGCAAGACTTAAACATTTCTTAAACAAATACCCTCTTGGTTCTTAAGTTCCAAGAGGGTATACTTATCTCACACGAAGGGAGAGAGGGACATGGCGAAGATCTTGATCTGCGATGACGAAAAAGACATTGTCGCGGCCTTGAAAATCTATCTGGAGGCGGAGGGCTACGAGACCCTCTGTGCCTTTAACGGCCAGGAGGCGCTGGAAGCCCTGCGGAGCCATGACGTGCAGCTGGTGTTGCTGGACATCATGATGCCCGTGATGGACGGCATCAGCGCCATGGCGCGCATCCGGGAGGAGTCCAACGTCCCCGTGATCCTGCTCACGGCCAGGAGCGAGGACACGGACAAGGTGCTGGGCTTGAATGTTGGTGCGGACGATTATATCACCAAGCCCTTTAACCCGGTGGAGATGCTGGCCCGCGTGCGCTCCCAGCTGCGGCGCTATCTGCAGCTCGGCGGCGGAAAAGAGCCGGAGAGCGCGCTGTGCATCGGCGGGGTGGCGCTGGACGACAGGGCAAAGACCGTCACCGTGGACGGGGAGCCGGTCACACTCACGCCCCGGGAATTTGAGATCCTGAAGCTGCTGATGCAGCATGCGGGCGAGGTCTTCGCGCCGAAGACGATCTACCGCCGCGTCTGGAACGAGGAGCCCTACGGTGCGGAGAGCACCGTGGCCGTGCACATCCGGCACCTGCGGGAAAAGATCGAGATCAGCCCCGCGGAGCCGCGGTACATCAAGGCGGTGTGGGGCCAGGGCTACAAATTCGAGGGATGATATGCCTCCCCTGTGTAAGGGGAGGTGCCTCCGAAGGAGGCGGAGGGGTTGAAAGGGGCAAACGCTCCGAAACGATAACGAAAATGACGGACACAACCCCTCACCCGCTTCGCGGGAGCTCCACTTGCACAGGGGAGCGTGATAGGAAAGGTGATTGGTATGAAAACACTCAGACAAAGTATCTTTGCAAAAGGGCTCGCGGTGCTGCTGCTGTGCGCGATGGCGCTGCTCTGCGTGGGCTCCGCGGGCGGGGCGCTCTATCTCTCCGAGAGCGGCGCCTACACCATGGGCTATGACGCCGCCGCCAGGGACGCGGTGGACGGGATCGGCAATTCACTCGCCCGGGAAGCAGCCGCCAAAGTTCGCTTCGGCACCTATGAGGACGGCAGCAAGCCCGTCAACTTCCGCTGCGTGATCGAGGACGCCGAGGGGACGGAGCTCTACGCGGACTACGAGGGCGAGGATGTGCTCTGGGACCGGATCGTGCTGGACGAGCCGACATACAGCAGCTGGACCCGGGAGCGCCGCGTGTACGAGGACGGCACCACGGAAAGCCTGGATGCGCCGGAGGAGAGCGGCTTTACCGGGGAGGAGCCGGAAGTGACGGTCTCGCCCGAGATCACCCCGCCCCCCGTGCCCACGCTGACACAGGATGATTACGTTATGGTCACCTCGGCGCCTGTTCCTATACCCACCGCGAAGCCAGCCGATGAAGGCCGGATCGTCACGGTCTGGGAGGCCGAGGACTATACGACGGGCGAGATCCGCGAGTTTGAGAGCCAGGAGGCCCTGCAGCAGTGGCTGCAGGAGAATACCCTGCGTGTGCACGGCTACATCCTGCGCGATCTCAAAGAGGGCGACGAGATCTGGAGCCGGCTGTATATGTTCCGGACGCTGTACGGCTACCGCGGCATCCTGCCCTGGCTGGCTGTGGGCAGCCTGCTGCTCGGCATCCTGCTCTTCCTGTTCCTGATCGCCGCCGCGGGCTGGCACAAGGGGGCGGAGAAGCCTCGGGAGAGCTTTGTCGACCGCATCCCCTTCGACCTCTTCACGATCCTGATCCTTTCGGCGGAGACGCTTGTGTTCGTGGGTATATTCGAACCGGGCTGGGTCTTCGGTGCTGTCAGCGTTGCGGCCATAGCGCTGCTGCTGGTTCTCGGAGGCCTCATCTTCCTGCTCTGGTGCATGAGCCTGGCCGTGCGCGTCAAGTGCGGCACGGTGTGGAAGAATAACCTGGTCACGCACGTCTGGCACTGGTGTGTCAAGGTCTGCAAAACGCTGGTACATCTCGCGGCGCGCGGCCTGAAGGCCCTGCCGATGCTGGGGCGCTGGGCTGCGATCCTGGGGGGCGTACTGCTCTTTGAGCTCCTGCTCGCGGCCACGGGAAATACGGTGCTCCTGTTCCTTTTCCATCTATTCGTTCTCTGCCCGGCCGTGCTGTACTGCATCTGGCAGATGCGCAAGCTCCGCCTGGCTGCCCATGAGATCGCGAGCGGCAATTTGAATACGACCGTGGACACGAAGGGCATGTTCCTGGAGCTCAAGGAGCACGCGGAGGACTTAAACGCCATCCGCGACGGCGTGAACGCCGCGGTGGAGGAGCGCATGAAGTCCGAGCGCTTCCGCACGGAGCTCATCACCAACGTCTCCCACGACATCAAGACGCCTCTGACCTCCATCGTGAGCTATGTGGACTTGCTCGAGAAGGAGGAGCTGGAAAACGAGACCGCGAAGGGCTATGTGGAGGTGCTCTCCCGCCAGGCTCTCCGGCTTAAGAAGCTGATTGAAGACCTGATGGACGCGTCCAAGGCATCCACGGGCGCGCTCAGCGTGAACTGGGAGACGCTGGAGCTGGGCGTGCTGCTGGACCAGGCGGCCGGCGAATACCGGGAGCGCATGGAAAAGGCCGGGCTGGAGCTGCTGGTATCCAAGCCGGAGCGGCCCGTGCAGGCCCGGGGCGACGGGCGGCACATGTGGCGCATCTTTGATAACCTGCTGAATAACATCGTCAAATACGCCCAGCCCGGAACGCGGGTCTATCTGGATCTGGCCGCGAAGGACGGGCGTGCGGAGATCACCTTCCGCAACATCTCCCGCAGCCGTCTGAACGTGAGCGGGGAAGAGCTGGCGGAGCGCTTCGTGCGGGGCGATGCGTCCCGCAGCAGCGAGGGCAGCGGCCTCGGCCTCTCCATCGCCATGAGTCTTGCAAAACTGCAGAAGGGCGAGCTGCGCATCGCCGTGGACGGCGACCTCTTCAAGGCGACGCTGCTCTTCGATGAGGCGGCGTGAAAAAGAATAGCAGAAAGAAGGACCGGCCGGTGCCGGTCCTTCTTTCTGCTGCCGCTCAATCGGTGCGCAATTCTTGACAAGCCGGTGCGGGAATGGTAACATTATTAAGTTATGAAATGCTTATCACAGGAGACCTGTATGGAGACAGAAACTGTCAAGAAAAAAAGCATGCCGAAGTGGCTCGCCCGGGCGCTGAGCTTTCTGGGTGTGACGCTGGGCTGCATTCTGCTGGTACTGCTGGGCGTGATCTGGGTGCTGGAAAAGGGCCCGTCTCCCACGGTGACCGAGACCTTTACACGCTCAGTGCGGGAGACCAGCGCCATCCGCTGGGTGTCCCGGATCTTCCTGAGCGAGGAAGAACTGGAAGCCTACAAATCCGTCAGCTCTCCCACCGATGAGGTTAAAACGGTGAATACCTCTCTGATACACATGGCCGAGACCGTGGAGACCGTGGATGAGGATGATCCGGGCTATGAGCTTGTGGAGATTTCCGAGGGCACCTGCAAGGGGAAGCTTCTCATTGTCAAAGATCCCAAGCGCGTCATTCTGGGCACCTCCGACAATTTCGGCCGGGAACCCGGGCTGCAGATGACCGCCATGGTGGAGAAGTACGGCGCCATCGCCGGCATCAACGCCGGCGGCTTCAACGATGAGGGCGGCCGCGGCAACGGCAGCACCCCGCAGGGCCTCGTGATCGACAACGGGGAAGTGACCTGGGGCGGCAACCATACCGGCGGCTTCCACGTGGTGGGCCTTGACTACGACGGCATCCTGCATGTGGGCTTCATGACCGTGCAGCAGGCGCTGGACGCGGGCATCCGCTGGGCCGTCAGCTTTGAGACCTATGACGGGCTGGCCTCGGCCCTGATTATCAACGGCGAGGTGCAGAAGCATAATCTGGGCGGCGGCGTCAATCCCCGCACGGCCATCGGCCAGCGGGAGGACGGGGCCCTTCTCCTGCTCGTGCTGGACGGGCGCAGCATCAGCACTCTCGGCGCGACCATGCGCGATCTGGCGGACATCATGCTGGAATACGGCGCGGTGAACGCCGGCAACCTGGACGGCGGCTCCTCCAGCGTCATGGTCTATGGGGGAGAAATCATCAACAACTGCGCCTCCGTAGTGGGGCCGCGCCGGGTCCCCACGGCGTTTCTGCTGATGGAAGAAGGTGACGTGGATGGCTGAAGAGATCACGGTCAAGGCCGCCGCGCCGGAGAAGAACGCGCGCATCTGGCCTTTGTTTCTGGTCTGCTGGGCGGCGGCGCTGCTGCTGGTGGGCCTCGTGGGTTGCTTTGTCTTTTATCAGTATCTGGGCATCTATGAGGTCACCCGGGCGGAAACGCGCATGGATGAACTCATGGAGATCATGACCGCGGAGGACTGGCTGGACAAGGCGGCGGAGAATCTGGACTTTGAACTCAGCGAGTTTGAGGACCCGGACCTGCTTTTTGCCGAGTACCGTCAGTCCCTGACTACGGATCAGCCCCTGAGCTACCGCAGCGAGAAGAGCGAAAGCGACAGTGAGCACATGTTGTTCGTGGTGCGCTCCGGCCCGTCCAACCTCTGCCGGGTGGAACTGAAGGCCGGCGACAAGCGCCTGCCCTTTGGCCGCCACGACTGGAAGCTTGGCCGCGTAAGCAGCGGGGACATCACCAAAAGCCTCAGTTCGGTGACGGTGGAGGTCAACGCCATGGAAGGGCAGGAGATCCGCCTCAACGATAAAGCGCTGGATGAGGAGTACCTGACCGGAAAACCGCTGGAGATCGAGGATCTGAGCGATATTGAATCCCGCATGGATGTAGTCCCGATGCTCATGAGCTATCGAGTCGGCCCCCTGTACGGCGACATTCATGTGAGCGCCGACGGGCAGGAGCTGGCCGCCGAGAAGAGCGGTAAGACCCTGCGCTACCGCGCGGTCACAGGCGGCACCGGCAGCCTGACAATCCGGGCGCCGGAGGATATCCGCGTCACGGTCGGCGGGGCGGAGCTGACGAAAAAGGATGTGAGTGACAGCTCTTACGCGCTGCTGGAGGGACTGGAGCGTTACACCGGCGACGCCGCCTTCCTGACCAATACCTACAGCTTCACCGGTCTCTACACAGTGCCCGAGGTGAAGGCCTTCGACGCCGATGGGAACGAACTGCGGCCCATCATGACCGGGGAGAATGCCTATATCTTCTTCCATCCCTCCGATGCGGCCGCCGACGAGGAGGACCAGAAGGAGCTTGACCACCTGTGGGATCTGGCGGAGAGCTATTTTGACAACTATGTGAAATACACCACCAGGCCCTTTGACAGCAACCTGTATTATCGCCTTCTGAGCGCCACGCTCAGCGGCTCACAGCTGCAGGCCTATATCGCCCAGTCCAATGCGGCGATGAAGTGGGCCGCCAACAGCACTGTGGAGAAACAGGAGCTGCATTACGATAATCTGCACCGCATCGGCACCGACTGCTATACCTGCACGGTGGAGTTTGAGCTGGACAAGACCTCGTCTACCTGGGTGGAGGAAGTCAGCTCCTCGGAGCAGAACGCGGAGCAGATGGTGTTCGTGCGCCGCGGCAAGTACTGGTTTGCGGCAGCCCTGGCCATGATCGGCGATTGACACTTCAACGGAAACCCGCTTCGCTGGGCTTTCCGTTGAGGGGATGCAGCCTGCTGCATGCACTCGCTTGCGTGAGACGCTCGCACACTGGCAGGCTGAGAAGAGTTTTTTCCGAGGCACATGTCCCCGGAAAAAACGGATTTGACCGATTTTTCGCCTGCGGGCGAAAAACTCTGCGAGGCTTATTCTATAAGGAGCCGGGCGGCATCCGTCCGGCTCCTTTTCCGAAGAAAAAGAAGTGGGAGAACATATGATCGAGATTTACGGAACGCTTGGGCCGGCCTGCGCAAAGCAGGAGACGCTGGAAGAAATGCTGCGCCTCGGCATGACGGGCATGCGCCTGAATCTGAGCCATGTGAGCCTGCCGGAGGCGGCGACGCAGGTGGAGCTGCTGCACGCGGCCGCCCGGCATACCGGCACCGACCCGAAGCTGCTCATCGACATGCAGGGGCCGGAGCTGCGCATTGGCAAACTGAAAGAGCCCCTTGTGCTTTCCGAGCACGACACGCTGGCGCTCTCGCAGCTGCAGCTGCCGCCTACGGTGGAAGAGGCACTGGAGCCGGGCCAGCAGATCCTGCTGGACGACGGCCGCATTTTGCTGGAATGCGAGACGGCCGAGCGGGCGCGCGTACTGCGCGGCGGAACCCTTCTGAGCCGCAAAAGCGCCGCCCTGCCTGGAAAAAACATTCGGCTTCCCGCCCTGACACAGCAGGACCGGGACAACCTGGCCGTGGCCGCCGACTACGGCGTGAGCGGCGTGATGCAGCCCTTTGTCCGCGGCCGGGAGGATCTGGAGGCGGTGCGCGCCGCCCTGCCGGCCGGCCTGCGGCTCTTTGCCAAGATCGAGAACCGGGACGGCGTCGAGAAGCTGGACGAGCTGCTGGACGCCGCCGATGAGATCGTGATCGCCCGGGGCGATCTGGGCAACGCCGTACCGCTCTGGGAACTGCCGGTGCTGCAGAAGCGCATCAGCGCAAGCTGCCGCTGCAGGGGCGTCCCCTTCATGGTGGTGACCCAGATGCTCTACACCATGGAGCACAGCCCGGTGCCCACCCGCGCGGAGGTCAGCGATATCGCAAACGCCGTCTTTGACGGGGCGGCCTCCGTCATGGTCACCGGTGAGACCGCCGCGGGCGAGTACCCGGTGGAAGTGATCCGCTACCTGGTCAATACGGTGAAAGCAGCGGAGAAGCTGGCGGAGCATACAGCTTAAATACCCCGAAACAACAAAAAACCTCCCCATTTGGGGAGGTTTTCTGCGTCATTGATCAGTATTTCAGAAACAGGCTTGCGGCTGCGACGGGCAGCGCCCAGAGAACGGCGAAGAGCAGCAGGAAGCCGATACCCACGCTGCCCACGTTGAGGAAGCGGATAAACACGGCAAAGACGCCCACTACCGCGGCGATCAGCGTCACGATCAGGTTGAAGCGGGTGCAGAGATACATGCTGCGGCCGGTGTCCGCCATCTGGGACATGGTGCCGAGTCCTTCCCGGCAGACTACGGCAGCTACAGGCGCCTCGGAACCTTCCGGCGCCTCGGAGAGCTTGAAGCGCTCCAGATAGGGCGGGAAGTCGTAGCCGTCGGTGGCCACGTCGAAAATCTCCCGCAGCATCTCAGGATTGACGTTGAAGTCGCGCACGGCAAAGACCGGATGGCGGCTGGAGCGGATCAGGCCTACCAGCGCCTTGCGAACCTGGGGCTGCTCGCTGTACTTCATGTTGAAGATGCCGTAGAGCACGCCGTCCACCGCCAGCAGAACGGTGGTCTTGTCCACCAGCCGGTAGGGGATGCGCACGTTCATCAGCCGCATCAGCTCCGTGCTGCCGCAGAGGACCGTGCTGCCGTCAATGATACCCTTCATGCCGCCGCCGGGGAGGATTTCAAACTCATCCACCTGGCGCATGGTGCCGCCGTTGCGGTTCATGAGCTCGGCAAAGCAGGAGGAAATGCCTGCGCCGGAGGCTAGGATCATGGTGCCGGCGTAGGAGAGGATGCGTTCAGGATCGGCGTCGGCGAAGATGCGAACGGTATCGATCTCCACGCTGCCCTCTGGGAAGAGGTCGCGGTCGGTGATGATCAGGTTCTGGCTGCGGCCCACGTCGCTCAGCCCGGACCAGCCTGCCACCGCCGCGCCGCTGTAAAAGATGCGGTTGGAGCCGATGAAGTAGGGCAGGGCAAAGCACAAAAGAGCAGAAATCGGTACCGCGGGGATCAGCAGCGCAGTGAAGATGTACAGGAAGTCCCCGCCGGCCTTGCGGGCTGCGCTGACCAGAGCGGCCAGCACCAGGCAGAGGATCAGCAGCAGGGGAGAGACGCGCAGGAAAACGGTCTCGTCCGGCGCGGCCTCTTCGGTGCGGCGGACAAAGCCTGTGATCGGACGGCTGGTCTTCAAAAGGGTGATGCCCTTGCCCTTCATGTTTGTTTCCCCGGTCACGGCGCTGCAGTATTTGGCGATGGAGGGGACGCGCAGGGCCTTGCGCAGGCCGCGTGCGGAGAGATAAGAGGAGTACAGCACGCCCATCAGCGACAGGCTTGAGAGCAGGCAGAGCGGCATATGCGGCGAGCCGAAGGCGTCCAGCGCCACGGCAAGCGCGTCGAAGCTGGTGAGCACACAGACGAGTACGGCCAGCGAGTCAGCCCCGAAGTGGAGCCGGGCCAGGTTGACGGCGGCGTTGGTGATCACGTCCAGATTCAGCAGCATGATGACCAGCTGAATGCCAAGGCACATCGCGGCGGCCACGCGCACGGTGCGCAGCATGCCGCTGACCGGCAGCCCCAGGCTGATCCAGGCCAGCACCACCAGCAGCACAAGACCGATGCGGAAACGCATCCGCAGGGAGGAGACAAAGGAACCGTAGTATTTGGAAGCCTCGGCGGGCGAAAGCTCCGCACCGAGCTCTTCTCCTTCCGTGTCCATGGTGACGGAGCCGGGGTCGGCGCCGGTGCCGCGCAGACGGTAGAGCGTCCCGGTGATCAGGTGTGCGACATACTGCGTGAAGCTGGGAAACTCCCCGTTTTCATCCAGGGGGATATCTTCCTCCACTCGCTCCACGCGGCTCTTGCGGCGCCTGCGTTTGAGGAGCTTCTTCTCCGGCGCGGGTTCTTCATCCTCCGCAGCGACGCTGTCTTCGGCGGGGGAAGGTTCTTCGCCTTCCGCCGGGGAGGCAGGGGAAGCTTCCGGCTCCGGCGTGTCGCCGCCGTCCTCCGCCGGGTATTCCTCGGGTGCGTAGTCCTTGTCCGGTGCGTAAGCGGCGGGCTCGGTTTCGGTATCGTCAAAGTCGATGTGAAAATCAAAATCCAGGGGCGTGGAGGCTGGCGCCTCCTTCTCCGCGGGCGTCGTCTCCGCTGCGGGCTGCGTCTCAAAGATCTGGGTCTCTTCGCTGACAGGCCCGGAAACGGCGGGCGCTTCGGCCTCCGGCGTTTCCGCTTCGGCGGCCGGGCTGACGGGGAGCGGACGGCGGCTGCGGCGCGCCGTGTCGTTCAGCGCGCGCTTGCCGCTCTTTCTGCGGCTGCCGTTGAAGTTCATGATGCGCTGCAGCAGGCCGGGCTTTTCCTCGGGCACATCGGGCAGATCCTCTTCCCCGGCGGTCCAGTGATAGATGGGCTCGCTGGTCTGGGCGGGGGGGACGTAGTTCTCGTCCGGGCTCAGATCCAGCTCCTTGTCGCCGAAGACCATCTTGCTCTCATGCCCTTCCAGGTTGAAGCGCTCGGCCCCGGCGTCCCGCTTCGAGGGGGCGGGCGCGGAGGAATCGGCGGCCATGCGGTCAAAATCTTCGTCCGTCAGGCCGCGCATATAGCGCATGGCCTCTTCCGCCATGGAGGAGAGGGTGCTGATCTTTTCCCGGGAGGAGGCGACGGCGCTGGTCCCGGCGGCGTAGGCCGCGTAGTCTGCGGCACTGGCGCGCTCTTCGGACTGGGGAGCGGGCTTTTTCGGCGTGAAGAACTCTGTCTCTCCAGCGGGCTCCTCCGGGGCTTCGACGGGCTTTTCGGCAAAGACCCTGCCGTACTCGCTCATGATGTCCTCCAGGGAGAAGGAGCCGTCTTCCGGTTCAGCCACAGTTTCCGCACCGGTATCCGCCGGGGCGGATTTTGCAGTGGGTTCTTCCTCCGCGCTCTGAGCAGCGGGGGCGCCGTCAGCTTCACCGCTGTCCGGCCGCGCAAAGAGATCTCCCAAAAGACCCAGCAGCTGCTGATCCCGGCCGCTGTCCTCCCGGCCGCGCTGTTCCATTTCCGCATCCTTATCCATAGCGTTCTCCGTCTCCGCGTTTTTCCCGCGGTGTATTGCTGGTTCAGGTTTTTCGGCCGCTTCCTGCCAGACCGGACGTGCTTCGGACCGCTGCCAGGGGAAGCGGCGCGCGGGAGCAGAGGGGCGGACGGGCGGCTCCCGGCGTACCGGCGTCGCTTCCCGGGGAGCCGGCTGCACAGGCCGGGCGCTCTCCCGCGGCTTTTGCGGGGAAGCAGCCTGCTCCTGCTCGTAAAACTCCCGGAGAATATCGTCCACGCTCATAGACGAGGGCTCTATATCCTTCAAAAAGTCCTGATCCATGCTCCTGCCTTCTTCGAACCTGATTCTGTCTCTGAAGTTTATCTGCTTCTCTGCCTGAGAATTTCGTACATCGTGATCGCGGCGGCGGCCGAGGCGTTGAGGGAGCTGACCTGCCCCTTCATCGGCAGACTCACGATAAAGTCACAGCTTTCCGCTACCAGGCGGCCCATGCCGTCCCCCTCGGAGCCGATGACCAGGGCCAGCGGCCCGCTGAAATCGGTGTGCCAGAGGTCGCTCTGCCCGTCGGCGGCGGTGCCGTAGATCCAGAGTCCGCGATCCTTCAGCTCCCGGATCACGGTGGGCAGATTCGGCACGCGGGCGATGGCCATGTGTTCGGCGGCGCCGGCGCTGGCCTTGTCCACGATGGCGGTCAGCCCCGCGCTGCGGCGCTTGGGGATGATGATGCCGTGGGCGCCCGCGCACTCGGCGGTACGGATGATGGCGCCCAGGTTGTGCCCGTCGCTGATCTCGTCACAGACGATGATAAAGGGCGTTTCGCCGCGCTCCTCGGCGATGGCGAAAATGTCGTCCACGCTGCAGTATTCCCGCACGGCGCAGACCGCGATCACACCCTG
This sequence comes from uncultured Clostridia bacterium, assembly GCA_946628965.1. Classification (GTDB taxonomy): domain Bacteria; phylum Bacillota; class Clostridia; order Oscillospirales; family Oscillospiraceae; genus Limivicinus. Next base: position 56,202 of record CAMOXI010000004.1, on the reverse strand, counting down.
ATGGGCGTGGGTCTGGCTCATGAAGTCCAGCTTGCGCCGATCGCACTCGACGACGACGATGCCCTTGTCCCGGGCGGTGGAGGCGATGTGGCCCAGTGTCTTGTCCACGTCGCCCTTATTGATAAACAGCTTGTCGATGGCCCGCCCGGCGCGGAGCGCCTCCATCACGGCGTTGCGGCCCTCGATGATCTCGTTCTGAATTCCCTGTTTGTTATCCACAGTACAAATCTCCATCAATATACCATATATATGATTATACTCACTTATCATAACACAAGAAATTGCAAAAGGAAAGAGGGGTTTACATAAAATATCAGAAAAAACTGCAAAAAAAACCGCACGAAACGATGTGCTCCTTTCAAGGTGTCGACAAAGTGTCGACACCTTGAGCATCAAAAATGAGAACTTCCGGAAAAGTTCTCATTTTTGAGATTATCAAACGCGAGAGGGAATAACCAATCCCCTCTCGCGCTCTCCCCATGCGTGTCCTGCTTCCGTCGCATGAGTTTGTCTACAGTCTGAAAGGAGCACATCGAAAACGATGTGCTCCTTTTCGTATAGCTTCCCTTAAGGATCGGTACAGCCGATATCAGGCGCGGATGCCGCCGCGCTCGTAAAAGTTCCGCACGGCCAGCAGGCTTGCCGCCTTGTTCTCCAGCTTCAGATTGTAGCGGCTGCGCTCAATGACCGCGGCATGGCGCGTATCCACGCCCTCGCGCATCTCGCTCAGGAGCCGCAGCAGGTAATAGGGGTCTTCGAACATGTGGCCGTAGAGGACGATCTTGCCCGGGTCCAGCAGATAGATGACGGATTTGAGCGCCGTGCCGAGGGCGGATACCGCCCGGTCCACGATGGCGGAGGCGCCCTGGTCGCCGCCGGCTGCGGCGTTCATCACGTCGTAGATGTTCAGCGGCGCATCGCCTTTTTCCTGCCGGAGCTTCCACAGCACCGGCGTTTTCTCCTCCGAGAGGATGGCTGTCGCATCTTCGACGATGGCGGCAGGGGAGGCGATGGTCTCCAGACAGCCGCTCTTGCCGCAGGAGCAGGGCTTGCCGCCCCGGGGGATCACGGGGATATGCCCGATCTCGGCGCACTGCTCGGTTACGCCGCTCCAGATCTGCCCATCCACGGACAGGGAGGCGCCGATGCCGTACTCACAGCGCAGGAAGAACTGCGCGCCCTCGGCCCGGTCGCGGGAGAGATACATCTGAGCGGCAAAGAGCGCGCGCACATTGTTGCTCATCACGGCGGGGAAACCGGTCAGCTCCTCAAAGCGCTGGCATAGCGGGAAATTCTCCTCCGCCAGAGCGCCGAAGCTGTCGCAGACGGTGCGCCCGTCCGCCGAGCAGATGCCGCGCACCGCGATGCCGAGACCGATCACGCGCTCACGGGAAAGCTGATGCTCCTCCATCAGGGCGAGCAGCCGCCCGGCCAGCATGCCGGCCGTGGGCTCCGCCGGGGCCTTCGGCTGCAGCGTGAACTCCTCCGAGAAGATCACCGTGCCGTCCAGCCACACGGCGGACACGATGGCCTGCCGCAGATTGATCAGCACGCCCAGCGCCGCGCCGTAGCGGGGGTTGAGCTCCAGCAGGATCTCCCGCCGTCCGGCACTGCTGCTCAGAACGGCGCTGCCCTCGTTCAGGAGCTTTTCGTTCAGCATCTCGCCGACGATCTTGGTGATCGCCGCCGGGGTCAGGCCCAGCGTCTCGGCCAGGCGCTTGCGGGAGACGCTCCCCTCCTCGTGCAGGATGCGCAGCGCGGCGGCGCGGTTATTGCGCTTGACGCCCATCATATTGTCACCCGCAGAGGGCATGGTCGGTTCCCCTCCTTTCCGGACCGGCAGCGCCGGCTTCAGCTTCGTTGGACACGGCCCGCGCGGTTGATGCGGCCGCGCAGGAGAATGATGGCGGCGCCAGTGAGCACCACCAGGATGCCGAGCAGTTTTGTGGCGGTGAGCGTTTCCCCGAGAAACCACACCCCGATGAAGCAGCTCAGCACCGGCATCAGCAGCAGGTAGAGCTTCACCAGCCACACTTCAAAGTGGCGGAGATTGCGGTAATAGAAGAAGTAGATCCCGGTCTGGGCAAGGCCGCCCAGCACGACCAGCAGCCAGAACGAGGGGCTGCGCTCGATGGCGACGGCGCCGATCTGCCCCGCCGCGGCGGCGGAACCGCCGAAGAGCAACAGCACGACGGCGTTGTTGTAGTAGGAGATCATGTCCGCGTCCTCATGGTACTTCTCCTGTGCGGTCTTGATGATGAAGGCGTTGGCGGTCACACAGAGGGCACTGAGGAGGAAGAAGAGATCCGTGGGATGAAACTGCATCCCGCCGAAGTCCACCCCCAGCACCAGCAGGACGCCGGCCAGCATGACCAGCGTGCCCAGCCAGTCGGAGATGTATAGCTTCTTGTGGTAGAGGATCACAGTGACCAGGTTCACCATCAGCACGTCGGTCTTCAGAAGGGCCGTGCCGGTGCTCAGGGAGCCGCCCGCGTAGCCGAGGTTTGCAAAGAGATCCAGCAGAAAGCCGAAGACGCCAATGACGACCAGGATCAGCACCGCCTTGCCCTGGTGAAAGAGGCGGGAGAAGTTTTGATCCAGCAGCAGCTGCAGCGTGAGAAACACCAGCGCCGCCGAACGCAGCAGAAAGCCCGCGAGCAGGGGAGAACCCGTGGCGTCGACGACGATCTTGCTGACCGCGTAGTAGACCGACCAGGAGAGGACCATGCCGATGACCATCAGCGTGTATTTGAGATCGTCCCTCATTGCAGCGCTTCAAACATCTCCCGGAGTCTGGCCTCGTCCAGTTGGACGGGGTTATTCTTCATCAGCGGATGGGCCGCGCAGTCGCGGCAGAGCTTGTCCAGATCCACCTCGCCCAGCTCGCTCAGACGGGTGCGCAGGCCGGCCATCTTCTTGAGGGCGGCGATGCGCTCGGCCAGCTCTTCGGTGTCCTTCAGGCCGACGGCCTGCGCCAAATGCTCCAGCCGCTCGTCGGCGTTGATGCGCACCAGGCTGTCCAGCGTGAAGGCGCAGGCCTCGCCATGGGGCAGATGGTAATCCTCGGACAGGGGATAGGAGCAGGCGTGGCTCGCTGCGGTCTTGGGCAGGGCGAAGCTGAGCCCGCCCAGGAGAGAGGCGTAGGCCATGGCGGCGCGGGCCTCCCGGTCCGAGCCGTCGCGCCAGGCGCGCTCCAGGTTATTCAGGATGAGACGCACCGCCTCGATCGCCATCAGATCGGGGATCGGCTGGTGGTTGCGGCTCCAGTAGCCCTCCAGCGCGTGGGCCATGGCGTCAAGCCCGGTGTTCATCGTGGTGCGGGGCGGGACGCCGGCGCTCATCAGCGGGTCGACGATGGCAGCCCGGGGCATGAAGACCGGGTTGTTGATGGTCTTCTTCTCTTTGCCGAAGCTCACGACGGAGACCTGGGTCACTTCACTGCCGGTGCCGGCGGTGGTGGGCACGGCCACGATGGTGAGCCGTTCGGCGGGGAAGGGAAGGGTGCCGCGGAAGTACTCCTCCGCCTCGCCCTCACCGCGGGCGATGGCCGCGGCAAACTTCGCCGTGTCGATGGAGCTGCCGCCGCCGATGCCGATCACGGTGTCGGCCACGTGCGCGCGGGCGAGCCGGACGGTCTCCTCAATGCCGGAAAGCTGCGGGTTCTGCTCCACAGCGCCAAAAACGGCCTTGATACGGGGCTCTCTGCCCATGAGCGCTTCGGCCTCGGGCGCAAAATGGCGGCCGCAGGCGATGACGCAGGACTGACTTCCGAGCTCATTCAGGATCTCGCCCAGGCGGGCAAACTGCCCCTCGCCGAACCAGATCTTGACCGGCTGGCTGTATACAAACTCAGCGATCATAGATGCTGTCCTCAATCGCGGAGACCTGGCGGGCAAACTTGTGCATGTTCGCGGCGCGCCAATCCTCCAGATCCTGGCACCAGTCGGTGGCGAGGAAGGTCTTGACCATCTCGACGGCCATCTCGGGGCCGACGATCCAGCCGCCCATGCAGAGGATGTTGGCGTTGTTGATGGCGCGGGCCATCTTGGCGGAGTACACGCCCTCGCAGGCGACGGCGTAAACGCCCTTGTACTTGTTGGCGACCACGGACATGCCGGCGCCGGTGCCGCAGATCAGGATGGCGCGGTCAAACTTGCCGCTCTGCACCAGGGGGGCGACTTCAGATGCCACCTGGTAGTAGGGGTGGACGGCGTTGAGGTCGGTGGTGCCGAGATCTTCAAAATCGGCGCCGCATTCGAGCAGATAGGCCTTGATGGCTTCCTTGGCGGAAAAACCGGACTTGTCGCTTCCGATAGCAATTTTCATTGCGTTTGTTCTCCTTTATCTCATCATGTTCCAGAAAACGCCCGGTTTCCGGGCGTTTTCTGGCTTTGTTATTTGTTATTTAAGGCTGACAGCCTTTTTCGCGGCGGCGACGATGTCTTCCTTCGTCATGCCGAGCACCTTCTCCAGGTAGGGCATCTTGCCCACTTCGCCGAAGCGGTCGGGCACGCCGACGGCGACGGCGGGGATCTTCTCCTCGGCCAGCGCCTCGAGCACGGCAGAGTGCAGACCGCCGATGACGTTATGGTTCTCCACGGTCAGCACGGCGCCGGTCTTGCGGGCGGAGGCAATGACGCTCTCCCGGTCGATGGGCTTGATGGTGTGGATGTTGATGACCTCGGCGTCGATGCCGGCCTCTTTCAGTTCGGGCACCACGTCCAGCACATGCTTGGTCTGGAAGCCGCTGACGAAGATCGTCAGATCCCTGCCTTCCTTCAGCAGGTCGGCCTTGAAGAGATCGAACTGGTAGCCTTCCTCAAACACGTCCGGCAGCTCCTTGCGGAACAGGCGCACGTACACAGGCCCGTCGTACTCGTTCAGCACGGGCATGGCGGCGCGCAGCTGCACCGCGTCCACCGGCTCGAAGATCACGACGCCGGGGATGGAACGGAGAACGCCGATGTCCTCCATGCTCATGTGGGTGCCGCCGTTGAGTTCGGCGGAGATGCCGGGGTCGGTTCCGACGATCTTCACGTTGCGCTTGGCATAGGAGATGGAGATGGCGATCTGGTCGCAGATGCGGCGGGAGGCGAAGGGCGTGAAGCTCTCGATCCAGGGCTTGAAGCCGTAGCTGGAGAGACCGGCGGCGATGGAGGCCATGTCCTGCTCGGCCACGCCGCAGTCAAACATCTGCTTCGGGAAGCGCTCGTACAGGCCGCGGGTGCCGCTGGCTTTGGCCAGGTCCGCGTCCAGGACGCAGACGTGCCGGTCCTTCTCCATCAGTTCGGCCAGGCAGCTCGCATAAACTTGTCTCATTTCCATGGCTCAGTTCTCCTCTCTGATCACGCGGATGGCCTCCTCGGCCTGCTCCTCGGTGATCTTGCAGTTGTGATTGCCCGCGCCCAGATCCACGATCCACTGGACGCCGCAGCCCTTGACGGTGTTGAGAATGACCATGGTGGGCTTCTCGCTGCCGCGGCCGAGCTTGGCGTGCTTCACGGCCTCGGAGACCTGCTCCACGTCGTTGCCGTCCTCCACCTCGATCACGTTCCAGCCGAAGGCAGCCCACTTCTCCGCCAGCGGCGCGATGTCGTTGACCTTGGCGACGCAGTCGTCGATCTGGAACTTGTTGTAGTCGGTAAAGGCGATCAGGTTATCCAGCTTCTTCGCGGCGGCGAACATGGCGGCCTCCCAGATCTGGCCCTCCTGGCTCTCGCCGTCGCCGATCAGGGTGTAGACGGTCGCACCGTCCTCTTCCAGTTTGCTGCCCAGCGCAACGCCCACGGCGCAGGAGAAGCCCTGGCCCAGGGAGCCGGTGGTCATGTCGATGCCGATGGTGCGGTTCATATCGCAGTGGGAGGGGAGATTGGTGCCGCCCTGGTTCAGGGTGAGCAGCTCCTTCTTGTCAAAGTAGCCGCGGTTGGCCAGCGCAGCGTAGACTGCGGGGCCCGCGTGACCCTTGGAGCAGACGAAGCGGTCGCGGCCTTCCATCTTGGGATTGGCGGGATCGATGTTCATCGCCTCAAAGTACAGCACAGCCAGCAACTCCGCCACCGAAAGGCAGCCGCCGATGTGGCCGACGCCGAGATGCCCGATGCAGCGAAGAATATCGCAGCGGATATCCTTGCTGACTTCCTTCAGATTGTAGCTCAATTCTGGTTCCCCCTTATGATTGATTAAAAGATTTAACCAAAAAGAAGTGTACCCCTTGCGGGCCGCTTTGTCAACAGCAAGATCGCAGAAAAGGACAATTATACAGGTTTTTGAAGGATCTGCCCCGGACGGGAGCTTTTCTGCGACAACGCCTTGACAGAAGGGACAAGTCGGTCTATGATGCTTCATAGCGTTAACTAATTATTTTACGGGAGGATTTCTTTATGAGCTTTTGCCCTGTCTATATTCCGGTGGGGGTGCCCACCTTCCATCTGGAGAGCGCGCAGGATCAGTTTGAGCGCAGCATCCGGCTGCTCCGCGGCCTGGATGAGCACTTTGTCGTGCCTGAAAAGATGCTGCTGAATCTGGACGATCTGCGCGCCTATCTGGCCCCGCTGCAGCCGGATCTGATCGTCTTCCAGAACCTGACCTTCGCCAATGCCGCCTACATGTCCGAGGTGCTGCGCCGCTTTGACTGCCCGGTGCTGCTCTGGACCCTGCGTGAGCCGGTGATCGACGGCGGCCGCCTGCGCCTCAACTCCCTGACCGGCGCCTACTCGGCGGCAAACACGCTGCGCGCCTTTGACGACCGCGCCTTTTCCTACACCTTCGGCGCCCCGGAGGAGGAGCCTGTCATCCGCGCGGCGAAGGCCGCGGTGGAGGCCGCCCGGGTCAAAAAGGCGATGCGCTCCCTGCGTATGTCCGCCGTGGGCCACACGCCCCAGGGCTTCGGCTTTGGCCGCGCGCTGGACAGCGAGATCATGAACAGCTTCGGCGTGGAGCTGGAGGCCATCGAGGCCCGGGAGCTCATCGACATGGCCAAGGGCTATACCGACGAGGAGTGCGCCGAGTATCTGCAGCGCACCGACGCGGCTACCTGCGGCCTGGAGCATACCCCGGAGAAAAACCGCCTGGACCACGCGAGACTCTACAAGGCCTATACCGACTATGTCCGCGGCCACAACATCGGCGCCCTGGCCTCCCGCTGCTGGCCCGATTTCTTCACTGCCTTCGGCACCCCCGTCTGCACGGTGCTGAGTCTTTTGAACGACGAGGGCGTGGCCGCCGCCTGCGAGGCCGATATCTACGGCGCATTGTCCATGTGGATCGGCATGCAGCTCTCCGGTGAGCCGGTCTTCTTCGGTGACCCGGTCTCTCTCGACGAGGGGGAGAACACCATCACTTTCTGGCACTGCGGCGCGGCCGCCTGCTCCCTGGCCCGGCACGACACCGGCGCGGTGGTGGGCGTGCATCCCAACCGCAAGATCGGCCCGGCCATGGACTTCGGCTGCGAGTCCTTCCCGGAGGCCACAGTCTTCCGCATCGGCCGCGAGCCGGACGGCAGCTTCCGCTTCTTCATCACCGAGGGTGAGGCGCTGGACAAGCCCAAGCAGTTCATCGGCACCTCCATCGTGGTGCGTACCGACAACAACAGCCGCACCATCGTGGAGCAGAGCGTGCGTGACGGATTTGAACCCCACTTCGTGGTGCTCAAGGGCCGCCACGGCGAGACCCTGAGCGCCCTGGCCGAGATGTTCGGCTTCCCCGTGTACCGCTACTGATGAAGCAGTCCCGCTTCCACGCGGTGGTGGCCGCGCTGTCGGATGTGATCTGGGCGGGCGTGCTGTGGCTTCTCTGTTCGCTGCCGCTTGTCACCGTCGGCGCTGCCAGCACGGCGCTCTACTATGTGACGGTCAAGTGCATCCGGCATGAGCGGGGCAGCCTGACGAAGAGCTTTTTTCGTGCCTTCCGCGAAAACTTCCGGCAGGGGACCCTGCTGTGGCTGCTGCTGGTGCTCTATGTCCTGATCGGCCTTGCCAATGCGTATGCGTTGGGGAGCATGGGAATCGAGCGGGGGAGCGCGCTCTACTATCTGGTGCGGCTGCTGCTTTTGCTGCCGCTGCTGCTGTTTCCCTGGCTATTCGCCTTCCTCTCCCGTTTTCAGAACAGCCTGGGTGGGACGCTGAAATTCTCGGCCTATCTCGCCCTGCGGCATTTCGGCGTCACACTGCTGCTTGCGGCGGAGCTTGCGCTCTTCGGCCTGATCGTCTGGCTGATCCCGCCGCTGCTGCCGCTGCTGCCCGGCGTTCTCTGCCTGCTGATGAGCCTGAGCATCGAGCCGGTGTTCCGCCCTCTTACGGCCGACCAGAACGAGGGCGACGCCTGGTACAATGAATAAACGACAGATCATATAAATATCCCAGGAGGAAAGCATGTACGAATTGGAGATCCGCCCCGGCGAGGGCTTTGCGCTTCGGCTGGACGGGAAACTGCTGATCCAGGATACCCCGGATGCCCCCGCGCTGTTTCTCGGCCGGGGAAAAGAGAATATTCACATGTTCTGCGGCAATTTTGACATCCGCGACAGGGTGGACGAGCGCACGGCGCTGCGCCCGATCGGCTTTGCGGACGGCGTGCTGCGGCTGGGAAGCCCCGTCCTCACAGGCGAATACCGCCTGCGCTTTGCGGAGCGGGAGGGCCGCCTGGACATCACCGGCGAATGTGATGACCCGGACTGGAACCGGCTCTGGCTGCGCCTGTACGCCGAGGAGGGCGAGCACCTCTGCGGCGGGGGCGAGCAGTTTTCGGCGCTGGACCTGCGCGGCAGGCTCTGGCCCATCTGGACGCGGGAGCAGGGCGTGGGCCGCAACAAGCTGACCGAGGTCACCCGCCTGGCCGACGCGCTGGACGGGAGCGGCGGCGATTACCACACCACCTTCTTCCCCCAGCCGACCCTGCTGTCCTCACGGCTGTATTTCGCCCATCTGCACAATTATGAATATGCGGAGCTGGATCTGCGGGAGAGAGACTTCCATGAGCTGGGCCTCTGGACGACCCGCGTGCACCTGAGCTTTGCCGCTGCGGAGAGCTTTCCCGCCCTGCTGGAAAAGCTTACGGCCCTGCTGGGCCGTCAGCCCGCCCTGCCCGACTGGGCGATGCGGGGCCTCTGGCTCGGCGTACAGGGCGGCACCGAGCGCGTGACCGCGCTGCAGAAGCGCTGCCTGGATGCGGGGCTGGACGTCTCCGCCGTCTGGATCCAGGACTGGGAGGGCAAGCGCGTCACCTCCTTCGGCAAACGCCTGCAGTGGGACTGGCGCTGGAACCGGGAGATGTATCCCGGCCTGGATGAGATCATTCAAAAGGATACCGGCACGGCCTGGATGGGCTACATCAACCCCTACCTGGTGGAGGGCGGCGTCCTGTTCCGGGAGGCGGCTGAAAAGGGCTATTTCGTCAAAAACGCCGCCGGGGAGGATTATCTCTTCGACTTCGGTGAATTCAACTGCGGCGTCGTGGATCTGACCGATCCCGCGGCCTTCACCTGGTACAAGGAAGTCATCAAGACAAATCTGATCGGCCTGGGCTTCAAGGGCTGGATGGCGGACTTCGGCGAGTATCTCCCGGCGGACGCGGTCTGCCGCGGCGGCAGCGGCCTGCAGATGCACAACGCCTGGCCCATGCTCTGGGCCAGGTGCAACCGCGAGGCCGTGGAGGAGGCCGGCAAACTGGGGGACTGCGTGTTCTTCATGCGCTCCGGCGCGGCCGGGAGCCAGCGGTATTCCACGCTCCTCTGGGCGGGCGATCAGTGTGTGGACTGGTCGGAGGACGACGGGCTGCCCTCGGTGATCACCGCGGCGCTCAGCGCCGGCCTCAGCGGCTACGGCCTGCACACCTGCGACATCGGCGGCTACACTACGCTCTTCCACCTGCACCGGGACGAGGAACTGATGCAGCGCTGGCTGGAGTTTGCGGCCTTCACGCCGGTCATGCGCACCCATGAGGGCAACCGCCCCGACTCCAATGTCCAGCTCTACGACACGCCGGAGCTGCTGGCCTTTGCCGCGCACATGACATCACTTCACAACGCGCTGCTGCCTTATCTGAAACGCTGCGTGGAAGAAAACGCGGCCTCGGGCCTGCCGGTGATGCGCCCGCTGTTCTTCCTGCAGCCGGAGGCGGCGGAGGCCTGGGATCACCGCCTCTACAGCTATCTGCTGGGGGATGATCTGCTGGTGGCCCCGGTGGTGGAACCGGGCGCCGAAAGGCGGCGTGTGTGGCTCCCGGCAGGGGAGTGGATCCATCTCTGGAGCGGCGAAAAGTATCCGGGCGGCTGGACGGAGGTCGCGGCCCCCATCGGGCAGCCCCCGGTCTTCTATCGCCGCGGCACGGACGATGCCGCACTCTTCGAGAGCCTCAAAAACTGACAGTTATCTCCATCAACGGCGTCAAAATGCATGAAAACGGGAGCCTTGAAAAGGGCTCTCGTTTTTCTTTTTCGTGAATATCAACAAAAACATAGGGAGAGAATCTACGAATTCGTGCAGGCCAAAAAGCTTTACAAAAAATGAAAGTATCTCTATAATGAAGATACAGACCGCCGGGGTTCTTTTTTTCGGCGAATTACTTAAAGAAGTTAATCAAAAGGAGAACGTGTATGAAAAAAGTATTTGCACTGCTGCTTGCACTGGTCATGGTCTTCACCCTGGCCCCGATCGCCCAGCCTGCCCATGCAGACGGTGAGATCGTCATCAACTTCCCCAGCATCTGGGTCGGCACCGACTCCAAGGCCGCTTACATGTCTGAGTTGATCGAGAAGTTCAACGAAGAGAACGCCGGCTCCATCAAGGTCGTCGTCGAAGAGCAGACCGACTACCAGGCCTACCGTGACAAGATCCGCACCACCGTCACCACCGGCAACACCCCCGACATCTGCATCCTTGACACTACCTTCGATATCAAGGCCTATGCCGAGTCCGGCAAGTTCATGGATCTGACCCCGTACCTGGAAGAGGGCTGGGGCGAGGATTTTGCCGACGGTGCTTTCGACGCCTGGAGCGTTGACGGCAAGGTCAGCATCCTGCCCTTCGAGGCCGCTGTCTTTACCCCGATCTACAACAAGGACATCTTCGAGGCTGCCGGCTGGGATCACTTCCCCGCCACCTATGAGGAGTTCTTCCAGATGGCCGAGGACGTGAAGGCCGCCGGCTACAACGTTATGGGCCAGATGGCCGGTGAGAACGGCTGGTCCTCCATGCTTTGGTACTCCCTGATCGTTGAGGCCATCGGCGGCAAGGACGTCTATGCCGACGGCCTGGAGAATCCCGCTTTCGTGGAAGCTGCCGAGGTTCTCAAGAAGATGTATGACTACACCTTTGACGGCGCTGTCTCCGCCGGCGCTGCCGACGTGAACGGCCACTTCATCGCCCGCGACACCGCCATCTACCTCAACGGCCCCTGGTGGATCGCCAACTTCTACAAAGAAGACAACGCTGTTGACGGCAAGCTCCTGGCTGACTCCGTCGAAGTCGCCACCAACCCCGTGTACGAGGGCGGCCTTGGCGAAGGCGGTCTCGTGACCACCGTCCAGGGCTTCCTGGCTGCCGGCAAGCAGGACGATCCTGCGAAGGAAGCTGCCGTTGTGAAGTTCCTCCAGTACCTCACCGATCCTGAGCACGTCTCCGAGCTGGCTCTGTCCTCCGGCGCCATGTTCTTCGTCAAGTATACGCCCGCCGAGGAGACCCGTCCCATCTCCCAGAAGGTCACTGAGGTTGCCAACAACGCCGCCTTCACCATCCTGCATGTGAACGGCGCCTTCCCCACCGCCTTCTCCACCGAGTTCCCCTCCGCTCTGGCCGCTCTCATCAACGGCGACGTTGACGCCCAGGGCTTCGTCGATCAGCTCCAGGAAGCCATTGACATGGCCTGAGCCTGACCGAGCCGAACCGTAGTTAGTTGAATCCGCTGTACAGGCTGCGGTGCTGAGCCGCAGCCTGTACCATTACAAAGCACTCCCGAAGGGAGCTGCCATCGTTTTGGCGAGCTTCGTTCCGGCAAAAACTCCCTGAGCCGAACACTGTGAGGCCTCTCGCCGACCAGATGCGGCGCGTCACGCACCGCCGCGTGCGATAAGCGCGAGTCCTCGCTTGCAAAGCAGACGTTTTGCAGGTGATTTTAGAAGGAGGCGGTCCTTTGAAACCCACATCATCTGACAGAAGAGCGCTGGCGGCCTTCATGGCCCCTGCGATCGCGGTCATGGTGATCTTTTTCATCATTCCCATCCTCTACGTTCTTGTGGTCAGCTGCCTGAAATGGAACGGCATCTCCGCGCCCCAGGTCGTGGGCCTTGAAAACTTCGTGAAGCTCCTGAAAAACTCCACCTTCCAGCGCTCCCTGAAGAATAACATCATCTGGGCGCTGGTGGCGGGCTTCATCCAGGTGCCGCTCGCGATGGTCATGGCAATCATCCTCTCCCGCAAGCCGAAGGGCTGGAAGTTCTTCCGCACAGTGTACTTCTTCCCCCAGGTCATTTCCGGCATCGCGCTGGCTACACTGTGGCGCGCGATCTACAACGCCGAACACGGCATGCTCAACGGCCTGCTGAGCGCCATCGGTCTCGGCAGTCTCACCACCGACTGGCTCGGCAACAGCGGCACGGCCTTCCCGGCGGTGCTGATCTACTGGGTCTTCTATGTGGGCTATTACATGGTCATCATGATGGCGGACATCACCACGATCGACACTTCGTACTATGAGGCCGCGACCATCGACGGCGCGACGGACTTCCAGCAGGCGATCTACATCACGATCCCGCTGATAAAGAAGACCTCGCTGCTGACCTGCGTGACGCTGGCCAGCGTCATGGGTCTGCGGCAGTTCGAGCAGGTCTACATGCTCACAAACGGCGGCCCGAACCACCGCACCTCGACGATGGTGCTGTACATGTACGAGCGCCTGCAGAGCGAGAGCTACGGCCTTGCCAGCGCTACGGCCGTCATCCTGATCATCGTGGGCGTGATCTTCATCATCACGATCCGCACGCTTTTCAACGGCCGCGGCGAAACGGTCAAGCCCAAGAAGGCAAGGAGGGCTGTGAAATGAGTGAAACCCGTCTCCGTCCTCCTCTTCGCGGAAAAGAGCTGGTGCTCGCGATCCTGCGCTGGATCCTGATCATCTTCTTCGCGGTCTACACCCTGTTCCCGCTGTTGTGGCTGCTGTCCTCCTCGCTGAAGACAAACTTTGAGTTCCTGACCAAGTCGCCCTTTGCGCTGCCCGCCGTCCCCCAGTGGCAGAACTACACCAACGCCCTGTCCGTGGCGGGTCTGGGCCGCATGCTGCTCAACTCCGTCATCGTGGGTCTGGTGGCAACGCTTGTGAACGTGATCATCGCCAGCATGGGCGCCTACTGTATCTCCCGCTTCCGCTTCCGCGGGCGTGAGAGCATCTACACGCTCTTCACCGCCGGCATTCTGGTGCCGCTGAGCGCCCTGATGGTGCCCTACTTCGTCATCATCAACAAGCTGGGCCTCTACAACACCTATGGCGGCATGATCCTGCTCTACTGCGCCATCGGCATCCCCATGTCCACCTTCCTGATCCGCGGGCTGATGGACTCCATCCCCATGGAGCTGGAGGAGGCGGCCTACATCGACGGCTGCGGCTTCTACGGGCGCTTCTTCCACATCATCCTGCCGCTGAGCCGCACCGGCATCGTCACCGCGGCCACCTTCCAGTTCCTCACCTGCTGGAACGAATTCATCTTCGCAAACCTCATCGTCTCCTCCGAGAAGCTGCGCACCATCCAGGTCGGTATCCGCTACTTCACCAACCAGTTCTCCACCGACTACGTGTCCATGTACGCGGCCATCGTGATCTCCATCGTCCCGTCCATCATCGGCTACGTGCTCTTCCAGGAGCAGATCATCGCCGGCATGACCAGCGGCGCGGTGAAAGGCTGAGGCATACCATCAAAAAAACGGCGTCCCGTTTGGGACGCCGTTTTTGCATTTCTGAGAAAAAGGTCACTCGATCACCGCGCTGGAGATGGAGCGGGGCATGAGCAGCAGGGCCGCCTCCTGATCGTTCAGACGGACGACTACGGGCGCTTCCTTTTCGCCCTTGTTGAGCAGCACCAGGGCGAGGCTTCCGTCCGGCCGCTTCCAGGCCGTGACTTCCACGCCCTCGGCATAGCGGCTCATGCCGATGCGGACGGAGCCGGGCGTCAGCGTGCGGGAGAAATGCTCCATATACTGCTGCAGAAGCTGGGGCTGCAGCTGCTTTTTCTTCGTGTCAAAAAGGAAGGGAGCAAGGCAGTAGTTGCCCACATAGTTGGGGCCGCCCTCCTCGTCGAGGAGCAGGTTCCAGTCGCCGAAGAAGCAGATGCCATGGTTCAGATCGCCCAGCATCTCGTGGGCGAAGAGCGAGGCTGCGCCAAAGTGATCATCGGCGTCAAACTTGGAAAACTCGATGCAGCTCTCGGAGAGGATCAGCTTCTTATCCGGGAAGCGCTGCCGGCAGAGATCCAGGGCATCAAAATGGTCGCCGCTGTACCAGTGGAAGGCGGCGCCGGTGACCATGGGATCGGTCGTATCGTCGATAATATCCCGCATCCATTCGTAGACACGCTCCTTGTTGTGGTCCCAGAGATAGATCTCCAGCCCCGTGAGCCCATGCTTTTCCAGCGCGGGCCGGAGATAATCGCGCAGGAAGGCCTTCTCCTCCGCGGCGGTGTAGACGCAGGAGTCCCAGGTCTGCACGGCCTTCGGCTCGTTCTGGAGGCTCAGGGCCCGGACGAGAAAGCCACGCTTCTGATACTCCTCGATATATCGGCAGAGATACTCGGCGTAGCCCGCCCGGCACTCCTCCCGGAGCTTGCCGCCCTGATGGCGCTGTCCGTTCGTCTTCATGTGGGCGGGAGGGGACCAGGGCGCCAGCAGCAGCGGGAGCTTCCGCCCGGCAGCGGCCTCGGCGTCCCGCAGCATGGGGAGAATGTACTTCTCCACCCGCGAAAAGTCCAGCGCGCCGCTCTCTGTCCAGGCCTCATACTGCTCCACGGAGAAATCGCAGCTGTCGATGGGGATGCGGACCATCTGATAGTTCATGCGCTCGGGGGAGAAGTAGGTCTCCATCAGCTTCCGCTTCTGGGGCGCATTCATCAAAGAATAGATATAGGCGGCCGAATCGGTGATGGCGCCGCCGAAGCCCTCCAGCGTCTGGAACGCGATCTCGGGGTAGAGGTTGACGACGCGGTTTTCCGTCTCGCCGGGGACAAACAGAACGGTCTGCGTAAACTGTTCGTCCCAGTTTCCGCCGCCGTAGGTGGTATGCAGCTGCAGCTTCATGTCATGCTCCTTGTCAATATTGTTTTTCCTTATCTTACTCTGTTCCGTTCGATTCTGCAAGTGCCGCGGGCGCAGTCTTTCTCTTGCCAGAAGGGCGGAATTGGATATATAATATATAAAATGACAAGTTTCCCCGCGCTTTGGCGCCGGGGAGAACAAGAGACGGGGAGGAATGCGCCGTGGTTATTTTATCTTTCGTGCTCGACGGCGGGGTGAGCATACTCGAATGGCTCGCGACATCGATCGGCTTCCTGCTGCTCGCGCGCAAGCTGGGCTGGCAGAAGCGCTGGCAGCTCTGGATCCCGGGCCTCGGCTATCTGCGCATGGGGCAGGAGCTGGATGCGGAGCGGGACGGATGGGGATTTTTTATCACCTATCTGCTGACTACGGTGCTGCCCTTCTTCCCCTGGGAGAAGGCGCCGGATAAGGTATACCTGGGCTTTATCCTGGTACACCTGATCCTGTCGGTTTTTCGCCTGATCTACCGCATCCGCCTGGGGTTGACGCTGCTGCGCACCTATCACGCGAAGAAGACCTGGCTCATCCTGTGGATCTTTGTGCCGCCGGCCATGCTGTTCATCCTGGCTCTGTCCGACCGCTATCATCCGGACTCCGGCGAGCTGGATGACGAGGTGAAGGCGGGGACCGCCCCGGCCGAGATCGAAGGCGCGGAAGAGCACAAGGGCTTCGCCATGAAGGATACCGGCCTGAGCATAGACCTGCGGGAGCGCTCTGTGCGCGATCTTTCCAAAAAACGCTACCTGCTCAAGGACATTCAGCTCAATATCCCGAACGGCTCTCTCGTGCTGCTGCTGGGCGGCTCCGGCGCGGGCAAGACCACCTTTATCAACGCGATCATCGGCTACGAGAAGGCGGACGCCACGATCCTGCTCAACGGCTCGGACATCTACAAGGACTACGGCCGCATGAAATACCGCATCGGCTTTGTGCAGCAGCAGAACCTGATCCGCGGCAGCGACACGGTCCTGCATACCATCGACGACGCAGCCCGGCTCCGCATCCCGCGGGAGGTACCGGCGGAGGAGCGGAAGAAAAGACGGGAGGACGCCATGGCCCTGATGGGCCTGACGGCCGGCAGCCAGGGCCTGGTGGGCAAGAAGTCCGGCGGCATGCTGCGCCGCATCTCCATCGCGATGGAGCTTGTGTCCGATCCGGAGCTCTTCGTGCTGGATGAGCCGGACTCCGGTCTCGACGGCGTCATCGCCCGGGAGCTTTTCACCCAGCTGCGCGCCATCGCGGATACGGGCAAGATCGTGCTGGTCATCACCCACACACCGGACCGCGTCATCGACCTCTTCGACAAGGTCATCGTCCTGGCGCGCGACTCCGGCCGCTGCGGCCGTCTGGCCTTTTACGGCAGCCCCGAGGAGGCCCACGCCTTCTTTGAGCGGGACTCCATGGAAGGCGTGGTCCTGCGTGTCAACAGCAAGGACGCCGGCGGCGAGGGCCTTGCCGACGAATACATCGAGCGCTATGCCCGGCTCGCAGCCGGGAAAGAGGAGGCGGCGGCGCAATGAACACGAAACAGACTTATCGGGGCCGGGTGTCCCAGACCTTCCTGTACCTGGGCAAGTTCCTGCGCATGTTCGTCTACCAGAACGACTGGAAGGTGCTGCCCATGGCCGCCATCATCGCGGCCGCCGTGGTCTTCGTGGTGGGCGGCAACCTCTTCGTCACCCAGGAGGGCACGCTGATGGGCTCCTTCGCCCTGGTGTGCGTCTGCCTCTGGAACGGCTTCTTCAACTCCATTCAGGTGGTCTGCCGTGAGCGCGCCATCGTCAAGCGGGAGCACCGGGCCGGCCTGCACATGTCCTCCTATGTGGCGGCGCAGGTGATCTACCAGTTCCTGCTCTGCGTGGCCCAGACGGTGATCCTGCTGCTGGTCTGCCGCTTGGCCAAGGTGGCTTTGCCTGCGCAGGGGACGATCACGCGCTGGGGCGTGCTGGACCTGGGCATCTCGCTGCTGCTGGTCACCTTTGCCTCGGACATGATGGCCCTCGCCGTCTCCTGCATGATGAAAAACACCACCGCCGCCATGACGGTCATGCCCTTCATGCTGATCTTCCAGCTGCTGCTCTCGGGCGGCTTCTTCCAGCTCTCCGGCTTTGCGGCAAAGCTCCGCGTGGTCTCCGCCTCCTACTGGGGGCTCAACAGCGTCTGTGCCATCGGCCGCTACAACGAGCAGGGCATGGTCACGCTGTGGAACACGGTTTTCAAATTCCGAAACATCGAGTTCATGGGCGAGAAGCCCCTGCTGGAGATCATCCGGACGATCGAGAAGGAGGGGAAGGTCAACGACTTCCTGCTCTGGTCCGGCTCCTACAATCAAAACGAGCTCTTTGTCAGCACGGTGGAAAATGTGCTGCACTGCTGGACGCTGCTGGGCGTGATCGCTCTGGTGTCCATCGTGGTTGCCATCATCGCCCTGGAGTTCATCGACCGCGACCGCCGATAAGCTCCATACGCTCCATACAAGCAAAAAACATCCGCCCCGCGGGGCGGATGTTTTTTCTGTGAAAAGGAATTCTCCGGGTACTCAGGGCGCTTCGTCGTAGATCACGATGCGGCCCTGGCCGGTCAGCTCTTCGTACTCGGGGCCGACAACACCGCCGAGGGTATCAACGATGTAGTCGATCAGAACCTGGTTGTCCAGTTTCACGCTGTTCTGCAGGATCTTGGCGCCGTCAAACATGGTGTAGCCGTCGCCGTGCTCCAGCAGCATGTAGTTGTGGCTGGCCAGGGTGTAGGTCTTGTCCATGTCCAGAGGCTCGCCGCCGACCATCACGTTCTTGACGCGGTACTCGCCCTCGACGCCGGCGAACATGTTGTTCTCATCGGTCACGCAGGAGCTCTCGATGTAGCTGTGGACCTCGTAGGTCAGACCCGCGACCTGCAGGAAGCCGCCGTTCTCGCTGGGGATCGCACGGGCGCCCCACTCCAGAGCGTCCTGGATCTGCTGGCCGGTGACCTCAATCACGCACATGGCGTTGCCGAAGGGGTGAACCTTGAGGATATCGTTGAGCGTAATGTCGCCCGCGCTGATGTTGACGCGGATGCCGCCGCCGTTGACAAAGGCGATGTCGGCGCCGGACTGGTTCAGATAGGCGTCGGCGCAGAGGTCGCCCAGGTTGGTCTCAGCCCGGCGGACCATGCGGATGGGACGGCCGTTGGCGTCCACTTCCACGGGGTCGCTGATGGTCAGATCCACCTGGGAGGTGGCGACCACTTCGCCCAGCTTCTCATTGAGGGTATCGGTTGCCGCGGCGACCGCTTCGGCCATCTCGTTCCGGATGCCCAGCATCTTGGGAGCGGAATCCGGGTTGCTCCATGTGTAGAGACCGGTGGAAAGCTTACCCTCCTTGTCGATCCGGCACCAGCCGATGCAGGCCAGCTTCGTGCCGCAGGCGGAGCGGAGCACGTCCTCGCCGTCCTTGTTCTTCATGGTGACCTGGTTGGTGTCATGGCTGTGGCCGTCCAAGAACACGTCGATGCCGTTGGTGTGGGAGATCACATCGTCATAGGTCCAGGGGCGGCAGGCTTCCTCATTGCCCATGTGGCCCATGACCACGACATAATCGGCGCCCTCGGCACGGGCGTCGTCCACCGCGGTCTGCACCGCATTGTAGACGCCCTCGCCCGTCTCATCCTGGAAGAAGCCGTAAACGAACTCGCCGTTTTCATCCTGGAAGTAGCGCGGGGTGGAGGAAGTCAGGGTCTCAGGCGTGGTCACGCCGACAAAGGCGATCTTCAGCCCGTCCAGCTCACGGATCACGTAGGGCTGGAACACCAGCTCGCCGCTCTTGTTGAAGTTGCAGCTGATGTAGTCGAAATCGGCCTTCTCGGTCAGGGCCAGGAACTGCTCCATGCCATAGTCGAACTCGTGGTTGCCGGGGATGGCGACGCTGTAGCCCATCTTGTTCATCAGGTCCACGCACGTCTCGCCCTTGGTCATGGTGCCGACAGGCTCACCCTGGATGTTGTCGCCGTCGTCAACGAGAATGACCTCGTTGCCCCCGGCGATCAGGTAATCGCGGATCTGCTGGAGACCGGCGTAGCCGAAGCCCTGGTCGATGCCGCAGTGCACGTCGCTGGTGAAGAGAATCACCACGTCGGCGCTGCGCTCCTCACCCTCGGCGAAGGCGGTGCCGCTGAGAAGACTCAGGCACAGAACCAGGATCAGAAGAAGAGATACTGCTTTTTTCATAGAATGCTCCTTTCCGTTTTTTTCTGGGGACTGTCCCCAATTTCTGATTTTAGTCTATCATATCATGCGTTACACCGTCAAATAGTAAATGCAAAAACCGAGGGACATTTCGTTCCCTCGGTTTTGTCAGTCTTTGTAGAAATCCAGAATTCTCCTGCGGTAGTCCGGCGCGGTGTCGAAGGCCGCGTGGCCGAAGCCGGTGTAAAGATAGAGTCGGAAGTCCGGCCGATAATCCAGCTTCTCCGCGATCTCCATGGTGGCATCCGCGTCCAGCACCTCGTCCCCGGCGTCGCCGATGGCCAGCACCGGGCAGCGGATCTGATCCAGCCGATCCACCACCGAGAAGCCCCGGATCGCCCGGGCGAGGATCACAAAGCGGCGCAGCTCCTCCCCGGTCGCGGCTTTTCCCGCGTCGGCCAGGGCCCCGCGCACCTGCTCGAATACGGCAGGGGGATAGATCCTGCGGCCGAAGTCCAGGCAGAGGCCCACCGCGTCCTTCGCTTCCGCGAGGCGGATCCACTCCTCAATGACCGCGTACTGCTCGGGCAGCACATGGGAGGAGGTGGAGCCCAGCACCAGCCTGTGCACAAGCTCCGGGTACTCGATGGCGATGACCTGGGCCATCATGCCGCCCTGGGACGCGCCGAAAAGGGATACGTCCCGGAGCCCCAGCGCCTGCATGGCCTCCGCCGTGTCGCGGCCCATATCGTAGACCGTATAGTCCTCCGGCAGTTCCTCCCGCCGGTCGAAGAGATAGATCGTAAAGCCCTCCGCGAGGCTCCGATAGCTCTCGGCCACCGCATCGGCGAGATCCATTACGCTCTGCAGGCTCAGCCCGGGGAGAATGACCATGGTGCGCGCACCCATGCCGAAATGGAAATAGCGCATGGAAAAGCGTTCGGTTTTGACGGTTTTGATCTCTATGCTCACAGTGTCGCCTCCGGTATCACCGCTTCAGGCAGGAAGCCGAAACAGGAAAATCAAAATAGATCTCGGGGTAGGGCTCATCCTTCAGCGTAAAGTGCCACCACTCGCAGTCGATGGGCAGAAAGCCGTTTCGCAGCATGGCCTTCTGCAGCAGCATCCGGTTCTGATACTGCTCGGCGCTGACGCCCCGGTAATCCGGGTGGGAGACCTCGCTGAACAGATCGAAGGGGCTGCCCATGTCCACTTCCTTGCCCGTGCGCATGTCCAGCAGCGTCAGATCCACGGTGCTGCCGCGGCTGTGGCCGGACTGGCTCGCGATATAGCCCTTGGCAAAGAGCTCCTGCTTCTCCAGCGCGGGGTAGAAGAAGGGCTTCATGCGCAGATCCAGATCCTCGATGCCCCAGAGCACGAAATGCTTCACCGCCCGCGCCGGGCGGTAGGCGTCAAAGATCTTGAGGCGGTAGCCCTGCACGTTCAGCTCCTTGCTGACGGATTTCAGCGCCCGGGCCGCCTCCATCGTCAGCAGGGCGACAGGCTCCTCATAGCCGTCGACGCGTTCTCCCACAAAATTATAGCTGGAGTAGTAGCGGATCTCCTGCACGATGTCGGGCACATAGTCCCCCAGCAGAACAAAATCGGATGAATCCATCGGGTCAGCAGGCAAACGGCGCATGGCGTTTTCTCCTTGTAAAATATAGATTCTTAAGGGGCTGCTCATAGATGATTAGCTGCAACATGCGCCCCCCTATCTTTCTTTTCGATCTTGCCCGAAAAGAAAGATAGCGCCGCGCCCGAACGTCAGAAGAAGCTCACGCCACTCCGTTTCCGTCAGGCGTGACGAAAACTGCGCTCTGCTCCCTCCTTCCTCCTTTTCAAAGCAAAGCGAAATGCTTTGCTTTGAAAAGGAGGAGCAGCGGAATGAATGAGCCTTCGCCACACCTGGCGGAGGCGAACGATATGGAGCTTGCGACGACGCATTCGCCGCCATCCTAATATTGGCAAGCATTTGGCGTTTCAGTGTTTGCTGCCGCTTTGCTGTACAAATCCGGGATCATCTTTCTCCCATACGTCCGTCCCTCATTGTAGGGGAGGGGCTTACGCGCCCGCTGGGCATGGTACGCAATCTGACATGCGGGCGGCTAATAGCCGCCCCTACGATTAAGCGTTCGTTCTTCACCGTAGGGGCCGACGCCCTCGGCGGCCCGCCATTTCCTTCCCACAACCTGGAAAGAGAAATGGTTATTGAATACCGCAGACTACTCAACTCATAAAGGTGATCGGAAATTATGCTTTCCTTATTTATTCGTGCAATTCCAGCGGCAGGCCGTCCGGGTCAGAGAAGAAGGTCATCTTTTTGCCGGTGAAGCTGTCCGTTCGGATCGGCTCGCAGGGGATGCCGAGGCGCTCCAGCTCGCGCACGGTCGCCTCCACGCTCTCCACGTGAAAGGCCAGGTGGCGCAGGCCGCAGGCCTCCGGCCGGGTGACCCGCTTCGGCGGATTCTCCGGCGCGAAGATCTC
The DNA here is from genome assembly GCA_946628965.1 of uncultured Clostridia bacterium. Classification (GTDB taxonomy): domain Bacteria; phylum Bacillota; class Clostridia; order Oscillospirales; family Oscillospiraceae; genus Limivicinus. The sequence goes on along the minus strand of CAMOXI010000004.1, from coordinate 34,257 downwards.
CAGCTCCGTCTCGTCGTTCAGGCGCAGATCCAGCTTCCAGTCCTTTTTCTCGGGCCGCTGGTTCTCCCGCAAGACGGCAAAGCCCAGCTTGTTCACGTAGAAATCCCGGGATACGGCGTAGTCGGATACGATGATCGCCGCGTGGTGGATGCTGTCAAGCTTCATGCGTCGCCCTCAGCGCTCAAAGAGCACGCAGCCGGCCTGGGTCGGGTGGTCGTAGATCAGCTGCTCTTTTGCGTCGGAGCGGGCTTTCAGGATCTCCAGCACGATCATGATGTCTCCGCCGGCGGCGAGGATCATCACGAGGCTGATATACAGCAGCAGCGTGGAGCCCGTGATCATGGAGACGATCCAGGGCAGGATCCCCAGCACGATGAGCGGCATCAGCGCCCCGGCAATATAGGCCCACTTGGAGAGGGGCGTCGCGCAGGTGCAGTAGGGCGTCAGATATTGCTTCATGAAACCGAAGTCGATGTCCCGGAAGCCGTTGGGGGTAAAGCGGCTCCAGGTCAGGCCGTGGATGCCCTCGTGCACCGCGGTCAGGGCAAAAAACGAGACCAGCCAGATGATCATCTCCGTCAGGCTCAGCGAATGCAGGCTGCCGGGGCTGACAGCCAGAAACAGCAGGATCGCGGCGGCGCACAGGGGAATGGCCAGCAGCATCGTGACCACATTCGCCTTGACGATGCCGATCATGAGCTCCCGTTTCCGGTAGCCTTTTTGCTCCATCTCCGCGCAGAGCGTCTCAAAGCGGGCGAGCCGCTGCTCTTCCCGGGGGCTGAGCTTCCGCTTCTTCTCCTGCTCAAAGGCTTTGTCTTTCTTCATTTTCGTGTCCTCCTCAGACTCAGTCGGTGATCACGATGCTCTCGATCACCGGCTGCTCGGCAGGTGGGATCGTGCCGTTGTTGTCCACAGGCTTTGCGTCCTTCGCGATCTGCTCCACGATCTCCATGCCCTCGGTCACGCGGCCGAAGGCGGCGTAGCTCCCGTCGAGAAACGTAGCGTCGTCAACGGTGATAAAGAACTGGGAGCTGGCGCTGTCAAAGGGCTGGGCCCGCGCCATGGAGATCACGCCTTTTTCATGGCTGATGGGATTGTTCACGCCGTTCTGGCTGAATTCGCCCTTGATCGTCTCCCCGGAGCCGCCGGTGCCGTTGCCCGTCGGATCGCCGCCCTGGATCATGAAGCCGTCCATGATGCGGTGGAAGGTCAGCCCGTCATAGAAGCCCGCTTGTGCGAGCTTTACGAAGTTGGCCACGGTGATGGGCGCGCAGCCCTCGTCCAGCTCCAGTTTGACGGTGCCGTAGTCCTTGATGGTAATCTCCGCGTGGCGCACGGTCTGAAAGGGGACCGGCGCTTCCGCGCCGCCCGCCGCGGCGGGGGCGGAGGTGGAGACGGTCTGCGTGCCGCCGCAGGCGCAGAGCGCCAGCACAAGCAGCAGGGAAAGACACAGGCAAAGCAGTTTCTTCATGGTGTTATTCTCCTTTTTGCGCGCGATGAAGCGCGGATTCAAACTGTCTCTCAAAGGCGGCGATAGCCTCGCGGCTGACGGGCAGCTCGGGATAGAGCATGTCAAAGGCGTGGATATCGGTTTTGTACACATCCGCGGAGGCCTCCACGCCCGCACGCCGCAGATTCTCCACATACTCCAGCGTCTCGCAGTAGAAGGGCTCGCCCTCGCCCACAAAGGTGTAGCAGGGCGGGAGACCCCGATAATCCGTCTGCTGCGCCGGGGCGGCGTAGGGGGAGACCTGCGCTTTCGCGTCTTTTCGCAGATAGAGCCGCCAGCCGAAGTGATTGCGGCGTGTGTTCCAGATGCGGCCGTGATTGTCACGGGAGCTTGCGGTATCAATGTTGCTGAGCATCGGGTAGAGCGGCATCTGGAAGGCAACCGGGATGCCCCGGTCCCGCGCCATCATGCACACGGCGGCGCAGAGACCGCCGCCCGCGCTCTCGCCGCCCGCCATGAGGGCGGAGCGGGGATAGCCCAACGTGTCGCTGTGGCCGCTCATGTATTCGAGCACCGTAAAGCAGTCCTCCGCGGCGGCAGGGTATGGCTTCTGCCAGGCGAGGCGGTAGCCCGGGGAGACGATCAGCGCGTGATACTTCTTGCAGAGTTCGGCGGCCCGGCTCATGTAGACCATTTCCTTCGTGCCGGTAATATAGCCGCCGCCGTGGATCCAGAGGATGGCGCAGGTGACGCGCCCTGTCCGGGGCCGCAGGATCAGCACGGGAACGCGGCCGATCTTTGCTTTCTCCACCCGCAGATCGGCATCCGGCCGGAGCTGAATGTGCATATCCTCGCCTCCCTCTGCTTACGGGATGCATCATAGCATTTTTTCCCGGCTTTGTAAACGGCTCCCGAACCGCAAAATGCCCGGCTCCTCGGAGCCGGGCGAAAACTACAGTGGCATCTGGCTTCAGGTATCCGCGAAGTGCTCGCGGGCGTGGAAGGCACGGCAGATCGTGGCATAGTCGCCGAAGACGGTCAGCTTGTCGCCGACCTGGAAGACCGTGTCCGCCTGGGCGGGGCGGGCCTTTTCACCTGCGCGCTCCACCAGCATCACAAGGATGCCGGTCCCGGCCCGGAGACCGGTCTGCGCCAGGGTGAGGCCCTGGTACTCCTGCGGGATGTACTTGAGCTGCACCTGCGCAATGGTGTCCGTACCGATGTAGTCCATCAGCAGCACGGTATTAAAGGTCTCGCCCCGCACAAAGATGCGGTCCAGGATCCGCTGCAGCAGCCCGTCGCCCCAGGAGCGGATGCCGGGCACGCGCATGAAGATAAAGATGATGGCGATGGCGCCCAGTGGGATCAGCACACCCAGATAAAAATGCTCCACCTGGCTCAGCTTGAGGGAGAGGAAGACATTGATGAAGGCGGACACGATCGTGATGTTGAACACATAGCCGAAGAGCATCGTGATCCGGGCCAGGCGTCTGCGCCTGCGATTGGAGAGGATCATCTCGCTCTCCTTGGTGGTGAAGCCGCAGCCGGTGAGCAGGGAGATCACCTGAAAGCGCGCCCGCTCATCGGGCAGGCCGGTGAAGCGGAAGAGGATGGTGAAGATCTCCGTGATTACCCAGTAGAGCAGAATGATCAGGGAGAAAAGCGACAAGGCGACGTAGATACTCATGCGGAAGCCCCCGTTCCCGTTGTTGAACTGCGTCCATTATACGGGTTCGTCCGCTTCCTGTAAAGGGCTTAACAACAATGATTCCCTTTTTCTGTCATGGCCTCGGCGCTCGCCCCGCATTCATCGGCACACCGAGGACGCCTGCGATCTGCTGCAGGGCGATGCGGGCGCTGTTACGGAAGACCGGGTTGTCGGTCTCGATGTCATAGCAGTAGTTGCCGATGATCTCCGGCGCGTAGCCGTACTGCTGCCGGTAGAGCGCGCCCACGGCGTTGTAGAGCGCCTGTCCCCAGCGCTGGTGATAAGAGGACGTGACGATGGTCATGCTCGTGACGCCATGTTCCTGCATGATGACGTAGCTGTTCACCGCGTTGTCGGCGGTGGTCATGGCCCGCTCGTCGATGAAGATGCGCTCGCTTTCGATCCCGCAGGCGTTCACCAGATAGTCCTTCATCAGCCCCGCCTCGGTGTGGCCTTCGGGGTTGCTCGCCCCGGTGGCGCCGCCGGAGCAGATCAGGATCGCGCTGGGGCAGGCCCGGGCCAGCGCGGCGGCCGCCTCACAGCGGCCGACAAGCTCCGGCTGCATCTGCCCGTCCCGCAGCTCATAGCCCAGCACCGCGATGGCGTGGCGCGCACTGTCCGGGATGCCCGCCTCGGCGCGGGCAGAGGATGCGTCGCCGGTGTCCGGATACAGGCGGTACTCCGGATCCAGATAGACCCGCTGCCAGTGATCGGCAATGCTGTTCGCGATCTCATAGTCGGAGCAGCTCTGGGCCCGGATGGCCGCGAGATCGGCCGCGATGGTCTGCGCGCCGCTGCCCGAGGGGCTCTCCGTTGCTGTCAGCAGATCGCCCAGCAGCTGCCCGACCAGGGGCTTACCCGCTTCGCTGATCCCGGTGACAGGCTCCACCCGGTCTTTCCGCATGCGCAGCAGCAGAAGACAGCCGCAGAGCAGCAGAAGCAGACAGAATACGGCGAGCAGCAGTCTTCTCTTTTTCATATCCTTCTCATCTCCTGCCTTTTCGGCTCTTCTGTCCCTTTCGGAAGAAAGAGTGCGTTCGCCGCCCCGATTTCGGAGCGGCGATGACGATCAGAGATAGCTGACCGTGTGGGTTAATGCCTTGCGATTGCCGTGGTTCGGCAGGGGACCCGCGCCCTCGGCGGCGTAGCCCAGGTCCATCAGCATCAGGATCTCCTCGTTTTCCGGGAGACCCAGGGCCTCGGCCAGCTTGTCCGGGTCGAAGAAATTGAGCCAGCAGCTGTCCACGCCCTCGTCGGCCGCGGCCAGGATCATATGGGTCGCCACGATTGCGGCGTCCTCCACGCCGGAATCCCGTTTCCCGCCGGGATAGGTGAAGACGTTTTCCCGGTCAAAGGTCACGGCAAGCACGGTGCCCGCGCCGTAGCGGCAGGGCGTGGCCGCGTCCACCTTCGCCAGAGCTTCGGGGGACTGGAGCACATAGATGTGCTGCTCCTGCAGGTTCTTCGCCGTGGGGGCGAGGCGGCCCGCCTCCAGGATCGCCGCGAGCTTTTCACGCTCTACCGGGCGATCGCTGTACTTCTTGCAGGAATAGCGATTTCTGACGACTTCCTTGAATTCCATATCAGTACCTCCTCTTATTTTGACAGATTGTTTCAGGAAAACTGGCTGGCGTAGAGCTTGTAGTAAAAGCCCTTCCGGGCCATCAGGCTCTCGTGGCTGCCCTGCTCCACCACGTCGCCGTGGTCGATGACCAGGATGCGGTCGGCGTTCTGGATCGTGGAGAGACGGTGGGCGATCACAAAGCAGGTGCGGCCCTTCATCAGGGAACGGATGGCCTTCTGCACCTGGCGCTCGGTGGCGGTGTCCACGTTGCTGGTGGCCTCGTCCAGGATCAGCATATTGTTGTTGTAGAGCATGGCCCGGGCGATGGTCAGCAGCTGCTTCTGCCCCTTGGAGATGTTGCCGCCGTCCTCGCTGATGACGGTGTTGTAGCCCTCGGGCAGGCGCATGATGTAGTTGTGGATGCGCGCGGCCTTGGCCGCGGCCACTACCTCGTCCATCGTGGCGTTTTCCTTGCCGTAGGCGATGTTGTCATAGATCGTGCCGCGGAAGAGCCAGGTGTCCTGCAGCACCATCGCGTAGCTGCGGCGCAGGCTCTCCCGGGTGTATTCCCGGATGTCCTTCTCGTCCACCAGCACGGCTCCCCGCTCCGGATCGTAGAAGCGCATGAGCAGGTTGATGATCGTGGTCTTGCCTGCGCCGGTGGGGCCGACGATGGCAATGGTCTCACCGGGCCTGGCCTCCAGATTCAGGTCGTGCAGCACGGTCTTGCCGGGGAGATAGCCGAAGTCCAGGCCCTCGGCCTGCACATGGCCTTTGCAGTCCGCGAGGGTCTCGGCGCCGTAGAGGTCGGCGATCTCCTCCGGCTGATCCAGCAGCTGGAAGACGCGCTCGGCCGCGGCCAGGGCGGAGAAGATCTCGTTTATGATGTTGGAGATCTCGTTGATGGGACCGGAGAACTTGCGGCTGTAGAGGATAAAGCTGGAGATCTGCTCCAGCCCCACGATGTTCAGCAGATACAGGGCGGCGCCGCCCATGCCGATGGCGGCCAGACCGAAGTTGTTGATCATGCCGATGGTCGGCCCCATGGTCATGCCCAGGCCGTCCGCGTCCCGGTAGGCCTCCGCGGCCGCGCGGTTGATGGCGGAAAACTGCTCACACACGGCGTCCTCGTGGGCGTAGGCCAGCACGGTCTTCTGCCCGGTGAACATCTCCTCGGCGAAGCCGTTCATCTCGCCGTAGGCGGCGCTGCGGCGGGCGTAGCGGGGGCGGGTCTTTTTGCTCATGTGGCGGGTGAAGAGGATGGAGGCGGGGATCGTGAAGAGCATGCACAGCACCAGCGGCGGCGAGATGATGCACATCATGGCAAAGCTGCCCGCCACGGTCACGGTGCTGGTGAGGATCTGAATCACGTCGCTGGAGAGGGAAGTGCTGACCACATCGATGTCGTAGGAGACGCGGCTGATGATATCGCCCGCCTGGTTGCGGTCAAAATAGCCCACCGGCAGTTTCATCAGCTTGTCGAATACGTCCCGGCGCATATTCTGCGCCACCCGGCGGCCGACGCGCATCATGCCGAAATTCACCAGGAAGTTCATGACGTTGCTGCCCACATAGGCGATGAGCATCAGCAGGGCGTAGCGCCCCACCGCGGCAAAGTCCACCTTTCCCGCCCCGGCGGCGGCAGCGCCGATGGCCTTGCCCGCGAAACGGGGGCCCATGAGGTTTCCGATGTTGCTCAAAAAGGCGCAGACGAGGAAGAACAGCACCAGATAGCGGTAGGCCATCAGATAGCGGATGATGCGGCGCAGCGCGCCGCGGGTGTCTTTCGGTTTGGCTTTGACGCCGCCCCGGTCACCGGGTCCCGGCACAGGCTGTCCCTCCTCTCTATTCTGTCATTTCGCCCATCTGGATCCGGTAGATCTCCCGATAGGCTTCACAGCTCTGCAGCAGCTCCTCGTGGCTGCCGTAGCCGATGCAGCGGCCGTTGTCCATGACGAGGATCTTCGTCATGCCCATCACGCTCGAGACGCGCTGGGCGATCATGATGAGCGTGGCGTCCGGGTAGTGCTCCCGGATGGCGCGGCGCATGGCGGCGTCGGTCTTGTAGTCCAGGGCGCTGGAGCTGTCGTCCAGCACCAGGATCTCCGGCGCGGCGGCGAGGGCCCGCGCCACGAGGATGCGCTGCCGCTGCCCGCCGGAGAGGTTTGCCCCCTTGATGGCGGCGGCGTAATCGAGCCCCTCGTCCAGGCTGTCGATAAATTCGGCGGCCATGGCGTCCTCCACGGCCTGCCGCAGGGCGGTTTCGCTGAGAGTGCGGCCGAAGTCGATGTTCTCCCGCAGCGTGTCCTTGAAGATCATGTCGTTCTGGAACACAGTGCCGAATCTGCGGCGCAGGCTGTCCCGGTCGCAGCAGCGCAGATCCTTCCCGTCCACAAAGACGGCGCCCTCTTTGGGGTCGTAAAAGCGCATGAGCAGATTGATGATCGTGCTCTTGCCGCAGCCGGTGGGGCCGATGATGCCCAGACTCTCACCACGGCGGATGGCAAAGGAGATATCCTCCAGCGCCTGCTCCCGCTTGCCGCCCACAAAGCCGGAACGGTCGTGGCCCACGCTGTCCTCACCGTAGCGGAAGCTCACGTGCTCGAAGCGGATGAATTCATCCCCCTGGGGCACGGCGGCATCCTCCTCCGGCAGGAGGGCCTGATCGGTGTCCGCCTGCAGCACGGCGTCGATGCGGTCGGCGCTGGCGCTGGCCCGGCTCATGGTCATAAAGATGCGGTTTAAGCCCATGACGCCCATGGCGATCATATTGAAATAGGTAAGAAAAGCGAGGATCACACCGGGCTGCGTCACGCCCGCGTCGACGCGCTTTGCGCCGAAGAAGACCACCAGCGTCAGCCCCGTGTTCAGGCAGAGCTGCATGAAGGGCCCGGGGATGGCCATGACGGTGGAGGCGCGGATGTCCTGGTCGGCCATGGCGGCATTGGCCGCGCCGAAGCGGCCGCGCTCGTAGTTCTCCTTGCTCAGGGCCTTGACCACCCGGATGCCGGTGATATTCTCCCGCATGATGCGCACCACGGCGTCCAGCTTCTGCTGCACCCCGGCGTAGAGCGGGATGCCCCGGGAGGAGACAAAGAGCACGACCCCCAGCAGGAAGGGGATCATCACCAGCAGGATCATCGCCAGATGCCAGTCCATCAGCAGCGCGACCAGTGTCCCGCCGAAGAGCATGATCGGCGCGCGCACGCACAGGGTCTGGAACTGCTGCACGGCGGACTGGACGTTGTAGCTGTCGCTGGTCATGCGGGAGATGAGGCTCGGCAGGCCGAAGGCGTCAAACTGGCTGCCGCTGAGATTCGCGGTTTTGCGAAAGAGCTCCTGCCGCACGTCGTAGCTGATTTTGTGAGCGTTCACAATAGCCATGCGGTTGGCGGTCACGTTGAGCTGCCGGCAGAGGATGGCTGCGGCGAACATGCCGAGGCCCCAGAGGATCACGCCGCGCATCTGCCCCAGGGGGACGATATCGTCGATGATGTGCTCCAGTATGTAGGGGAGCGTCAGCTCCGCCATGGTGCCGAGGAGTTTGACCAGGATGGACAGGGCGACCCCGCGCCGATACCGGCCAAGCTCGCGAAAGATCAGTTTCATACAGGTCTCCGATTCAGGCTGTTTATCGCGGCGAAGCACCGCGGAAATCCGGAAAGCACGGTGTGTTCCGAACAGAATGCCGTCTGTTTTCCTACCTTATCATATTCCGCTTTCCCGGCGCAAGGGATTTTTCGGATTCGGGTGAAATAAGCCGTTTAACCCCTTCGCAGGGAGCGGGATTCGTGCTATACTCAGAGCATCTCAAATCCTTTCTCATGCAGGAGAGCGCTTATGACAAAGAAAACCGCGCCCGAGACCATGGAGATCCGCGGCGCCCGGGTGCACAATCTGAAAAATATCGATGTGGACATCCCGCTGGGGCAGCTCGTGGCCATCGCGGGCGTCTCCGGTTCCGGCAAGTCCTCCCTGGCCCTGGGCACCCTGTATGCCGAGGGCTCACGCCGCTATCTGGAGGCCCTCTCCACCTATACCCGCCGCCGCATCAGCCAGGCCGGCCGGGCGGACGTGGACGGGGCAAAGCATGTGCCCGCCGCCCTGGCGCTGCACCAGCGGCCGGGCGTCCCCGGCGTGCGCAGCACCTTCGGCACGGCCTCGGAACTATTAAACAGTCTCCGCCTCATGTTCTCCCGCCTGGGGAGCCACTGCTGCCCGAACGGGCATCCTTGCCCGCCGAGCATGGACGTGGCCCTGATGCTGCCCACCCGCTGCCCCGTCTGCGGGGAGGAGTTTTACGGCCCCGGCGCGGAGGCCATGGCCTTCAATTCCGACGGCGCCTGTCCCACCTGCGGCGGCACCGGCACCGTGCGCTCCGTGGATGAGAGCACCCTTGTGCCGGACGAGTCGCTCACGATCGACGAGGGGGCCGTCGCCCCCTGGCAGAGCCTGATGTGGTCGCTGATGAAAGACCTCGCCCGGGACATGGGCGTGCGCACCGACGTGCCCTTCCGGGAGCTGACGCCGCGGGAGCGGGAGATCGTCCTGCACGGCCCGGCGGAGAAGCGGCATATCTTCTATGTCAACGAAAAAAGCAACATCGCCACGGAGATGGACTTTACCTATTACAGCGCCGTGCACACCGTGGAAAACGCCCTTAACAAGGTCAAGGACGAGAAGGGCATGAAGCGGGTGGAGAAGTTTCTCAGCGAGTGCCCCTGCCCGGACTGCGGCGGTACCCGCCTGAGCGCGAAGGTGCGGCAGAGCAGGCTGCACGGCAAAAACCTTGCCGAGGCCACGGCCATGACCCTGGACGAGCTGATCGTCTGGGTCGGGGAAGTGCCGGAAACGCTGCCCGAGCCCATGCGCCCCATGGCGGAGAGCATCCTACGTTCTTTCCTGGATAACGCGAAGCGGCTCATGGATCTGGGCCTGGGCTATCTGTCCCTGGACCGGGCGAGCAGCACCCTCTCAACCGGAGAGCGGCAGCGTGTCCAGCTGGCCCGGTCTGTACGCAATGAGACCACGGGCGTCCTCTATGTGCTGGACGAGCCCAGCATCGGCCTGCACCCCTCCAACGTGGAGGGACTGATGGCGGTGGTGGACAGCCTGATCGCTGACGGCAACTCCGTGGTGCTGGTGGATCACGACGTGCACGTGCTCCGCAGGGCCGACCACATGATCGAGATGGGGCCTGGCGCCGGCAGCGGCGGCGGCACCGTCATCGCCCAGGGCACGATCGCGGAGATCGTGCAGACGCCCGGCTCGAAGATCGCGGGCTTTCTGAGCGGCGAGGAAAAGGTGCGCACACGGGTGCGCTCCGGGAAAGATGAGCTTTTCACCAAAGGCAGGATCCGCCTGGAGACCGCGCCGATCCACACCGTGCACGCATTGGAGGCGGAGATCCCGCGGGGCCGCCTGACGGCTGTGACAGGCGTCTCCGGCTCCGGCAAGACCACCATGGTGCTGGAGAGCCTGATCCCCGCCGTGAACGCAGCGGCCGCCGGGGAGAAGCTGCCCGCCCATGTGAAAAGCATCTCCTGCGATGGCATCGTGCGGGCAAATCTCATCGACGCCACGCCCATCGGCATCAACATCCGCTCCACCGTGGCCACTTACAGCGGCGTGCTGGATGAGCTGCGGAAGCTCTATGCCGCGACGCCGGAGGCCAGAGCAAAGAAACTCGGCGCCGGGGCTTTCTCCTACAACACCGGCTCCCTGCGCTGCCCCACCTGCGACGGGACGGGGCAGATCTCGCTGGACGTGCAGTTTCTGCCGGATGTGACCATCACCTGCCCGGACTGCCGCGGCGGGCGCTACGGCAGCGATGCGGCAAAGCTCCTCTGGCATCCGAAAAACAGCGAACGCGCCTATACCCTCCCGGAACTGATGGCCATGACCGTGAGCGATGCGATGGCGGTATTTGCGGGACAGAAGAAGGTCTTTGAAAAGCTCAGAGTGCTGAACGAGCTCGGCCTCGGCTATCTGACCCTGGGCGAGGATACGCCCGCTCTCTCCGGGGGCGAAGCCCAGCGGCTCAAGCTCGCCTCCGAGATGGGCAGAAGCCAGGAGGACTCGGTCTTTGTCTTTGACGAGCCCACCATCGGCCTGCATCCGCTGGACGTGCAGGTGCTGCTGGGGGTCTTCGACCGGCTGGTGAAGGCCGGGGCCACCGTGATCGTCATCGAGCACGATCTGGATCTGATCGCCAACGCAGACTATGTGATCGACATGGGGCCGGGCGGCGGCGAAAAGGGCGGGACCATCGTCGCTGCCGGCACGCCGGAGGAGATCGCGGCAAATCCCGAGAGCGTGACCGGCCGCTATCTGCGGCGGGAGCTGTCCTGAGAACCGACGGAACAATAACGGTGGCATCGGCGTCACAGCTGTGTTATGATGATACATAATGGTTATCAAATTGCAATCAAAAGGAGACGGCATCAAATGAAAAAGAGACACCTTTTCCTGCCCATACTTCTGCTGGCGGCATTGCTGCTCACGGCCTGCGGAGCGACAGGCCCCGCGGCGGTGAACGGTGCACCCGAGAATACTGCCGCCCCGGCAGCGGAAGCCGCCGCAGCCGAAGAACCTACGCCCGCAGAGGCGCCTGCGCCTGCAGAGGAACCTGCGGAGGAGAGCGCCGCGGCCTGGGACGGCGTCGTGTTCGAGACCATGGATCTGGAGGGCAATCCGGTCACGGCGGAGGAACTCTTCTCCTCCCATACGATGACGATGGTCAACGTCTGGGCCAGCTGGTGCCCTCCCTGTGTGCGGGAGCTGCCGGAGCTGCAGCGGCTGAACGGGGAATTTGCAGAGAAAAACTGCGCCATCGTGGGCCTCCTGCTGGATGGTGACGAGGAGCAGGGCCTGGCCGACGGCAAGGCGAGACTGCAGGAGGCCGGCGCGAGCTACACGATCCTGCTGCCCTGGGACGGGGTCTATGATCTCTTCCCGGTCTCGGCCATTCCCACCAGCTTTTTCATCGACAGCCAGGGCCATGTGATCGGCGAGCCGATCGTCGGCGCGTATGTGGACGGCTATACCCCTGCCCTGGATGCCGCCATCGCGGAGGCGCAGGGCTGAGACAGAGGGCTGCATGCCCGGGAGAACGCTTATGAAGATCAAAACGAAAGCGATGCCCTATGAGCAGGTGATGGCCCTGCCGCGGCCGGAGCATCGGGATCCCGTCCGACCGAATCTCTTCTTCCGCACGCTGGTGCGGGCGGCCGCAGCGGGCGACCTGAAGGACGCGCAGTTCAGCTTCACGACCGAGCGCATGGAGGAGCTGGGGGAGGGGCCGTACCTCATCCTGATGAACCACTCCAGCTTCATCGATCTGGAGATCGTTTCCCGCGTGATGTACCCGAAGCCCTACTGCATCGTCTGCACCTCGGACGGCTTTGTGGGCAAGGAATGGCTGATGCGGCAGATCGGCTGCATCCCGACCAACAAGTTTGCCACCGACCTCTCTCTGGTGTCGGACATGGCCGCCGCGTTCGAGAAAAACTGCAGCGTGCTTCTTTACCCGGAGGCCAGCTACAGCTTTGACGGCACGGCGACGCCGCTGCCCCGCGGCATGGGCGTCATGCTCAAGCGGCTCAAGGTGCCCGTGGTGGGGATCTTTACCCGGGGCGCCTTCTCCCGCGATCCGCTCTATAACTGTCTGCAGAAGCGGAAAGTCAGCGTCAGCGCCGTGGTGCGGGGTCTGCTGACACCTGAGGAGATCAAAGCGCACACGAACGCCGAACTGGACGCCATGCTCGACGAGCTCTTTACCTTCGACGGATTCCGCTGGCAGCAGGAAAACGGCGTCGTGATCGACGAGGAATTCCGGGCCGACGGCCTGGAGCGTATCCTCTACAAGTGCCCCCACTGCGGCGCGGAAGGGGAGACCGAGGGCAAGGGAACGAAGCTTGTGTGCCATGCCTGCGGACGGGTCTATGAGCTGGACACCCACGGCTTCCTGCGCGCACTGGAGGGCGAGCCAGCCTTCACCCATGTGCCGGACTGGTACGCCTGGGAGCGCGCGGAGGTGAGGAAGGAGCTGGAGGAGGGCCGCTATCTGCTGGATACGCCGGTGGAGATCGGCATGCTGGTGGATTTCAAGGCCATCTACCTGGTGGGCGAAGGCCGACTGCGGCATGACAGCGGCGGCTTCACCCTGGACGGCTGTGACGGAAAACTGCATTTTGAGCGCCCCGCGGCCCAGAACTACAGCCTCTATGCCGACTATTTCTGGTACGAACTGGGGGACATCATCTGCATCGGCGACCGGGAGACCCAGTACTACTGCTTCCCGAAGGGGAAGGTCCCGGTGGCGAAGGCCCGGCTTGCCACGGAGGAGCGTTTCAAGATGCTCCGCGCGCAGAAAAAGCGGCCGAATCTTAAAAAAGAAGATTTTTAGATTTTTCCTCTTGCATTATGGTAACCGACATTTTATAATTATGTATACCAATATGCGCGAAGCCGGGGGAAGACTGTCACTTTTCCCGCTGCGACGGAATCCGGCCCGGATGGGCCGAATGGGAGGAACAATATGAAAAAACGAGTGCTTTCCGCTCTGCTGAGCCTGGTGCTGGTCGTGTCCCTGGCCGGCGGCCTGGGCGTCACCGCCTATGCGGACGACGCTACCATTACCTACACGCTCAAGTCGGGCGATACCGTGGCCAAGGTCTGCCAGGATCTGGGCATCGATTTCGTGAAGAACTACGCCTGGATCACCTCGATGAACAACATCACGAACTATTCCGCCCTGCCGGTCGGCAAGGTGCTGATCCTGCCCGCCCCCGGCACCATTGCCACTGCCGCGGCCGCTCCGGGCACGACGACGACCACAGCCCCCGGGACGGTCGTTACCGGCACCACCACGTCTCCGGTCGTGGCCCCCGCTGCCGGCACCGCGACCACGGGCGACGCCGTCGCCTACTACCTGATCGCCCACACTCTCAAGTCCGGCGAGACGGTTTACAGCGTCTGCAACAGCTACGGCATCAAGTTTGACGCCAATGCCAACACCATCTCCAAGCTCAACAACATCACCAACTGGACGAATCTCAAGGTCGGCCAGGTCCTGCTGCTGCCCAGCACCACTGCCCCCGCTTCCGGCGAGTACTACAAGATCGTGGCCCACAAGGTCGTCAGCGGCGACACGGTGGTGGCGATCTGCTCCGCCAACGGCATCGAGTACGGCAAGAACATCGACATGCTCAAGGCTCTCAACAACAAGAACGATCTGACCAGCATCAAGGTCGGCGAGACCTTCTATGTACCCATCAAGAGCACGGCGGCAGGCACGGTCGTTCCCGGTACCGGCACGGTCACACCCGGCACCGGAACGGTGACGCCCACCACCGGCGGCACCACCGGCACGACGGTCCCGGCTGGCACGGTCCCCACCATCAAGTACACGATGAAGAGCGGCGACACCGTGGCCAAGGTCTGCCAGAGCCTGGGCATCGACTTCTATAAGAACTACGGCTGGATCACCAACATCAACAACATCAAGGACTACAGCAAGATCTACGTCGGCCAGGTGCTGACGCTGCCTGCCCCCGGCACCATCGCCAACGGTGAGGCGCCCGCAAACGGCGGCAGCGGCGCTGTGACGCCCACGGGCGGCGGCAGCGTGACCCCGTCCAGCAGCGGCGCCTACAGCCTGCACACCAGCTCCAACGGCACCTATGTGCTGCAGGTCGGCGGCCAGGTGGTCAATACCGCCAACCAGGGCCAGACCGTCACGGTCGTCCCCATCCCCGACTATGGCTACGCGCTGGAGAGCATCTCCGTCACCAAGACCGGCGGCACCGACCGCGTGGCCGTTACGAACAACAGCTTCGTGATGCCCGCCTACCCCGTCTCCATCGTGGTGACCTTCAAGCCCGCCGGCTGAGAAAAAACCAATACCAACAGGCCCGGAGCGGTAAAACCGCTCCGGGCTTTCTGCTGCGCGCTGTTAACTGTCCGTACAGAATCCGGCAAAGCTCTTGTTTTTAGGGCCTGCAATCTGCTATAATACCTATTCAACAGCAAGATGCTGACAGGCGTTTTGCTGCGCTGTTTTGACAGAAATCCTGATTCTTCTCTCGGCAGGGGGGAAACATGAAGAAAGCATTGATGAACAAACTCTGGGAGGCGCTGGTCTCGGTCCTGCCGGTGGCGGCGATCGTCCTGGTGATTTCCTTTACGCCGCTCGCGCCTCTCAGCTGGGGGGAGCGCGGGGTGTTCCTCCTCAGCGCGCTGCTGCTGGTGGCGGGTATCGGGCTCTTCAATCTGGGCGCCGACCTGGCCATGACCCCCATGGGGCGGCATATCGGCATCGGCCTGACCAAATCCAAACGGCTTGCCATCCTGGTGGCGGTCTCGTTCCTGATGGGCGTGCTCATCACCGTGGCGGAGCCGGACCTCTCGGTCCTGGCCGGGCAGATCAGCGCGGTGGTGAACCCGACGATGCTGATCGTCACGGTGGGCGTCGGCGTCGGCCTGTTCCTGTCCCTGGCCATCATCCGCATCGTGACGCGCACGGATCTGACGGCCATGCTGCTCTTCTTTTACATGTTGCTGTTTGCCTTTGCGGCGCTGCTGATCTCCGTGGGCGGGCAGGCTTTCCTGCCGCTGGCTTTCGACTCCGGCGGCGTGACCACCGGCCCGATCACCGTGCCCTTCATCATGGCGCTGGGCGTGGGCATCGCCCATACGCTGGGCGGACGCGACGCGGGGGAGAACAGCTTCGGCCTGATCGCGCTCTGCTCGGTCGGCCCGGTGCTGGCCGTGCTGCTGCTGAGCCTGACGGCCACGGGCGGCGAGATCCAGTATCCGCTGCCCGATTATACGATGGCGGTCTCCGGCGCCGCGCTGCGGCACCTGACCGGGGAGACGGCCTGGGAAGTCGCCAAGTCCCTGCTGCTGATGATCGCCTTTTTCGCGGTGCTGCAGCTGACGGTTCTGCACCTGCCCGCGCAGAAGCTGATGCAGATCCTCTTCGGTCTGATCTTTGCCTTTGTCGGTCTGGTGGTCTTTCTCGTCGCGGTCTCGGTGGGCTTCATGCCCGTGGGCTACCGCATCGGCTCGTCCATGGCCGCCTTCAGCGGCAAGGCGCTGCTGGCCTTCGCCTTTATCATCGGCATGGTGGTAGTCCTGGCGGAGCCTGCGGTGCACGTGCTCAACCAGCAGGTGGAGGAAGTGACCGACGGCACGGTGACCCGGAATCAGATGCTGCTGGCGCTCTCCATCGGCGTGGGCGTGTCCATCGGGCTCTCGATCCTGCGGCTGCTGATGGGCTTCTCCCTGCTGTATTACCTGATCCCGGGCTATCTGCTGTCCCTGGGGCTTTCCTTCTTCGTGCCGAAGATCTACACGGCCATCGCCTTTGACTCCGGCGGCGTGGCCAGCGGCCCGCTGACCAGCAGCTTTATCCTGCCCATGACGATCGGCGCCTGCGTGACGCTGCGCGGGGCGGATGCGGTGATGGACTTCGCCTTTGGCGTGGTCGCCCTGGTGGCCATGACACCGCTGATTACGATCCAGTCGCTGGGCTTCCGCTCCATCCTCTCCCGCGTCATGCGCGAGAAGGCCGCGATCCGGAAGATCCTCTCGGCGGACGATGCGCAGATCATCTATTTCAAGTGAGGTGCACAGAATGACAGAACGGCAAAAACAGCACCCCACCGCCCCGGCCGGGGGCGGCTCTGTGGCACCGAACCGGCTGGTGCTGCTGGTGACGGTGGTGCAGAAGGGCAAGGGCACTTTTTTCGCGGACTATCTGAAGACCTTTGATGCCAATCTGCAGATCTGCCTCGTGGGCACCGGAACGGCCCAGGCAGACCTGGTGGAGTTTCTGGGCCTGAAGGACAACAAGCGCAGCGTGATCTTCTCCGTAGTGCGGGAAGACCGGGTGGACAGCATCTTCGCCGCGCTGCAGGAGCGCTTTGAGACCGTCAACCGCGGCACGGGCATTGCCTTCACCATTCCGCTCTCGAGCGTGATCGGCAAACTGAGCTACGCGTTTCTGAGCAACGAACGGCGCATGATCAAGGGGGATGAATGAGATGGAAAAGAAATATGAGGCTGTTTTCTGCGTCATCAACGCGGGCTTTTCCGATGACGTGATGTTTGCCGCCCGCAAGGCCGGCGCCGCCGGCGGCACGATCCTCAAGGGCCGCGGCACCGCCCCGCTGGAGGCGGAGCGGCTGTTCAAGATCACGGTGCAGCCCGAGAAGGAGATCGTGATGCTGCTCGTGCCGGAGGACATCAAGGACAACGTCCTGCGGGAGCTGTATCACTCCGCAGGGCTGAGCAACGCCGGGCAGGGGATCATCTTCTCCCTGCCGGTGGACCGCGCACTCGGCCTGAGCGATTTTTCGGACAAGGCGAAAGCAGAGACTGCACAGGCGGAAGAAAAATAAAACGATCCTGAAAAAGGGAACGCCGGAAAACCTGAACGTTTTCCGGCGTTCCCTTTCCGCGTTTCCCCGACGGCGCGCCGCCGTCCTTCCGTGCTTGACAATCCGCCGTCCGGACTCTAAAATGTATGACAGAAGAATGAACAGGTATTGTAGGTAAACACTATGAAAGAAGCACCAAAAAAGAAACGGCTCTGGCTGGATCTCGCACTGATCCTGGCGCTGCTGATCCTGGCAGGAGTACTGTATTTCAGCTTCGGCGTCCCAAAGGAAGCGGGGGCTGACGTTGTGGTCATCGTTGACGGCGTGGAGGCGGCCCGTTATCCGCTCACCAAAAACGGGACCCATGTCCTCAACGGCGGCACCAATACCCTGGTCATTGAAAACGGCTATGCATGGATGAGCGAGGCGGAATGCCCGGATCAGATCTGTGTGCATATGGGCCGGATCCATCTGGACGGCCAGCTGATCGTCTGCCTGCCCAACGGTGTGATCGTCACCATCGAAGGCGGGGATGACGGCGGCGTGGACATTTTCGGGTGAGAAATATGAGAACGAAAAAAGTGGCGGTCATGGGCCTTGCGGTGGCGCTGGCAATGATCCTCTCCTTTGTGGAGAGCCAGGTGCCCGCGCTGGTGGCCATCCCCGGCGTCAAGATGGGCCTTGCCAACATCGCGGTGGTCTTTGTTCTATACAAGCTGGGCTGGAAAGAGGCGGCCATGATCTCGCTGATCCGCGTTTTCCTGGTGACGCTGCTCTTTGGCAACCTGGGCCTGATCTGGTACAGCGCGGCCGGCGCGGTGCTGAGCCTTGCTGGCATGATGCTGCTGAAAAAGACCGGGCTCTTCTCCGAGATCGCAGTCAGCGTGGCCGGCGGCGTCCTGCACAACATGGGACAGATCCTGGTGGCGAGCCTCCTGCTGGAGACGGATCTGCTGCGCTACTATCTGCCGATCCTGATCGTCAGCGGTGTGGTGACGGGTTTCGTGATCGGCCTGCTTGCCGGGATCCTGGTCAAACGCATCCGCGTGGAGGGATAAGCTATGAGTGATGAACTGATCCTGATCGCCGCCGCCGTCGTGCCGGCGCTGTGGCTGCTGGTCAAAATCTATAAGGCCGACCGGCTGGAAAAAGAGCCGGTGGGCCTCGTCCTGCTGCTGGTTGCGCTGGGGGTCCTTTCCACGGTGTTCGCCTCCATCACCGAGCAGCTGGGGGATCTTGCGCTGTCCTATTTCTTTCCTGAGGGCACGCTTCCCTACGATATCCTGATGTATTTCATCGTGGTGGCCTTTTCGGAGGAGGGCTTCAAGTACCTGCTGCTGAAAAATCGCAGCTGGCGCTCCCCTGAGTTCAACTGTCTTTTCGACGGCGTGGTCTATGCCGTGGCGGTTTCCCTGGGCTTCGCGCTGTGGGAGAACATCGGCTATGTGCTCTATTACGGCATGGGGGCTGCCGTCGCCCGGGCGCTGACCGCCGTGCCCGGGCATGCCTGCTTCGGCGTATTCATGGGCGCCTGGTACGGCTTTGCCAAACGCCGGGAGCTGATGGGCGATCCCGAACGCTCCGCCCGCTGCCGCCGGATGGCGGTGCTGGTTCCGGCGCTGCTGCACGGGGCCTATGATTTCATCGCCGCCCGCCAGACCGAGGCGCTGACGGTCGTGTTTATCGTCTTCGTCCTTGCCATGTTCATCGGGGCGCTCAGGCTGGTGTCCCGGATGTCGAAGCAGGATGAATATATGACGCCCCAGTGGGATCTGTTTTAACTGCATATGAAACGGGCCGCCGCATTTTGCGTCGGCCCTGTTTTTCGGTTATGTCCTCATTTGATGATGCGCTCTTGCATTTTGCGGCCCGATCGTGTACAATGGCGCGCAGTTTATAGGATCGCAGGTGTTTTCCCATGCATAACTATATCGGCAATCGCGCCTTCTACCGGAAGCTGTTCACGGTGATGGTGCCGATCCTGATCCAGAATTTGATCACGAACTTCGTCAGCCTGCTGGACAATGTGATGGTGGGCCAGGTGGGCACGGAGCCCATGTCCGGCGTGGCCATCGTAAACCAGCTGCTCTTCGTCTTCAACCTCTGCATTTTCGGCGGCCTTGCCGGGCCGGGCATCTTCACCGCCCAGTTCTACGGCAAGGGTGACCGGGACGGTGTGCGCTATACCATGCGCGTCAAGCTCTTCGTGGCGGCGGGCGCGGTGCTCGTTTTCGGCACGGTGCTGCTGCGCTGGGGCGGCGCGCTGATCGGCCTCTTCCTCCATGAAGGCAGCGAGGGCCTGGATCTCAAGGCGACGCTGCGCTTCGGGCAGTCCTATCTCGCTGTCATGTTCTGGCAGATGATCCCCTTTGCACTCTGCCAGATCTATGCCAGCACCCTGCGCGAGGCGGGGGAGACCATGCTGCCCATGAAGGCCGGCATCATCGCCGTGTTCGTGAATCTGGTCTTCAACTACATCTTCATCTTCGGCAAGCTGGGCTTCCCGGCCATGGGCGTCGTCGGCGCCGCGATCGCCACAGTGATCGCCCGCTTTGTGGAGTGCGCCATCGTGGTGATCTGGCCCTACCGGCACCGGGATCGCTGCCCCTATGTGGAGCGTGCTTTCCGCAGCCTGTATGTGCCCGGCGCGCTCTTCGGCAAGATCGCCCTGATGGGCCTGCCCCTGCTGCTCAATGAGTTCCTCTGGTCCGGCGGCATGACCACGCTCAACCAGTGCTATTCCCTGCGCGGGCTGGAGGTCGTCTCCGCCTTCAACATCTCCTCCACGATCTCGAACCTCTTCTTCTGCGCCTTTCTGGCCATGGGCAACGCCATCGCCATCATCGTCGGCCAGCTCCTCGGCGCGGGAGAACTGGAGAAGGCCAGGGACGACGACCGGAAGCTGATCGCCTTCTCCGTGGCGCTGAGCGTCGCGGTGGGCGGGCTGATGGCGCTGGTCTCGCCGCTGATGCCCCGGCTCTACAACACCACCGAGGGCGTCCGCGCTCTTGCGGTGCAGCTGCTGCTGGTGGGCGCGGCGCTGATGCCGGTGCACGCCTACGCCAACGCCTGCTACTTCACGCTCCGCTCCGGCGGCAAGACCGTCATCACCTTCGTGTTCGACAGCCTTTTCACCTGGGTGGTGTCGATCCCGGCTGCCTTCGTGCTCTCCCGCTTCACGGCGATGCCGATCCTGCCCATGTACGCCGTGGTGGAGGGCCTGAACCTGCTCAAGTGTCTGCTGGGCTTTGTGCTCGTGCGCAGCGGGAAATGGGTGGTCAATCTGGTAAAAACCGAAGACTGAACAGGCGCCCATGAGCGCGGGTTCATCGTATCAACCATTCGGGAAGGCTCTGCAAAGGAGCCGTCCCGGATGGTTTTTCTCTGCTGTCCATCAAGTCCCTAAACCTCCATTTTCCGCATCATCTCCCGACGCAGACGCTCGATGATCCGCTTTTCCAGGCGGCTGATATAGCTTTGGGAAATGCCCATGGTGTCGGCCACCTCCTTCTGTGTGTACTCTTTGCAGCCCGGCAGGCCGAAGCGCATGCGGATGATCTGCCGGTCCCGCTCGTCCAGCGCGGCGAGGGCCTCCTGCAGCATCAGCAGCTCCGCGTCGTCCTCCAGCGGGCGGGAGACCTCGTCGGCGTCTGTGCCGAGGATGTCGGACAGGAGCAGCTCATTGCCGTCCCAGTCGGTGTTCAGCGGCTCGTCGAAGCTCAGCTCGCCCCGCTGGGAGCTGACTTTGCGCAGGTGCATCAGGATCTCGTTTTCGATGCAGCGGGAGGCATAGGTGGCGAGCTTGATGTTCTTGCCGGACTGGAACGTGTTGATGGCCTTGATGAGCCCGATCGTGCCGATGGAGATCAGATCCTCGATGTTGATGCCGGTGTTTTCAAAGCGCCGGGCGATGAAGACCACGAGGCGGAGGTTCCGCTCAATGAGCAGGCGGCGAGCGCCGTCGTCCCCGGCCTCCAGCGCGGCGATGGCTTTTTCCTCCTCTTCCCGGCCGAGCGGGGGCGGCATGGTGTCGCTGCCGCCGATGTAGAACACCGCGGGCGGACGGATACCGAGAATGCGCAGGAGCTGCTCCCGCAGAAATACGATTTGCGGTTTACATAACATAATAATCTCCTTTCAAATTGTTTTCTCTGTCAGAGGATGGCCTCATAGCCCTCTCCGTGGGCGTGGGGGGAGACGGCGATCAGCAGATCCGCCGTCTGCGCCCCATCCACGCGCAGACTGTCCGGGCGAAAGACCGGCAGCAGGCTGCTGCCGCCCACGTGGGAGCAGGGGAGCAGCCGGAAGCGGCCGCGCAGTCTCGCGTCGGCAGAGAGCGCCTCCAGCAGCTCCACCGGCGCAAGCGCCTCGAAGAGCGGGGCGGATTCCCGCAGCAGCGGCCGCAGCGCGGCTGGGCTTGCCACCAGCACATGCCGCCCCGTGATCGGATCGGACAGCGCATTTCCCGTGTCTTCCAGGGCAGTGAACGCGGCCTCACGCTCCCCGAGCACAGCGACGACGGGGACCCGGCGCCGCTCTGTCAGCAGCCGCCGCGCCCGCATGAGAGCGCTCAGCAGGGCATAGAAAATGCCGAAACTGAGCAGCAGCACCGGCAGGGACAGGGGAACGGCAAAGCTCCAGGCATCCCCGCTGACAGCGGAGGACACTGCCCAGAGTGCGCCGCCGAAGGCTGCCGCGGCTGCGAGCAGCACGCCGGTACAGCGGAGGGGCTGCCGCTCCTTGCCGAAGGCGAGCAGACCCATGCAGATCCCGCAGCCCAGCCTGCCCGCCGGCAGGGAGAGAAAGCGCAGCCCGGGCAGGAAAACCGCCGCGGCATAGAGCGCGCCAAGCAGCGCCGCCGCGAGATAGCGCCCGCGCCGCAGCCTCAGGCCGCAGATCCGCCCTGCCGTCAGACAGAGCAGGTAGTCAGTCAGCAGGTTCAGACAGAAAAGAGAGTCCACATAGATCACTTGCATGACGAGATTGTAGCACGCCTGCTTTGTGGATTTTGTCAGAGAAGTGATGGAAAATTGCCGCAGAGTTTGGCTTGACAGCAATAAGCGATGTGATATAATTACTATATATAATTCCGCTTATTGTGGAAATCTGCGTTTTGCGGAAAGGATATGAAAAATGACTTTATTCAAGAAGGCTGTTTCTCTGCTGCTTTGCCTGCTGATGTGCCTGTCGCTTTTCCCGGAAGCGGCCTTCGCGGCGGAGCCGGTGGCGGAGGAGGCCGGACAGGCAGTGCTGCAGGACAGCGCGGCTGAGCCGGAGGAACCTGAGGAGCCGGAGCAGGCTGCACTTGAGGATGCAGCGGAGGCGGAAACGCCTGCCGAGGCGGAGGCGGAAGTGCCTTCCGCAGAGGAGGATCCCGAAGCTCCCGCCCCTGTCGAGGAGGAGCCGCTCCCCGAAGCGGCGGAGGAATCCGAAGAGGAAGCCGCACCTGGCGAGGAAGCCGGGGAGGAACCCGAAGAGGCCGACGAGGACGAGGATGTTGAGATCAGTGTCGAGCCTAAAATCGTCACCTATGCCCCCGGCGCTTCGGAGGATGACGGCTCCCTGCTGGACGAGTATGCGAATCAGCAATTGTATTCGCTGCGTCCCCAGGGCATGACCATCAACGCCGTGCACGACAGTGGGCTTCGTCTTACCGGCGTGGACCGCACGGTCTTTTACAATCTGAAGGATCAGATCGCCGCCGTTGCTGCCGGACAGCGCACGTCCACGGTGTTTGAGATTTCGGTGGAGAGTCTGGGCCTGAGCAAGACGAGCTGGACAGCCGCGGAACTCGGCCTGGAATCGCTGACTGTTGTCGGCCCGGACGGTAAGACTACCTACTCCGATGAGGCGATGGCTAAAGTCGATGAGCAGGTCGGCTTCACACTGCAGAAGGTCATTACCGCCCTTCTGTCGGACTGCCCTTACGAGCTCTACTGGTACGACAAGACCATCGGCACGGTTCAGCGGTCGTACGGCTATAACGGCACCGCAGTCAGCATTGAGATCACCGGCAGCATGACCTTTTACTTCAACGTAAACGGCGTATATTGCGACGGTACGACGATCCAGCTCAGCGGACAGGTCGTCCGCTGCGGCATCAATCCGGACACCGGTGAGACCGTCAGTGCGGCGGTCACCAACGCGGGCTACATTGTCGCCCGCTATGCCGGTCTTTCGGATTACGAAAAGCTGCTGGGCTTCAAGAACGAGATCTGCAGCCTGGTGTCCTACAATGATGACGCCCTGAATCCCGGCGTGGATTACGGCGATCCCTGGCAGATTATCTATGTGTTTGACGGCAGAGAGAACACCAACGTGGTGTGCGAGGGTTATGCCAAGGCCTTCCAGTATCTCTGCGATATCGGTAATCTGAGCGGCAAAATGATGACCTACTCGGTCAGCGGCGTCATGAGCGGCGGCACCGGGGCAGGCAACCACATGTGGAACATTGTCCGCATGGAGAACAAAAAGAACTACATCGTCGATGTGACCAACTGCGACGAGGGCTCCATCGGCGCGCCGGACAAGCTGTTTCTCGCTGGCGTCACCTCCGGCTCGGTGGCAGACGGCTACACCGTCACCATCGGCGACAGCAGCATTACTTATCGGTACGAAGACAAGGTCCTCGGCAATTTCAGCACCGCTGAGCTGACGATCTCCACAAAGTCCTATCTGGAGGACATCCAGGCGCATGCGACCGGTGAGGTCTGGAACGAAGACCAGTTGAAGGCGGCGATTGCTGAGATGCAGGAAGGCGGCGAGACTGGTACGCTCAGCTACCCCGGCGATGGTGATTTCTATGTGGGTGAGGATATTACCATCCCCGCGACGGTATCTTTCCAGGTCCTCAAAGGCAATCTCTATGTAAAATCCGGGGTCACCATGACCATTGCCAAATACGGCACGGTCACGGCAAAAAATGCTGTGATCGACGGCACGATGAACGTGGCGGCCGGCGGCACGCTCATTGTGAATTACAAAAATTACGAGCTGACCGTGAACGGCACCCTGCAGAACGCAGGTACGGTCAAAACCCTTGCCATGACTGTCAGCGGTGAGGTCCGTATCCTCTCCGGCGGCTATCTCAATATGTATATCAATGGTTCCGCCCTGAATGTGGCGACCGGTGGTGCGCTTCGCGTCCTGTCCGGCGGCCTGGCCAAGGTCAATTCCGGCACGTCTGCGATGAACGTGGGCGGTACGCTCGAAAATGCCGGTGAGATCACCGTAACAACGCTGAATGTTACCGGTGCTGCCAATGTGCTTACCGGCGGCAAAGTGACGGTGACGAACCTTGACGTGGATGGCACCCTGGACAACGCAGGCACTGTCACCTCGCGCGATCCGGCCTTTGCCCGCACGGAAAAGATGCTTGCCAGCGGCGGCAGCTATATCGTGGAGGCAAAGCCCAACACCGAGGCGGCGCTGCGGGAAATCTGCAGCAAGGCTTCCAAGTGTGTCAAGGACACGGCAGTCAGCTATCAGCTGACGCTGAACGCTGCGGTAACGCTCACCAGCAACCTGACCGTTCCGAAAAACGTCAGCCTGACTCTGGCTTACGCGATCACCGTTCCGTCCGGGCTGGGGCTTGCGAATAATGGCTACATCAAAGCCAATGCAGCCATGAACGTGGCGGGGATGCTGAGCAACCAGAGCAATCTTGAGTTCGGCGTCAACCAGGACCTGAGCGGCGTCATGCTCAACAATGGCGATCTGAAGCTGCTGGGCAGCGTAACGGCCGCCTTCGGCGACTATTCCGGCACGGGTACGCTGGGCGTCAGCCGGGATGGAAGCGATCCTTTCACCAGGCTGAGCGGTGTGACGGAGAGCATGTTCGAGTACGTCCTGGGTTACACGGCCGGGTTTGACGGTTTGAAGCTGCTCAATTCCGCCGGAACCGGTCCCATGCTGGCAACGGCGCAGAAGGCTTCGCTGAATCTGGACGGCACCATCGGCGTTAACTACAAGGTGACGCTGTCCGATTCGGTGCTTGCCAAAGAGAATCTGCAGGCCGTGTTTATCTACAAGGACAGGGAGTACCCGAGCGGCATTGAGGGCATGGTGCCCGACGATCGCGGCTACTATACCTTCACCTTCTACATCCCGGCGGCAGAGTTTGCCAATACCGTCAGCCTGAAGTTCATGGACGGCGAGAACACGATCCCCTTCGTGGGCAACGGCGCAAGGCTAAAGGATGACGTTCTGAGTTACTCGGCGCAGAAATACGCAAACTCGCTGAGTGAAACGAGCGGCTCTTATGCCCTGATCCAGATGCTGAACAGCTACTGCTATCACGCATACATAGGCCTGGGCAAGGCGGCGCCGGACGTGCTCCCGAAGGCTGTTGCCACAAATCCGGATGTCGCTTCCGTTACGGCCCAGGATATGTATGCCTCCCGAAACAGGGGGAAGGGTTCCGTCACGGGTCTCCGCATCAGCAAGATCTCGCTGAATCTGGAGTCCACCACCGAAATCAATCTGAAGATGATCCTGGAGGACGGATACAGCATCGGGGACTATGTCTTTGAGCTGGACGGCGCGGCCGTGACGCCGGTACTGGACGGCGACCGCTACGTTTTGACCATCCGCAACATCGCTGCGAAAGATCTGGATCGGATGTACACACTGAAGATCACCAGGGGAGAAGAAGTCCTGCAGGTCCGCACCAGCGCCCTGGCCTACTGCTACACCATTCTCTCGGAAGCAGCGCTTACCGAAGAGAAACTGAACATCAGCAGATCTCTGTACCTGTATAACCAGGCGGCGAACGCCTATTTTGAATAACAAAGGAGCGTATAAAATGAAAAAGAGCTATCAGGAACTGGATATTGAGCTTATCCGCTTTGCAGCTAACGACGTGATTACGTCATCCAATGAGACCGATGAGGGCGATTTCAACTTCGATGATGACGATGATTGGGGCGACGAAGGCGGCGGCAACGGCTGAAACAGTCGTCGTAGTTTGCTGTAAATATCAGTGAAAAAAAGAAGAAATGGAAAAGGCACAGGACTGATTCTGGTCCTGCTGCTGGTGTTGCTCCTTGGGCTGCTGGTGCTGCGCGTTCTGAAGGATTCGACTGCGCCGACCCCTACCGAGCAGCCGACCGAAGCAATCCCCACAGAGCAGCAGCCTCCTGCTGAGCCGGAACCGGAACAGCAGATGGCAGCGCCCGAGGAAGAAGAGGACGAGCTGTCGGATATCGCGATCGAGACTCCGGAGGAAGCGCTTGCCGCTGCACAGCAGACGCAGGCGGGGTCCTCCGTCGGCGTGGAAAGCACTCCTGCTGCTCCTTCGGTTTCGAACGGAAGCGCCGGGGCAAATGAAACGGTGGAAGTACCTTTCGTGCTCTACGACTGAAACTGCGATCCCTGCTCTCCCAAGCAAGAACAATACCCGCTTCCCAGATTGGGAAGCGGGTATTGTTCTTATTCTGGATGAAAGACGCTCAGACGCCGCAGTGCTCGTGGAGCTCCTCGTCGTCCATCTCCCGGAAATCCTCGGGATTGTAAGCGATGCCTTTACGGTCGTAATAGTCCTTGACGGCGGCGCGCACAGCCTGCTCGGCCAGAACGCTGCAGTGGATCTTGTGGGTGGGCAGGCCGTCCAGCGCCTCGACGACAGCCTTGTTTGAGAGCTCCAGCGCCTGATCAATGGTCTTGCCCTTAATCATCTCGGTAGCCATGGAGCTGGTGGCGATGGCGGAGCCGCAGCCGAAAGTGTTGAACTTGATGTCGGTGATGACCTGATCATCATCCACCTTGATATACATGCGCATGATGTCGCCGCACTTGGCGTTGCCGACCTCGCCGATGCCGTCAGCATCGTCGATCTGCCCCACGTTGCGGGGGTTGCGGAAATGATCCATTACCTTTTCACTGTATAGAGCCATTGTAGTTCTCTCCTTTAAGTTGAATAGAATTCGGGGAAACCCCTCCACCGCCTTTGCGGTCCCCCTCCCCTTGGCAGGGGAGGCTATAAGGAATTGATGACTTAAATCAGATGCGGTCTTTCGCCCTTCTGCAGCTCGTCCCAGACCGGAGACATACCGCGCAGATAGGAGACCACCTTGGGCACGGTCTCAATGATGTGGTCGATCTGCTCCATGGTGTTGTATTCGCCGATGGAGAGCCTCAGGGAGCCGTGGGCCACCTCGTGGGGCAGGCCGATGGACAGCAGCACGTGGCTGGGATCCAGGGAGCCGGAGGTACACGCGCTGCCGGAGGAGGCGCAGATGCCCGCGTCGTCCAGCAGGAGGAGCAAGCTCTCGCCCTCAATGCCCTCAAAGCACATGTTCACGGTGCCGGGCACATGATGCTCCAGGCTGCCGTTGATCTTGCTGTGGGGGATCTTGGAGAGCTCGGCAAAGAGCTTGTCGCGCATGGGGATGATCTTCGCGGTGTTCTCCTCCATGTGCTCGCAGGACTCCTTGAGCGCTACGGCCATGGCCACGATCCCGGCCACGTTTTCGGTGCCGGCGCGCTTGCCGCGCTCCTGGGCGCCGCCCTCAATAATGTTCGTGAGCACCATGCCGCGGCGGGCATACAGGACGCCCACTCCCTTCGGCGCGTGGAACTTGTGGCCGGACATGGAGAGCATGTCGATGTTCATGGCCTTCACGTCGATGGGCATGTGGCCGGCGGCCTGCACGGCGTCGGTGTGGAAGGGGATGCCCTTCTCGCGGCAGAGGGCGCCGATCTCGGCGATGGGCTGCACGGTGCCGATCTCGTTGTTGGCGAACATGATGGTCACCAGCGCGGTATCGGGCCGGATAGCGGCCGCCACGTCCTCGACGCGGATGACGCCGTCACTGTGCGGGTCCAGCAGCGTGACCTCATAGCCCTCTTTTTCCAGCTTCGCCAGGGTGTGCAGCACGGCGTGGTGCTCAAACTGGGTGGAGATCAGGTGCTTCTTGCCCTTGCGCGCGCCCAGCTTCGCCGCGGAGATGATGGCCTGGTTGTCCGCCTCGGAACCGCCGGAGGTGAAGTAGATCTCCCGGGGCTCCGCGTTGATGCACTTGGCCACGGTCTCTCTGGCCTCCTGCAGCGCCTCCGCGGCTTTCTGGCCGAAAGCGTAGAGGCTGGAGGGGTTGCCGTAGTATTCCGTCAGATACGGCAGCATGGCGTCCAGCGCGGCCTTGGAGACGCTGGTGGTCGCCGCGTTGTCGGCGTATACAAACATAAAAGATCGTCCTTTCTGTCTGAAAATAATTTCCTACTGGTCTAATGGGAATTATAGCACAGGATTACGTTTTGTCAACACTGCGCCACTTGTCGCCTGAGAGCAGATCGGCCAGCGTGATTGCGTCCAGATAGGCGTTGGTGATATCGTCAAGCTCCTTCCACATCGGAACGGTCTGGCAGGCGGCAGCATGATCGCACTGAACAACGCCGTCTTTGATGCAGGCCACGGGGGCCAGATTGTCCTCAATGGAGCGCAGAATCTCGCCCACGGTATAGTCGGCAGGCTCACGGTTCAGGCGGTAGCCGCCCTCTTTGCCGCGGGTGCTGTCCAGCAGCTCCGCCTTTTTCAGGCAGCCCACGATCATTTCCAGATATTTCATGGAAATGCCCTGCCGGTCTGCCACGGTTTTGAGGGACACAAAGCCGTCCGCCGTGTGCTGGGCCAGATCCAGCATCACGCGCAGGGCATAGCGGCCCTTACTGGTAACGTTCATGATAAGCCTCCTTTCGGATACCGAAGCTATACTACTATAGATTTGGTAGGAATTAAAGAGACAATTCATAAAAAACAGTCACTGTGCAAAATTTGCACAGTGAATCTTCAAATATTTATTGCTTTATCTGACTAATGTGGTATCATGCTAACGTCAGAAAACACTCCGAGGGAGGATATGAAAATGAAAAAGATGCTTGCAATGATGATGGCGGCTGCAATGCTGCTGGCCCTGTGCGCCTGTGGGAATGCCGCACCCGCCGCGACGGAGTCCGCTCCCGCGGAGAGCGCCGCGGAAGCCCCCGCGGAAGCCCCCGCGGAAGCCGCTGCGGCAGAGCCCGCGGCCGACAGTGACCTTGCCTATATTCAGGGCAAGGGGAGCCTGGTGGTGGGCATCACCGATTTTGCCCCGATGGACTTCCAGGAAAACGGAGAATGGATCGGCTTTGACGCCGACATGGCCAAGGCCTTTGCCGAGAGCATCGGCGTGAAGGCCGAATTCGTGGAGATCAACTGGGACAACAAGGAGCTGGAGCTGGACGGCAAGAGCATTGACTGCGTCTGGAACGGCATGACCCTGACCGACGCAGTGAAGGCCGCCATGAGCTGCCCCGCCGCCTACTGCAACAACGCCCAGGTGGTTGTCGTCAAGGCGGAAGCCGCCGAACAGTATCAGAGCGCGGAGAGCATCCAGAGCCTGAGCTTCGCCGTGGAGGCCGGCTCCGCCGGTCAGGAAGCTGCGGACGCAGCGGGTCTCAACTACATTGAGTGCGACACCCAGGCCAAGGCCCTGATGGAGGTCGCCGCCGGCACCTCCGACGCCTGCATCATCGACCTGCTGATGGCGGGCGCCATGATCGGCGAGGGCACCAGCTACCCGGATCTGGCCTATACCGTGAGCCTGACCAGTGAAGAGTACGGCGTGGGCTTCCGCAAGGGCAGCGATCTGGTGGACGCTTATACCGCCTTCTACAAGGCGGCCTGGGACGCCGGCACCGTGATGCAGATCGCCGAGACCTACGGCGTGCAGGAGTCCATCATCGGCGCGTAAAACGATTCCCATATGACACCGCAGGGGCGGCTGAAGGGCCGCCCCTGTTAAAGATGTCGACAAAGTGTCGACATCTTTAACAGCAAAAATGAGAACTTCCGAAAAGTTCTCATTTTTGTATAGATCAAACGCGAGAGGGAATAACCAATCCCCTCTCGCGCTCTCCCCATGCGCGTCCGACTATTGCCGCATGGATATGTCTGCAGTCTGCGCAGGGGCGGCTGATGGGCCGCCCCTGCCCTGTGTTCTCACCACTTTCTGATTTGTGAGGTCCTCATGTTCCAAACTGTACTGCAATCCCTGAATCTGGGCTTTCTCAAGGCCCTGCAGATCTTCGGCCTGACGCTGCTGGGCGGGATCCCGCTGGGCTTCCTGATCGCCTTCGGCTCCATGAGCCGCTGGAAGCTCCTGCGCTTTCCGGTCAAAACCATCGTCTGGATCGTCCGCGGCACGCCGCTGATGCTGCAGCTGCTGATCATCTACTACGGCCCCGGTATCCTCCTGGGCAACAACATCTGGGGCGGCAGCACCGGCGGACGCTTTACCGCCGCGGTAGTGACCTTTATCTTCAACTATGCCTGCTATTTCTCCGAGATCTTCCGCGGCGGCATCCAGGGCGTGCCCCGGGGCCAGCGGGAGGCGGGGCAGGTACTCGGCCTGACCAATACCCAGATCTTCTTCAAGGTGACGCTGATGCAGGTCATCAAGCGCATTGTGCCGCCCATCGGCAACGAGATCATCACCCTCGTAAAGGACACCTCGCTGGTGCGCGTGATCTCGGTCTATGAGATCATCTGGAACGGCGAGAAATTCATCAAGTCCGCCGGCATCATCTGGCCGCTGTTCTTCACGGGCCTGTACTATCTGCTGTTCTCGGGTCTGCTTACGCTGCTGCTGGGCTGGATCGAGAAAAAGCTGGACTACTTCAAGGTGTGAGGTGCGCGATGGCATTGCTGGAAGTCAAGAATCTGCAAAAGAGCTTTGGGGAGCTGGAGGTGCTCAAGGGCATCAGCTTCTCCATGGAGCAGGGGGAGAACCTGTCCATCATCGGCCCCAGCGGCGGCGGCAAGACCACGCTGCTGCGCTGCCTGAACTTCCTGGAGATCCCGACCGGCGGCAGCATCGCCGTGGGCGGCCGGACACTCTTTGACGCATCTGACGCGAAAACCGTGTCCGAGCGGGAGATCCGCCGGAACCGGCTGCACTTCGGCCTGGTGTTTCAGAACTTCAACCTCTTTCCCCAGTATACGGCGCTGGAGAACGTGGCTCTCGCGCTGAAGCTGCAGGCGAAGAGCGAGGCCGGGAACGGCGCAGCGCGCAAAGAGATCAACGCGCGGATCGACGCACAGTGCGCAGAGCTGCTGGGCCGCGTCGGTCTGGGGGACAAGCTGGACTTTTATCCCCACCAGCTCTCCGGCGGGCAGCAGCAGCGGGTGGCCATCGCCCGCGCCCTGGCGCTTCGGCCGGAGGTGCTGTTTTTCGACGAGCCCACCTCCGCCCTGGACCCGGAGCTGACCGGAGAAGTTCTGCGGGTCATCCGAAAGCTGGCGGAGGAGAAGATGACCATGGTCATCGTGACCCATGAAATGGGCTTTGCCGAGGCTGTGTCCGACCAGGTGCTCTTCATTGACGGCGGCCTGATCGCCGAGCAGGGGAGCCCGGAGCAGGTGTTCCGGAACCCGCAGTCGGAGCGGACGCGGCAGTTCCTGGGGTCTTATCGGTAAGCATACATAAAGGCGGAAGCCGACTTCACGGTCGACTTCCGCCTTTTGCTGCGCAAAAGGGAAAAGACTGCGTTTTGCGCGTTGGTATTCAACTACGGGATCAGCTCTGCCGCAGGGCCTCCCAGTAGAGAAGACTCTCGGTGCTGCTGGCCCAGGAATAGGCGCTCATATACTCGCCCCGGTAACGGTTTACGGCCTCCGGGTCGCCGGCGCGGAAGCGGTAGGCGTCGCACACAAACTGCTCCGGGCGGACCCGCAGAACGCCCTTGTTCATCTCCACCATCTCCTCGATGCCGTACTCCCGCAGCGTTTCCCGCAGGGTGCGGATGTATACGTCCAGCTGCTTCTGCAGCTTCCGGTCGTAAAAGCGGTCCTCCCAGAGGATGGAGGCCAGCTCCGCCCGCGTGACGCCGCCGCCCTGCTTGTCCACCAGGTAGGCCAGCAGCTCCTTGCATTTGGCCATGCGGAAGCTGACGGGCCTGCCGTCCACAAAAATGTCAAAGCTGCCGAAGGTCTGCACCAGCAGCCTCGGCGGGGGAGCGGGCGCGCGCTCGGAGAGCGCGTAGGCGACCTCCGCGGCCAGCTTTTCCCGGTTGACCGGCTTGAGCAGATAACCGGAGACATGCAGCTCAAAGGCCTTGACCGCATACTCCGAGTAGCCGGTCAGAAAGATGATGGCGGCGTCGGGCCGGCAGCGCTTGATCTCCGCGGCCAGGGCCAGCCCGCTCATGTCCGGCATGTTGATGTCCAGCAGCACCAGCTCCACCGGGTGCTCCTTCAGCCAGTCCAGCGCTTCCCGTGCCAGGAGAAAGCCCCGCACCTCGTCGATCTGCGGCAGATCCCGACAGAGGGACACCACATAATCGGTGATCAGGGGTTCGTCGTCAACACAGATCGCTCTCATGCTTCACAGCTCCTTTGCGGGAAGACGGATGGTCACAACGGTACCCTCGCCCTCCGCACTGTCTATCTGCAGCGTTCCGCCGCACATGCTCTCCACCCGCTCCCGGACGTTCCGAATACCGAGGTGGCTGCCGTCCAGTTCCTCCAGCTTCGCGGGATCAAAGCCCCGGCCGTTATCCCGCACGGTGATCACATGCGCCTTCGCCTCCCGGCGGGTGCTGACCTGCACCAGGCCCTCCCGGCGGATGCGCACGCCGTGGCGGATCGCGTTTTCCACCAGCGGCTGCACACTCAGAGGCGGCACCGAGAAGTCCCGGTCCTCGATCTCGTATTCCATGCGGATGTTGGGAAAGCGGGTGATTTCGATATCGGTATAGGCCTTCGTGTGCTCCAGCTCTTTTTCGATGGGGATGAGATCCGTCTGGGAGAGGGAGTCCAGATTGCTCCGCAGGTAGAGGGCAAATTTCTCGGTGATGTCCGCCGCCTTTTCCGCATCCACATGGCAGAGCGCCTGGATGGTGGAGAGCGTGTTATACAGGAAATGGGGCTGGATCTGGCTCATCATGATCTGGATCCGCTGCTCGCTCATCAGCGCCTGCTCGTGCTCGCGCACGAACTGGAGATGCAGCCAGATGTAGCAGAAAACGCTGGTGCTGACGATGGCGATGGTCAGCAGCGTGATGGGGAGCCGGTCGAAATTCTTCAGGGAATCCAGCACGACGGAGACCGTGACCAGCAGCACGATCACAAAGGGAACCCAGGCTTCCCCGCGCCGTTTTCTGTATTCGCGGCGGGTCAGATAGACAAAATAGCCCAACAGCACGGCGCTGACAACGTGGCAGCAGTAGCCGAGCGGGCCGCGGACGTATTCGTTCGCCTCCGTGATGGTAAAGCAGACCGGAGAGAAGAGGGCGGTGAGGTGCACCGCAATGTTGAGCGCCACCAGCGCCCAGGAAACCCGGAACTGCTGGCTGGGACAGATGATGATGGAAAACAGCAGGATGATCAGCGGACGCACCGAATAGCCGCAGATGTCCACGATCGTGCGGGCCATGGGGGACACGATTTCGATCTTGAGGGAGAAGGCCAGCAGATCGATGACGATCAGACTGACGTCCAGCGCGGCGATCAGCAGAAGCAGCTTTCGGCGCAGGGGCTGGATATAGGGATCCACCGTGACCGAGAAGATGAGGACGATGATCTGCAGCGCCAGCGGCACAAGCAGCAGCAGGATGAAGTTTGGCTGCGTCACGGTGAACCCCTCGCTTCCCGTCGTTTTGGAACAGTATATCACACTTTGCAGAAGGAGGAAAGGGGAGAACGCGGCGTATGCGGCGGCTCTGCGGCGAAGGTCGGGCAATGCGCAAAAAAAGTTGACGGTCGTCGGCGGGTGGAATAAAATAACAAAAAACGAAAAAGGAAGTGATCTCATGGCGGGACCCGGACGCGGCCTCGGCCCCCGCGGTTTTCTGACCGAGGAGGAAAAACAGAATCTGCCCCAGGTCAATTCCGCGCTGATCGGGCGGATCCTGGGTTATCTCAAGCCCTACTGGCTGCAGTTTCTGCTGGTGTTTCTGACGATCCTGCTGTCTGCGGTGGTGGGGCTGCTGCCCAGCATCATCACCGGAAAAATCGTGGACGAGGCGCTGGTGGGCAAGAACATGGCGCTGCTCGTAAAGCTCCTGATCCTGGCCTTCATCACGCTGACCGGCTCCCAGGTCATCTCTGTGCTGGAGAGCTATATCAACGCCTGGATCTCCCAGCGCATCATCTTCGACATGAAGAACCAGATGTACG
>CAMOXI010000003.1 GCA_946628965.1 uncultured Clostridia bacterium | reverse complement strand
CTGTGACTCCATGGAGGACATCTCTTGCAGTTTTCCTAATCTGTCCGCCCCAAAACGCGCAAAAATTGCGCAAAAGCTTGACGAGCGGGGCGAGATGCGCTATGATATACAAGTAAATTTTTGTTCAATGGAGGGCAAAATGGAACACATCATTACGATTGAGACCCGCGACCTCTGCCAGAGCGCTGCCAACGGCGGCTGCGGCGAGTGCCAGACCTCTTGCCAGTCTGCCTGCAAGACCAGCTGCGGTATTGCAAACCAGAAGTGCGAGAACGCTGACGAATAATAGGGAATCGTACGATCCGCAGTTCTGCTGTGGGATCGCCTGAAACAGGTGCAACGGCCGCCATCTTGCATGGCGGCTTTTGCTATCAAAGGAGAAACAAGCATGATCCATCAATTCAAGCTCGGCGGCTACAATATCGTGCTGGACGTCTGCTCCGGCGGCCTGCACGTGGTCGACGACCTGGCCTATGACTGCATCGCGCTCTTTGAGCAGAACGGCCGGGAGGAGGTCGTCACGGCGCTGCAGGCGCAGCACCCCGATCTCGCCCGTGGGGAAATCGAGCGCTGCTATGAACAGGTCGAGGCCCTCAAAGAGCGGGGCAAGCTCTTCACGCCGGATACCTATGAGCCGGTGGCCGGGCGCTTCAAGGAGCGCAGCGGCGGCGTCATCAAGGCGCTCTGCCTGCATGTGGCCCACACCTGCAACCTCAACTGCTCCTACTGCTTTGCCAGCCAGGGCAAGTATAACGGCGAGCGCGCCGTCATGTCCTTCGAGGTGGGCAAGCATGCCCTGGACTTCCTGGTGGCCCACTCCGGCAGCCGCCGCAATCTGGAGGTGGACTTCTTCGGCGGCGAGCCGCTGATGAACTTCCAGGTGGTGAAGGATCTGGTGGCCTACGCCCGCTCCATCGAGAAGGAGGCCCACAAGAACTTCCGCTTCACCCTGACCACCAACGGCATGCTCATCGACGACGACGTGATCGACTTCTGCAACCGGGAGATGAGCAACGTGGTCCTGAGCCTGGACGGGCGTAAGGAGGTCCACGACCGCTTCCGTGTGGACTATGCCGGCAACGGCAGCTGGGAGCGTATCGTGCCCAAATTCCAGAAGCTGGTGGCGGCCCGCGGCGGCAAAAACTACTACATGCGCGGCACCTTCACCCACAACAACCCCGATTTTCTGGAAGACATCAAGACGATGCTGGATCTGGGCTTTACGGAGCTGAGCATGGAACCCGTGGTCTGCGCGCCGGACGATCCCTCTGCCCTCACGGAGGCGGACCGTGAGATCGTCATGCGGCAGTATGAGGAGCTGGCTGAGCTGATGCTCCAGCGGGACCGGGAGGGCCGGCCCTTCACCTTCTACCACTATATGCTGGATCTGACCGGCGGCCCCTGCATCTACAAGCGCATCTCCGGCTGCGGCTCCGGCACCGAATACATGGCCGTCACGCCCTGGGGCGACCTCTACCCCTGCCACCAGTTCGTGGGGGATGAGAAGTTCAAGCTGGGCGATATCTGGAACGGCCTGGATAACCCCGAAGTGCAGGGCGAATTTGCCGCCTGCAACGTGTACCAGAAGCCCGCCTGCCGGGACTGCTGGGCCAAACTCTACTGCTCCGGCGGCTGCGCGGCCAACGCCTACCACGCCACCGGCGCCATCACCGGCGTGTATGAGGCGGGCTGTGAGCTCTTCCGCAAGCGCATGGAGTGCGCCATCATGCTGGCTGTGGCCCGGGCCATCGACCAGGCCAAACAGAAATGAGCCGCACGCCGATCTGCGATTTCGTGCGGCAGTACGCGGAGTCCGATGCCGTCCGGCTGCATATGCCGGGGCACAAGGGGAAGCCTTTCCTCGGCTGCGAAGCGCTGGACATCACCGAGATCCCCGGGGCGGACGTGCTGTATCACGCCCGGGGCGTCATCCGGGAGAGTGAGGAGATCGCCGCAGCGCTCTTCGGCGCCGGGCGCACGCTCTACTCCGCCGAGGGCTCGTCCCTCTGCATCCGGGCCATGCTGCAGCTTGCGCAGCAGTATGCGCGGCTGCGCGGCGTCCGGCCCCTGATTGCCGCCGGGCGCAACGCCCACCGGGTCTTTTTGGAGGGCGCGGCGCTGCTGGATCTGCCCATCCGCTGGGTAGGCTGCGGGGATGAGCTGCTGCGCGCCGAGCCTGTCCTCTCCGAGCTGGAGGCGCTCTTTTCCGGAGAGGAGAAGCCCGCGGCCGTGTATCTCACGAGCCCGGACTATCTGGGAAACGAGATCGAGCTGCGGCCCATCGCCGCGCTCTGCCGCGCAAACGGCGCGCTGCTGCTGGTGGACAACGCCCACGGCGCCTATCTCCGCTTTCTTGAGCCCTCCCGCCATCCGATGGACCGGGGGGCGGACCTCTGCTGCGACTCGGCGCACAAGACCCTGCCGGCCCTGACCGGCTGCGCCTATCTGCACCTCTCCCGTACTTGTCCAAAGGAGCTGCTTCCCATGGCCGAGCAGGCCATGGCCCTCTTTGCCAGCACCAGCCCCTCCTATCTGCTCCTCCAGTCCCTGGACGCGCTGAACGCGAAGCTCTCGGGCGGCTATCCGGAGCGTATCCGCGAGACGGCGCAGCGGGCCGAGGACTGCCGGGCGGCCCTGTCCGCCGGGGGCTGGGCGCTCTGCGGCACAGAGCCGCTGAAGCTCACGCTGCTGCCAAAAGCCCGGGGCTATACCGGGGACGAACTGGCGGAAACGCTTACGGACGCGGGCTTTGTCCCGGAGTTTGCCGACCCGGATCATCTGGTGCTGATGCTCACGCCGGAGACAGCGGGGGAGGAACTGCGGAGCCTGACGTACGTTTTGCTGTCGCTTTCGCCCCGCGCGCCGATTGCGGAGCGGCCGCCGCGCCGCAGTGCGGCGGATCCGGTGCTCACGCCCCGCGAGGCGCTGCTCTCTCCCTTCGAAAGCCTGCCGACGGAGCGCTGCCTGGGCCGCGTCCTGGCTTCGCCCTGTGTCGGCTGCCCGCCTGCCGTGCCCATCGCGGTCTGCGGCGAACGGCTGGACGAAAACGCCCTCACCCTGTTTCGCTACTACGGCGTTGCGGAGCTGGAGGTCGTGTTATCATACTGAACTGCCATACAGGCTCCCGCTGGTGCTCACCCGCGGGAGCTTGAACATTTTGCACAAATATCTACTGCACCATTTGTGAAAAACGCAAAAACTTTGGGCAGTTTTGGGCTTGCTTTCCAGGACGAAAGGGGCTATAATCCCACACGAACTTGAGAGAAAGGAGGCAGACGGACATGTTTGAAGATCGTGAGATCTCCCTGAATTCCGAGCTCGAGAGTGCGCAGCGCTTCCCCAATCTGCTGATGGATAAGGACTTTGTGAGCTACAACTGGACGCTCCCCTTCTGCAATCTGTAAGCGCGTCCCACGCCGCTGGAAATACCGGCATGCATGCCGTTTACGATAGATTTCCATCCCTGCAAAGCATACGCCTCCCGGCGTCTCGCTGTTATATATTTTATTTTGTTGTCAACCCCCTGAGAGGCTGTGGCCTCACAGGCGGAGATAGAAAGCGCCGGTTTCTGGTTACTCCAGAAAACCGGTGTTTTTGCTTTCCCACGATATTTTATTTGTCGCCTTTCAGGCGACCACTTATTTCTCCTCCCTGCTAAGCTGTACCTGTAAAAAAAGAGTGGCGGCGCGAAGAAAAGCGCCGCCGAAAAAGGAGGAGACAGTATGATGTATCAGGCAACACAGCGGATCGCAGACGCCTTTGCCGCTGCAGATCTCAAGCACCAGGCGCAGGAGCTCGGCCCCCTTTCCTTTGTGGAAGCAGGCTTCAACGGCGATAACTGCACGTTCCGCCTGCGCTTTATCTCGCTGGACGACGACAATGACGTCAAGGCCATGACCGAGGACTTCGCCAAGATCCCCGCGGCTCGCAGGGACGCGGGCTGCAGACTGATGAACGAGCTGAACCGGGAGTACAAGTACTTCAAGTTCACCATGGACGACAATGGCGCGGTCTGCGTGCAGTACGACTTCCCGGTCACCGTGTCGGAAGAGGAAGTGGGCAGCATTGCGATGGAAGTCGCCCTGCGCTGCGCCAAAGTTGTGGACGACGCCTATCCCAGGATCATGCAGGTGATCTGGGGCGCGGCAGAGTGAGCGCAGAATACCAGAAGAAATGCAAAAAGGAAGCCGGAGGGCCATGCCCTCCGGCTTCCTTTTTGCAGCCTTACAGCGTGATCCAGTAGCGCTCCAGCCACTCCCTGTCATCCGGCTCGTAGACCGTATTCTCGTAGACCCCGCCGTTTGCGAGGATCGTGCGGCGGCTGGCCTCATTGTCCGTTGAGCAGCTGATCATGACCTTTTCCAGGCCCAGCTCCCGGCAGATCGGCAGCACCTCGTGCAGCATCCATTTGGCCACGCCTCTGCGGCGCGCATCCGGCCGGACGGAATAGCCGATGTGCCCGGCATATTTCTCCAGGTACTCGTTCAGGTAGTGCCGCAGCTGGAGCATGCCCAGCACGGCGCCGTCTTCCTCCCGGACACAGAGATACAGCGTGGCCACGACGAGGCCCTCCGGAACGGTGGCGGGATCTTCACAGCTGCGCACCCGCCGCAGCCATTCGGCCGGGTCCTCACAGCGGCGCAGCGGCCCGGTGCCGTCCATGGAGTCCCCGGCGGCGAGAAAGGCCTCCCGATAGGCGCGCACCGCGTCCAGATGCGCCTCCGTCGGGCGCACAAGTGTCCAGGTCTCCATCTTATTTTTTCCGCTTTTTGCTGGCGTACCAGAACATCCAGATCACGATGCAGATCAGGATCACGGCTACCACAATGCCGAGGATCAGGTTAAATAGGCTCCCCACGATGCCGGCGGTGCCCTGGATCAGCTTCACGATCAGCATGAAGCCGAACACCAGCACGGCGATCAGAACCACCAGACGGGATATTTCCTTGGTGCTCATTCAGTGCTCCTTCCGTTTCCGCCGCTCCTCAGGGATCCCCCAGGAGCTTTTTGATCTGCTTCTCACTCGTCTCCGGGCAGGTCGCCCGCAGCTGCGCGTACACGCGCGCTTTCGACACCGCCGGGTCCTCCCGGTAGGCCTCCGCCATGAAGTCCCCGCCGAAGACGGCTTCCGGCGTCGCATAGCGGGCCACGCCCCAGCCATATTCTTTGCCGAACCGGTCCTGCAGATACACGAAGTCCTCGATCAGCACGTAGCACTGCATCTGCAGCCGGGTGATGCGGGGATCGAAGCCCTTTTCCCCGCCCTTGCCGTAGCCGGAGAGGGTCTTGAGCTCTTTACTCAAAAGCCTGCCGCGGGCGGCCAGTACGTCGTAGATCTGCTTGTCGCCGTGGGAGGCAAAGCCGTCGTCATACAAGGCGTCGAAATCGTAGCCGTTTCGGCGGTAATTGGCGAAGATGGGGTACCACTCCCGGCTGATATAGCCCGCGCGGCCGCGGAAGAACTTGCCGTAAACGCAGTCGCCCCCGCGCACGATGGGGCCTTTCCACTCCCAGGGCCCCTCCTCCGTGTCGGAAAACCAGAGATGGGCGGGCGTGTGCTCGGCGATGGAGAAGCCGGGGATCTCGTTTTTGAAGAAGGGCAGGAAGCCCAGACGCTGCACGGTCTCCCGGATCACCTCCGGGCCTGTCAG
This sequence comes from uncultured Clostridia bacterium, assembly GCA_946628965.1. Lineage (GTDB taxonomy): Bacteria > Bacillota > Clostridia > Oscillospirales > Oscillospiraceae > Limivicinus. The sequence continues at coordinate 63,935 of CAMOXI010000003.1, read as the reverse complement.
AGGCGGAATGGGTTCCATGGCTTACTGCAGGCGCTCAAAACCGTCGTCCGGGGCAGCCTGTGGCGCGGCCTTGCGCTCCTGCAGGTTGCAGACCATGGCCCAGTTGTAGAGCATCAGCTGCGCGGCGGTACCGGCCAGCATCAGCTGCATGCCGGTGTGCCGGTCGTCCGCAAGGCACATCAGGCAGAGCGCGGCGCCCAGCATGCAGTCAAAGCGGGCGCGCAGGGGCTTTGCCGTGTCGAAGGCGAAGCCTGCGATGCGGGCATAAGCGAACATGACCACCACCACCGTGACCATCTCCGGCACATAGGACCAGAGCACGCTGTTGATGGAGTTGATGCGGTAGAGATACACGAGCCAGGCCGCGAAGAACACGATGGGCGGCAGACTCACCAGGCAGAGGACGGCCTTGCGCTTTTCCTCCCGGTGGGCCAGCTCCAGCAGCAGCGGGGCCGAGACGGCGGAGACCGCCGCCATGGCGGACAGCACCCGCAGGAAGCGGACGAACTTATCCGTCTCCGACTTGGCGAGCAGGGCCAGGGCGCCCGTCAGCACGATGATCCCGGCCAGCCAGTTGAGGATGCTGAAAACCCGGTAATCGTTGCTCAGCGCGCCGCACAGATCCTCCGGCACGTAGAGGTGATTGCGCTCGTCCTGGTTCAGGAAGCGCAGGAAGACCACGGCCGCGGCGATGACAAAGGCGGGCACCAGCAGGTTGAAGACGCTTCTGTCCACAAGGCCCAGATCGTTAAAGGCGATCATGACCTGCAGCCAGCGCAGGAAGACGCCGAAAGCGCCGGCGCCGGCCACATAAAGGCTGAGTTCCAAAGCTTTTTTCTGCATATTCTGAATTCCGTTTCCATAAGAATTGATCGAAGCAAAGCTGTCTGCGTGAAACAGCGTACCTTAGATTTTATACTGAAAACGCCCCTGCGTCAAGCCTGCGGGCGCGTTTTCGGAAGCTTGGGAGGAACTTATGAGAAAAAGCATCCTGCTTGCCGGCGTTTCCCTGCTGCTGTGCTGGCTGATCACCCTGCTGCCTGCGCCGGCGCGGACGGTGCCGCCCCAGCCGGAAGCGACCCCGGACTCACCCGCGGAAACAGCCGCAGTCCTGCCCGTCTTCTCCGGCCCGGCAGCGCTGCGGGTGCTGCTTGCGGACGGTACGATCGCGGAGATGGCGCTGGAGGACTATCTTTTGGGTGTTGTCGCGGCGGAGATGCCCGCCGATTTCCCGATGGACGCCCTCAAGGCCCAGGCGGTGGCGGCGCGGAGTTACGCTCTCTACTGCGCGGGCGGACATAAGCACGGGGAGGCAGACGTCTGTACGGACTTTGCCTGCTGCCAGGCCTGGATGGACGGGCAGGCCCGGGAAGCCCGCTGGGGCGACGCATATACGCGCTGCGCCGCGCGGATCGAGAGCGCCGTCCGGGAGACGGCGGGGCAGCTGCTGACCTGGGAGGGCGCGCCGGTGTTCGCGGCCTTCCACTCCTCCTCCGCCGGGGCTACGGAGGACTGCGGCGCGGTCTGGAACCCGGTCCCCTATCTGCGCAGCGTCCCCAGCCCGGAGACGGCGGAGAACGTGCCGAATTTCATGAGCAGCCTGCGCTGCGCCCCGCTGGACTTCCGGGATACGATCCTCTCCGCCTGCCCGGAGGCGGATTTCTCCGGCCCCGAGGAGAGCTGGCTGGGGGAGCTGCGGCGGGACGAGAGCGGCCGCGCCGCTTCGGTGGTGATCGGCGGGACGGAGATCCGCGGCACGGAGCTGCGGCGGCTCTTTTCCCTGCGCTCCACGGCCTTCACGCTGACATACAGCGAAGGCGCATTCATGTTCACCGTGGCGGGTTTCGGCCACGGGGTGGGCATGAGTCAGTACGGCGCTGCCGTCATGGCGGAGGAGGGCGCGGATTACCGGACGATCCTGGCCCACTACTACCCGGGCACGACGCTGGCGGGGATCGCGGACGACGCGGCGTAGAGGGTAAGTTCACCTGTGGAAATGCACCCTGTATCCGTTGACAGAAAACAGGCAGAATGTTAAAATATTGATAAGCTCCGCTGACCACGCGGTCGGCGGTCGGAAAAATACAAATAAGGAGTGATAAACATGGCAGCGAAACTGTCACGCAGAGACTTTTTGAAGGGCACCGCCGCCGCAGCGGTGGGCGCGGCCTTCTTCGGTCTGGGCGGTAAAATCAGCGCCTCCGCCGAGGAGCCGGCGATCTACGTTCCCGGCACCTACTCCGCCACGGCGGCAGGCTATTCCAGTGACGTCACGGTCACCCTGACCGTGAGCGAAACGGCCATCACGGAATGCGTCATCGACGCCTCCGGCGAGACCCCGGGCATCGGCCAGGCGGCTGCGGAGGAGATGCAGCGCCTGATCGTGGAGACCCAGGGTGTGGACGCGGTGACTTCCGCCACCGCGGAGAACACGATCCCGGCCATCAAGAAAGCCTATGAGGAATGCATTCAGCAGGCCCTGATCGAGAAGACCGAGGAGCCTGCGAAGGAAGAGGGCTTCTCCTTTGAGAAGACCGAGTTCGGCACCCCCCTGTGGCTCGTGCCGGAGCTGGGCATGTTCCAGTGGCGCGAGAAGCCCGAGGCTCCCACGCAGTTTGAGCGCACCGAGAGCGCGGACGTGATCGTTGTGGGCGCGGGCCTCTCCGGCATCTGCGCCGCCCGCCGCAGCCTGGAGCTGGGCAACAGCACCATCATCCTGGAGAACGACGGCCGCTACGACATCCACGGCTTCCAGTGCGCCTCCGTCAACTCCGACTTCTACAAGCGCCAGGTGGAGGCCGCCGGCCTCAACTGGGAGGACTGGAAGATCGACGAGACCGATTTCGTGCGCAACTACATGAACATGCACAACAACCGCACCAACATCGACATCGTCAAGCTCTGGACCGCCAATTCCGGCAAGGCCTTTGACTGGTACGAGGAGCTGATGCCGCCCCAGGGCACCGACGGCAACTATGACTACCGCAGCATGATCTACTTCCCCCGCCCCGAAGGCTATGACATGAGCCAGAAGGACCACAAGTACAAGACCTACATCGGCACCGTGGACTTCACCTATCAGTCCTGGGCCCAGGCCGGCCGCAACCAGGTGGACTGGATCGAGGCAAACGGCGGCCAGTTCCGCTACAACGAGCGGGCCTATATGCTCACAAACGACGGCGCCGGCCGCATCACCGGCGTGATCACCAAGGTCACCGCCGAGGACGGCACGGTCACCTACAACAAGTATGAGGCCGCCAAGGGCGTCATCGTCTGCACCGGCTACCACGGCCGCGCCAAGGACATCATGATGGAGATCGGTGTGGAAGAGGGCATGTACACCCTGCGCAACGGCAACGCCTTCCCCGACTCCTCCGGCTTCGGCGGCTCCGGCGACGGCCACCGCATGCTGGTCTGGGAGGGTGCGGACATTGAGCCCTTCCGTCAGGCCGACGGCTGCGTGCTGTCCCTGCTGGATCCGGCCGCGGGCCTTGCGCTCAACAACAACGGCAAGCGCTTCCACAACGAGGACGACCAGTGCTGGACCCTGGGTCTGGAGCTGAGATGGCAGCCCGGCGGGCGGCAGTGGAAGATCTACGACGCCAACTGGCGCCGCGATCTGGACCACCAGAACATGTCCCACCAGGCCATCGACCCCGTCAATCATACCCCCTGGACCATGCCCGGTACCCTGAACAATGAGAACGCCGCCCCCTACACCAACGGCACCAAGATGAAGGCCGACGGCACCGAGTGCGACGGCACCGAGTTCTATCTGGACATTCTGGAGAAGGAACTGCTGGCCGGCGTGGGCAATCCCGAGGGCATCGCCATCGGCAGCTACTGGAGCTGGCCCGGCGACATCCGCTACGGCGCCGAGACCCTGGAAGAGCTGGCCAGGATGGTCTACCCCGACGACGAGGAGGCCCAGGCCAACATGCTCGCCGAGGTGAAGGAGTACAACGAGATGGTCAAGCAGGGCGAGGATACCCGCTACGGCAAGGCCGCCAGCATGCTCTTCCCCATCGAGCAGGGGCCCTTCTTCGCCTTCTCCGCCGCCACCTCCACCAACGGCCGCATGGGCCAGGAGGGCATCATCTGCAACGACAGACTGCAGCCCGTGATCCCCTCCACCGGCAAGCCCATCCAGGGCGTCTACTGCGCGGGCGTCATCGTCGGCGGCCGTCATGCCAACTGCTACATGACGCCCATGGGCGGCATGAACCACGGCTTTGACGTGACCTTCGGCAAGCTGGCCGCAGAGTTCCTGACCGACGACAACTGAGCCGAACCGACAACAGAGAATGATGGAAGGGCGGCTTGCCGCCCTTCCCGTTATCGAAAAACTCTTTGAATCGTTTTTGCCATAGCTCTGCTATGGCAAAAACACCATGAGGCGGCTGCAAAGCGCCGCCCTCGCGCCGACCAACGAGGCTTCAGCCGAGGCGATGGAGCGCGAGTGATTCAAATGGAAGCCCATCGGGCTTCCATTTGAGAATAAGGAGGGCTGGTATGAAGCCCATCGAACTACACCTGTATCTTCCCTTCTCCTACTGGCTGGAGCGGGAGCCGGAGACCGGCGCGCCCCTGCGGCGGCCGGATGACCGGACGCTCGCCCTCTGGCTGCGTGCGCTCTGCGCGGAGCTTGCGGGCAGGAAGGACGATTACGAGGACTGTGAAGTGACGGCCATCCGCTTTCACGGGGGCTATCTGAGCCTGCTGGACGCGGAGGATCTGAGCCGCCTTCTCATCGCCGTGCACCGCAGCTTTTCGGTACGGAAGGACTGCCCGGTCTGCGGCCTGATGTTCCCGGGGGCGCTGGACATGGAGAGCATCGCGGCCTACCGGAACCACCGGGTGAGCCCGCTCCTGTTCACGCTGCCCTCCCTCTCTTTCCGGGAGTGTGAGCGCCTGGGCTATCCCGTGGCCCTGCAGGCGCTGGACAAGACCGTGTATTTCCTGCAGAACTTCGCCGAGGACGAGTGGGGCCTGCAGCTCCCGATCGGGATCCCCGGCCGGGACGCGGAGACCTGGCGTTTCCTGCTGGGGCAGATCTACCACTACCATCCGAAGTACCTGCGCTTTGCGAGCATCGACCCGGCGCAGCCGGAGGACCCCGCCTTTGCGGAGACCTGCAGTGAACTGGAGCGCCACGGCTATCACCGGGCGGCGGAGAATCTCTTCTCCCTTTCCGACACGGTGCCGCGGCTCCTGCTGCCGCCTGCGGCGGGCGCGGAATATGTGGGCGCGGGCCCCGGCGCCGTAAGCCGGATCGACGGCTTCACGGTGTACAACACCGCGGATTTTGAAGCCTGGTGCCGAAACTGCGGCTACTGGCGCCGGCTGGTCGTCAGAGCAGAACCGGTGAAAACATGAAAAAGGAAGCAGAACCGCAGTTCTGCTTCCTTTTTCGTTTGTATTTATCTTCCGATGTTGCTGTAATTCAGATTGTCCGCGATGGCGTCCACGTCGGCGTCGGACAGGGGCGCCTCGCTCTGCATGTGCATCTCAAAGAAAGAATCCGGGAGATACACGTACAGGAACGCTTCCTTGTCCTTCTGCAGGATCGTCAGCTCCGTGCCGTCCGGCGCGGTGTGCGTCCTGGCCTGATAGCTGTCCGGATCGGTGATCCGGGTCACGACTTCGTGCCCGCTGGAGAGGGTGGCATACATGGAGTTGTAACCGTAGCAGTCCACCCGCCGCCCGTCGGAAAGCGTCTGGTCGTAGCTGACGCAGAAGGTGCCCTCGTTGAAATAATACACCTTATCGAAGCCGTGGGGGATCTCCTTGAAGAAGGTACCGTGGCAGGCGACCTCGGCAACGCGGTCACAGAGCTCCCGGTTGGTGAGGAAGCGGGCGTCGCTGGTGTCGGTGTGAAGGTTCGTGCCGTTGGCGGCGTTGAAAGCGGCGTCGTTCTCCTCTACGGTCTCTTTGCTCCAGAGCAGGGTGCTGGCGCGGCGCAGACGCAGCCCGTGATTTGTGGCGATCTCCTCCAGCTTGGCCGCTTCCTCGGCGGTATGAATGTCATAGTTGAAGTCGTAGTCGCCGTAGCTGAGGCCCGCGAGTTTCAGCCATTCCTCGCGCTGGGCCAGTTCCTCCGCCGTCGCGGTGCGGACTTCGATCGGCGTCGCATTGGTGTAGTCCGGCTCCTCGTTCTCCCGGAAGATGATCTGCTCCCACTGATCCTTGCCGTAGTAGGAGACCGTGGCGCTGCCGTCCTCATTTTCCACAATGTTTACGATCGCAGCTCCCTCCACCGGGGAAAAGACCTCCGGCATCTGCGGCAGGTTTTCTTTCCGCCAGCTCTGCCACTCGTCCCAGGCGGCCCGGGCGTTCTCCACCTTCTCCCGGACTGCGCTGTCCAGCTCCTCCGGGACGGCCTGTGGCTGGGTCAGGGAGACCAGGGCGGTCGGCGGCGTGGTCTCCGCCGGGGCCAGGCTGGTATCCTCTGTTTTGGCCTCCTGCGCCGGAGCGGGCGCGGCGGAGGCCGCGACAGGTTCCAATGTCGGCTCCGGGATCACGATGGCGTGGATGCCGAGGAATCCCGAGGCATAGGCCGCGACGGACAGCAGGCTCACCAATACCGCTGCCAGCAGCGTCAGATGAATGATTTTCCGCGCGTTTCCACGCTTTTTCGGTTGATAATAGAGTTTTCCGGCCATGATCACATCCTCCTCATGAATGCCGTTCATAGCGCGGAGAAGTGTCATCGAAGTCAGCATATGCCCTCCTCCTGTAAGTAGACACGCAGTTTTTTTCGTGTGCGAAACAGGCTGCTTTTGATTTTTGCCTGGCTGTATTGCAGCCTTTCCGCAATCTCCCCGATAGGCGCCACATAGAAGTATCGCAGCACAAAGATGGCTTTCTCCGTCTGCGGCAGGCCGGAGACAAAGCTGCCGATGGCCTTGGCCAGCTCTTTTTCTTCCAGTACCTGCTCCGGCCTTGTCCCGCCGGGGATGCATTCTTCCAGTTCGTCCAGGGCAAGAAGCGCCTCGCCTCCGCCGCGCTTTTGTCTGTTTTTCGCCTTGAGACAGTCCAGGGCGAGATTTCTGGTGATACGGCCGAGAAATGCCGCGAGGGCGCTGGGGCGCTGGTCGGGCATCAGGTTCCAGGCACGCAGCCAGGTGTCGTTGACGCACTCCTCCGCGTCCTCGTCCACACCGCAGATATGATAGGCGATGCTGTGGCAGTATCGGCCGTATTTCTGATTCGTCTCCGATATGGCCAGATCGGAACGCTGCCAGTACAGGTCTACGATCTTTTGATCTTCCATACTGTACCTCCTGTGAAATAAGAGCTCTCACCCCTAAAAACGACAAAAAAAGAGAAGGGTTGCGCGGGCGCAAAAAAAGTGGTCAGTGGCCGTAGGGGCGACCATTGGTCACCCGCGGACACGGTGAAGAGAACGAAAACGCGGGCGCGTAATACGCGCCCCTACGATGTCATTCTGAGGAGGCGGATGCCGACGAAGAATCTCATTGTCCGTTTGAGATCCTTCGCTGCGCTCAGGATGACAAAAAAGGACATGGTACAAAGTCGGACAAAACTGGCGCCGGCTGGTCGTCAAAGCGGAACCGGTGAAAACATGAAAAAGGAAGCAGAACCGCAGTTCTGCTTCCTTTTTCATGCGTTATCTTTCGTCCCGGCTCTGCAGAGCGCACATGATGCCGTAGATCGCGCCGTAGGCGACGCCGGCCACGGGCCAGAGGATCCAGCACCGGTCCCAGCGATTTGTCAGGAAGCCCCAGGCGAGGAAGCCCGCAGTCACGAGGCCCCAGTAGATACCGGAGAAGGGGGCGTGGTTCCGTGCGCGTGCCTTGCTCTCCCGGCTGTAATCACCTTCTTCCAGCAGCTGCTGAAAGGCGCCCCAGCGGATGCCGGCGTTCACGATCAGCAGTACGCCGATCGCAATCAGCACGAGCATCAGTGCCACGGCCAGCAAATGGCCGTAGTGCTCTGCATCCCCGAAGAAGAGCAGGCTCAGGAAAATCGGCAGGACCGCGAGCACGCACAGAACAATGCCGAGTGTGAGCTGCCGGGCGTAAACGGACCGGTAGGCCTCCCGCCGCTCACGGGTCATGCCGTCCACCCCGTAGAGGGTATCCACGTTCTCATGCTCCAGATACGAAAAGCGGCTGATGCGCAGGCCGGAGGTGACGAAAAGCGCGACCGCGCCGCCGACCATCAGCAGCAGCGCCGGCACACCGAGGCCGACCGCCTGTGCCTCCGTGAGGGGGAGCAGGCCGAGTTCCTGCGCGCCGCACAGCAGGATCAGACAAATGGGAGAGAGGATGCACAGCATCACTCCCAGGGCTACGCGGCTTGCATTCTGTTCCTTGGCGAGGAGAAAAGCGTTGGCCTCCTCCATGCCGACGGTCCGCTCCGGCGTGTCGGAGCGGACGGACTCTGCTGCGGGGACAGGCAGATCCAGCGAGTCCTTCAGCAGATAGTCGGTGCTGACGCCAAAGAGTTCGGACATCTGGACAATACGCCCCATATCGGGCACCGACTGCGCGCCTTCCCATTTGGAGACAGCTTGCCGGCTAACGCCGAGCTGTTCTGCCAGCTCCTCCTGGGACCAGCCGTTTTTCTTTCTCAGGTCTATGATCTTGTCTGCGAGGATCATGCTCATCCTTCCTTTCCTTTTGGACGGCGACACACGGTTCGCGTGATGGCTCGCCCGGGTTTGGGATGTGTCAAGCATAGCGGAAAAGGCGGGCGCACGAAAGAAAGCCGGGCTGGAAGATCCGCAACCGGCAGTTGCACCCGCCGGTTTTCTCACTTGCGGGTGGCGTTATATAATGCCAATCTTCAATAAATCGCTTGAAAACAAGCGTTTTATGCGCAGCATCTGCTGTGCAGGGCAAAGCCTGCGCTTTGCCCAAGAGTGGTATTGCACGGCTTCTTCAAAGGCGCGCCGCGCCTTTGCCTGTGAGCAAAATGGTTCACAGGCAATAAATCGATTTTGAATCGTTTTATTAAAGAACAGTATAACATCTGCATGGCTGCGGCGCAATGATGGCCGCTAACCACGAAAAAACTCCCGTTCCACAGGAACGGGAGTTTTTGCATCCGTATTCGGATCAATTACAGCTGCTTCTGAGCGTTGATCTTCACGCCGGGGCCCATGGTGGAGGCGGTGACGCAGGAGCGGATGTACTGGCCCTTCGCGGCGGCGGGCTTGGCCTTGATGATGGCGCCCAGCAGAGCCACGTAGTTCTCGTACAGCTTCTCAGCGCCGAAGCTGACCTTGCCGATGGGGCAGTGGATGATGTTGGTCTTGTCCAGACGGTACTCGACCTTACCGGCTTTGGCTTCCTTGACGGCCTGAGGAACGTTGGGGGTCACGGTGCCGGCCTTGGGGGAGGGCATCAGGCCCTTGGGTCCCAGGATCTTACCGAGACGGCCGACGGTGCCCATCATCTTGGGGTTGGCAATGACGGTATCGAACTCGAACCAGTTCTCCTTCTGGATCTTCTCGACGTACTCCATGCCGCCGGCGTAGTCGGCGCCTGCAGCGAGAGCTTCCTCAACCTGCTCGGGCGGGCAGAAGACGAGGACGCGGACGGTCTTGCCGGTGCCGTTGGGCAGCACGATGGCGCCGCGGACCTGCTGGTCGGCGTGACGGCCGTCAACACCGAGCTTCACATGCAGCTCGACGGTCTCGTCGAACTTGGCCTTGCTGGCGTTGATGACCAGCTGCAGGGCTTCCTGGGGGTCGTACAGGGCCTGCTTATCAATGAGCTTGGAGCTCTCTTTATAATTTTTACCTCTAAACAATTTCGTTTCCTCCTAAAATGTGGTGTAATGGATGGATAGATCCTCCCACGAGAGCTCCGGGTCAGTCGCCGACGACGACGCCCATGGAGCGGCAGGTACCGGCGATCATGCTGATGGCGGACTCGATGTCGGTGCAGTTGAGGTCGGGCATCTTCTGCTCGGCGATCTTGCGGACGTCTTCCTTGCTGATCGTGGCGACCTTGTCGCGCTGGGGAACACCGGAAGCGGTATCAATGCCGCAGGCCTTCTTGATCAGAAGAGCGGCAGGAGGGGTCTTGGTGATGAAGGTGAAGCTGCGGTCGGAGTACACGGTGATGACGACGGGGATCATCAGACCCATATCGCCCTTGGTGCGCTCGTTGAAGTCCTTGGTGAACTGACCGATATTCACGCCGTACTGGCCCAGAGCAGGACCGACGGGGGGAGCCGGCGTAGCCTTGCCGGCAGGAACCTGGAATCTTACGTATCCAACTACTTTCTGTGCCATAAGAGCACCTCTTTCTTAGAATTAATCTTTGATAACTTCGACCTGGTCGAGCTCCAGATCCACCGGAGTCTCTCTGCCGAACATGGAGACCACCACGCGAACCCGATCCTTCTCGGGCTCCAGCTCCTCGACAACGCCGATAAAGCCGGACAGCGGGCCGTCGTTGACCTTCACGCTGTCGCCCACGGCATAGCCGACGACGATCTCTCTGTGTTCCACGCCCAGATCTAAAATTTCCTGCTCCGTCAGGGGGACGGCCTTGCCGTCGGAGCCGACGAAGCCCGTCGCGCCGCGCACGTTATGGATCAGGTGCCAGCTGTCGTCGGTGAGGATCATCTTCACCAGCACGTAGCCGGGGAACACCTTGCGCTCCACCGTTTTCTGCTCACCGGACTCGGTGATCTCGGTGACGGTCTCCATGGGGATGTTGACCTCACGGATCAGATCCGTCATGCGGCGGTTTTCCGCAGCCTTCATCACGGCCGCGGCGACTGCGTTTTCATAACCGGAGTACGTATGGACTACGTACCACTTTGCTTCTTCCGCCATGTTTGCTTAACCCAGCAGTGCGCGGACCAGCATCTCGGCCAGCTTATCAAAGCCCCAGAGCACCACAGCGGAGACCAGCATAACGCCCAGGGAGATCAGCGAATTCTGAGTCAGAGCCTTGCGAGTGGGCCAGACGACCTTCTTCAGCTCGCTCTTCATTTCGCGGAACCACTTGCCGACTCTCTGAAAGAAAGTGGGCTTGGCGTCGTCCTTCTTCACGGCGGTGACGGCCTTGGTCGGAGCAGCGTTGCTTTTCTTTTCTTCAGCCATTTTCACGCATCCTTTCAGACTTACTTGGTCTCAACATGCTTGGTGTGCTTTCTGCAGAAGGGGCAGTACTTGCTCCGCTCCAAACGGTCTGAGGTATTCTTCTTGTTCTTGACCGTGTTGTAGTTTCTCTGCTTGCATTCATCGCATCTGAGTGTAATTTTAACTCTTGCGCCTGCAGCCATATTTCGGCACCTCCTATTTTATTTACCCGCAAAGGCGGGCATTGCCTCCCTGTATGGAACAAAAAGCGCAGTTTCGCGAAAAAAGCGCGCGAAAAAAACACCTCTCGTCCGACAGGTAATGCATACTATACCATACCGGCGGCGGCAGGTCAACAGTTTTTTGCGGAAATTTCAGGGATTTTTCACACTTTTACGGGCGGGAGAGAAGGGACCGGGCCGGGAACGGTGTCCCTGCCCTGGCAGACAGCGGACAAACCCCGCTTTGTCATCCTGAGCGGAGCGCAGCGGAGTCGAAGGATCTCAAGATTTTGCTGTTTGACGGAAAATGAGATCCTTCGTCACTGACGAGGTAAGGAATGTCGCACGCTTCCCGCGCGTCAGAATGTTCCTCAGGATGACAGTTCTGTTTTGGCGTGTGCGGGTTTTCCGAATCAATGACCGATGTCACCGGTGCAGGAATCTATATCTTAAAAGGGCTGAAAAAATGAGAACTTCCGAAGAAGTTCTCATTTTTGTGTGTATCAAACGCTTTACTTTTCGTCGCTCTGCGCGGCGGCTTTCTTTTTCCGCTTTGAACTCGCGATGAGCACCGCGATCAGGATGATCACGAAGAGCGACCCGCCCGCGATGGCGGCCCAGGGCATCAGCTGTACGCGGGTGTTTTCACGGGTGGTGACGGCGAAGATCACATCGTCGTCCTCCGCGTGGAAGGTCACGTAGCTGCCGCTGCGGCCCACGTCCATGCGCTTCCACTCGCCGCCGTCCAGACGGTAGAGCGTAAGCTCGGTGCCGCGCTCGACGGAAGGCGTCAGGAAGCGGACCGTGTAGCCCTGGCCGTCCGGGTTGGTGTAGCCGTCGACCTTCAGCTCCCAGGTCTCCAGAACCGCCACGCCCTCGGGACCGCCTTCGCCGTACGGCGTCAGGGAGACGTTGATCTCCTCCTGGAAGTCGCCCTCGATGAGCAGGACGGACATGGGCGAATCCTCGCGGGTGGTCTCCACGGCCACGGTGTTCTGGTTGAGGATGTAGACGGCCTCGACCGTTTCGTTAAAGCGCAGGCCCTCGGTCTGGAAGGACGCCCAGTCGCCGGCGTAGCCGGGCTTTGCGGGCACCGCGGGGACCTTCGAAGCGTCCAGCGTGCCGCCGTAGGGCACGGTCACGTTCTCGACCAGCACGCCGTCCGCCATGAAGCTCACGGTCACAAAGCTGAATTCCTCGGGGATGCCTTCCCGGGCGATCAGCTCTTCGTAGCTGACGGGGGCGGCCTTGTCGGCATAGCTGATGCCGTCGATGGCGCCCAGCGTGTCATGGACGTAAATGTTGCGGTCCACGGCGCCCTCTGCGGCCATGTCCGCCCAGCCGGCGATGGCGCCGGCGCAGACATTGGAGGAGGAGAGATCCACCAGGGTCACGCAGTCGGTAATGTTGCTGCCATAGCCTGCGACGCCGCCCACGTACTTGCTGCCGGAGAGGCTGCACATGACGTAGGAATCGCGGATCGTGGTGCCGGAGAAGCCGGCCACGCCGCCGACGTAGCTGCCGTCGGTGCTTTTGACGCTGCCGTAGCCCTCGCAGGAGAGGACAAGGCCGGTCTCGGAACTGCCGACCACGCCGCCGATGCGGTCCTTGCGGCCGGTGACGCTGCCGTAGTTGACGTTCTCGGAGCTGACGCACTTGCTCTCATAGGTCTTGTTGACGATGCCGTTGACGCCCAGCGTCTCCACCACGGTGTCTTCCATGTCAAACTCATACTCGATGCCCATGGAGCCGATGATGCCGCCCACGTTGCTGTCGCCGTCGACGGTGCCCCGGTTCCGGTTTCCGGAGACCCGGCCCTCGGTGTCCTCCAGGCCCATCTCCTCGGAGATGTCCTCGAAGATCTCATGGTTGGCGGCGCCGTTCACCGCATCGGACATCATCAGGAGCACTTTGGAGAACTGGTCGTTGGCGGTGCCCAGATCCACAGACAGGGCGTTGGAGGAGTCGCTCAGGATGCCGTAGGCCTCGCTCACGCGCTCGGAGAAGCTGGCATATTCGTCCCGGATGGAGTTGGACTCGCTCTGGCCGCCGGAGCCGCCGGAGATGCTGCCGCCGCTGCCGGCGCCGCCGGAAATCGTGCCGCCCGAGATGGAGCCGCCGGAGATATTCCCGCCGCCGTCAGAGACGCTGCCGCCGCTCTCGCCGCCGTCGGCGCTGGAGATGGTACCGCCGCCGACGCTGGAGATGTTGTCGGCGTCCTCCAGCATGGAGCTGCCGTCGGCCTCCGCATCCTCCTGAAGGGAGTCCATCTGCGCCGCCATAACGGCCAGATCGCCGGAGGCCGCGTTCAGGTATTCGTTCAGGGTCACGATCTCTTCAGACAGGCTCTCCTCGGAGATCAGATTCAGATAGGGCTCCATCTGGCCCACGATGCCGGCCACGTCCTTGCGGCCCAGCACGCTGCCGTAGTTCTCGCAGCCGGCCAGATGGCCGGACTGGCGGCCAGCGATGCCGCCCACATTGTAGCCGAAGTGCTGGTAGCCCACGGTGCCGTGGTTGACGCAGCCCATCAGCACGCCGCTGGAAAAGCCCGCGATGCCGCCGGAGTCGGAGACCACGCTCTCGTCCTCGGCGTTGAGCAGATCCAGGCTGTTGCTGGTGACGGTCGCCAGATCGTCCAGGCTCAGCATTTCCTCGGTGACGCTGGTGTTGACGGCACCGCGGTTTTCGCAGTTCTGGATCAGACCCTCGCTGTAGCCCACGACGCCGCCGGTGAAGCGCTTGCCGTTGACCTCGGCGTCGGCCGTGCAGCCGGTGATGCTGCCGTAGCTCTCACCGACCAGGCCGCCCACGTAGTTGCGGCCGTTGACCACGCCGCGGAAGCTGCAGTTTTCCACCCGGCCGTAGCTGCTGCCGACGAGACCGCCGACCTTGTCGCTGCCGTCGTCGGGCTGCACCGAGCCCTCCACGTTCAGGTTCCGGATCACGCCCTCGCTCTGCACGTAGCGGAACAGGCCCAGGTTGGAGCCGCCCGTCAGCGTGACGGCGGAGATGGTGTGCCCGCCGCCCTCGAAAACGCCGTTGAAGATGGGCACGGCGACCGTGTCGGCGCCCAGCTCCAGGTCATTGTCCAGCACCACCGTGAGCCCGGCGGAATAGCTGTCCAGCGCGCAGTTTCCGGCGAGACGGCGGAAATCCTCCACGCTTGCGACGTGGATCGTCTCGCGTGCAATGCTGCCTTCCTCGGGGGCGGCGCCGCCCTCTTCCGCGGCGGCGGGCAACCCCAGGGCGGCCAGCATCACCGCGCACAGCAGCAGGGCAAGGATGCGTTTCGTTCTCATAGATGTATCACTCCGTCTTCTGTAGCTTGCGGAGCCGGGGATTCCTCGATCTGAGGCGTCTCCAGGTCCGTGATGTTGTTCATATCCACAATGGCGCTCATGGTGCCGCGGAACACGCCGTGCACCTCGGCGTCGAAGTAACCGTTCATGGTGCCGCGCACCCGGCCGTCGATCCGCATGAGGCCCGCGCGGCTGTTGAGCTTGATGGCGGGCTGCAGCTCGAAGCTGGTGCGGGAGATGAGCGTGTCGCCCAGCAGCAGGATCTGCGGCAGCACGCACATGACCAGGAAAATCGAGATCAGCGTGCCGGTGCCCAGATAGATGCCGATGGCCGAGATGGTCTCGTTGGAGGTCAGAAAGCCGATGGCCATGCCCGCCGAGGCCAGCATCAGGCCGGAGGTGATGATGGTGGGGAAGGCCTGGTTCAGGGTTTCCACCATGGCCTCCTTCAGCGGCAGCTCCTTCTTGAGCGTCAGGTAGCGGCTGGAGATCACAATGGCGTAGTCGATGTTCGCGCCCATTTGGATGGCGCTGATGATGAGGTAGGTCAAGAAGTACAGGTTCGTCCCCGTCAGGAAGGGGGTGGAGAAGTTGCACCAGATACTGCCCTGAATGATCGCGATCAGCAGCACCGGCAGGCCCACGGAGTGGAAGGTAAAGATCAGCACCGCCACCACAAAGAAGACCGTCAGGATGCTGATGAGCAGGTTGTCGTGCTCAAAGGAGCTGCGCAGATCGTAGCAGCTGGTGGTGTCGCCCACCACATAGTGCTCCGGGTAGTAGCGCGCGGCGATGCCGTGCAGGATGCTCAGGTATTCGTAGCTCTCCTCCGCCTCGGTGGGCAGATCCACCTCCACGACGATGCGGGTCCAGTTCTCGCTCTCCAGCTGGAGCCGGGCGTCGTCCAGCTGCTCCTCCAGATCGTCCAGATCCTTCTCGGTCTCCGCCGAGAGCTTGATGGTCACGGAGTCGCGCTGTTCGTTGAGGTAGGTGAAGAGATCGATGAGCGCGATCTTGTAGTTGTCGATGTTGGTGGCGGCCTGGCCGTAGTCGTCCTGCTGCATGGCGTAGCCGGTGAACAGGACCCGCGCCACCTCGTAGTCCATGTCCGTCATCTCCGCGAACTGGCGGGGCGTGACGGTGTCGGTGATCAGATAGTCGTCGTTGGCCTCGATGCCGGCCAGGCCGACGACCCTCACGGTCTGGGGCAGCTCCCGGATCTCGGTGATCAGCTCCGCCTCCCGGTCATAGTCGCCGGAGGGGACCAGCAGGGCCAGCTGGTTGTTGGTGCCGAAGGTGTCGATGATCTGCTCCCGGGCGATCTGCATCTCGTTCTGACGGATGGAGCGCACGGAGTAGAGGTCGTAGACGTAGTTGGCGTGGTGGGAGCAGAACCAGGCCCCCGCGATCAGCGCGGCGAAGAGCACCGGCACCACAAAACGGGTGGCATAGGCGAAGCGGCCCAGGAAGGAGATCTTGGGCACGAAGCTCTTGTGGTGGCTCCGGTCGATGGCTTTGGAGAAGGTGACGAGCAGCCCCGGCATCAGCAGGAAGACCGAGCAGAGGCTCAGCAGAATGGCCTTGATGAGCACGGTGCCCATGTCAAAGCCCAGACGGAACTGCATGAAGGTCAGGGCCAGGAGACCGGACACGGTGGTCAGGCTGCTGGCGGAGATCTCGGGGATGGCCTTGCTCAGGGCGGCGATGGCCGCCTCCCGCGGCGGCTTGTCCTCATGCTCCTCCATATAGCGGTGGCAGAGGATGATGGCGTAGTCGATGGCCAGGGCCAGCTGCAGCACGATGGCGATGGCGTTGGTGACGAAGGAGATCTCACCCATCATGTAGTTGGTGCCCATGTTCAAGAGCGCCGCCGCGCCGAAGGTGATCAGCAGCACCGGGATCTCCGCGTAGGTTTTGGAGGTGAAGAGCAGCACCAGGATGATGATCACCAGGGCGATCAGGTCCACCACCAGCATTTCCTGGTTGATGATGGCCTTGAGGGGGTTGCCCACCTGGCTGTTGACGTAGACGTCATAGCCGGAGAGCATGTCCTCCAGCTCCGCCAGCGCCCGGATGCTCACCTCGTCGTCGTTGGTGCCCTCGAAGGTGACGATGAAGAGGGCGGAGGCCGCGGTGTAGTGGTCGGCCGTCTCGTCAAAGGCGACGGACTTGACGCCCTCCACCGCCTCGATCTGCGGCAGGAGCTTTTCCGCCTGGTCGTAGGTCACGTTCTGGATCATGATCTGCGCAGTGCCGTAGGTGGTGAACTCCCGATCCATCAGCTCCAGCCCCCGGCGGGTCTCCGTCTCCTCCCCCAGGTAGTCGGTCAGCGTCTCGTTGACCTGGACCCAGGCCTGGGAAAAGGCACAGAAAAGGCACATTGCCAGAAAGAGCAGGAAAAACAGCTTGCGCTTATCGACAATGAAGGCCGCAAGGCGCGCCATGAAATTGTTCTGATTGTTCTTTGACATGACAGTCCCTCGATAACAGGGTAAAAAACGCTTCAGCGTCCGCCGCGCGGCGGACTATCCAAATATTATACTGAGTTCAGCTCATTTTTTCAAGGGAAAAGCGGAGCTTTTCCGCGCGCAGAATCCGTTAAGTTTTTCACCAGATGTCGGGCGCTGCCCAAAAGCGGAGGCAGCCTTGCCTGCCTGCGTGAGAAGCGGTTTTACTTGTCATCCGGCCCCGCGCTGTTGTATGATGAGAGCGGGAGCGTTTTGCGCGTCCACCAGTCGTAGCAGCGCAGAAAGCGCCGGGGCTCCAGCCCGCTTTTCTCGTAGTCCAGCAGGAGCTTTGCGCAGGCCAGGCTGTCACTGTCGGCCTTGTGATGGTCCAGTTCGATCCCCCGGTAGCGGCAGAGCGTGTCCAGCTTGTGGTTGGATAGCTCCGGATAGCAGCTTCTGCCCATCTGCACCGTACAGCCGTAGCGCAGATAGCGCGGCATGTCGATGCCGTAGGCGTCCAGGCAGCAGGAGAGCACCCGCAGATCGAAGGTCGCGTTGTGGGCAAGCAGGATCCCGCTTGAAAGCAACGGGCCGATGGTGGGCCAGAGCTGCGCGAAATTCGGCGCATTGCGCACGGACTCCTCCGAAATGCCGGTGAGCCAGGTGTTGAAGCGGTCAAAGTGCACCTCGGGGTCGATGAGCGAGGCGAAGCTCGAGACGATCTCTCCGTCCTCGATCACGGCGATGCCGATGGCGCTCATGCGGTTGTTGGCGGCGTTGGGGGTCTCCACGTCGAAAGCGATATAGCGTTCCATGAAGCAGACCTCTTTTTGTGTTTTTATGCATTCTATCATATTCGGAAGCGAGGTACAAGGATGAACGAACAGCTCAGCATGCTGGGCGGGGGCGCGGCTCAGCCGCTGCCGGCCCGCCTGCGGCCGCAGCGCATCGAGGAGATCGTGGGCCAGCAGCATCTGCTGGGCCCGGGCAAGGTACTGCGGCGCATCATCGAACAGGACATGGTCTCCTCCATGATCTTCTGGGGCCCGCCGGGCGTGGGCAAGACCACGCTGGCAAACGTCATTGCCAACCACACCCGCGCCAGCTTCATCAATTTCTCCGCCGTCACCAGCGGCATCAAAGAAATCCGCACGGTCATGCAGCAGGCGGAGGACAACCGCCGCTTCGGCGAGAAGACCATCGTCTTCGTCGATGAGATCCACCGCTTCAACAAGGCCCAGCAGGACGCCTTCCTGCCCTTCGTGGAAAAGGGCAGCATCATCCTCATCGGCGCCACCACGGAAAACCCCTCCTTTGAGGTGAACGGGGCGCTGCTCTCCCGCTGCAAGGTCTTCGTGCTCAAGGCCCTGACCGAGGAGGATCTGACGACGCTGCTGCGCCGCGCGCTCACGAGTCCGAAGGGCTTCGGCGGCCAGAAGATCGAGATCGGGGACGAGGTGCTCGCCCTGATCGCCCGCTTCGCCAACGGCGACGCGCGCACGGCCCTCTCCACCCTGGAGATGGCGGTACTCAACGGGGAACTGGAAAACGGCGTCACCACCGTGACGCGCGAGACCGTGGAGCAGTGCACCTCCCGCAAGTCCCTGCTCTACGATAAGAGCGGTGAGGAGCACTACAACCTGATCTCCGCTCTGCACAAGTCCATGCGCAACTCCGACCCGGACGCGGCGGTCTACTGGCTGGCCCGGATGCTGGAGGCCGGGGAGGATCCGCTGTATGTGGCCCGGCGCGTGACCCGCTTTGCCAGCGAGGACGTGGGCCTGGCCGATCCCCGGGCGCTGGAGATCGCGGTGGCGGCCTATCAGGCCTGTCACTACATAGGCATGCCCGAGTGCTCGGTGCATCTGACCGAGGCGGTGGTCTATCTCTCCCTTGCGCCCAAGTCCAACGCGCTCTATGTGGCCTATGAGACCGCGAAGAAGGACGCGCTGACCCAGCTTGCCGACCCTGTGCCGCTGCACATCCGCAACGGCGTCACCTCCCTCATGAAGGATCTGGGCTACGGCAAGGGCTACCAGTACGCCCACGACACGGAGGACAAGCTCACCGACATGCGCTGCCTGCCCGATTCTCTGCTGGGGACCGAGTACTACCGCCCCACCGACCAGGGCCTGGAGACCCGCTTCAAAGACAGACTTGCACAGATCAAGGCCTGGAAAAAGGAGCGGGAGACGGGCGAATAAGGCCCGCCGCGTCGGCCCAGCGAAACAGGCGGCCGCGCAATCTGAAGAATTCTTAAGTTCCCTCGACTTTCCGGCGCACGCGTGGTACGATGGCAGCAGAGAGAAAAATGCTGCTGGAACGGAGGACAAGACCATGAAACAAAAGGATCTGCGGGCGCTTCTGTGCCTGCTGCTGGGCTTTGTGCTGCTGCTCACGGCCTGCGGAACCGGCGCGGCCGGGGAAGCGGCGGAAGCCACAGAAACCACGGAGCCGGCGGAGAGCGCGCAGGAAGTGCTGCCGGAGGGCGCCGTTGCCGTGGGCACGGTGGACGAACTGCTGGCCGCCATCGCGCCCCAGGCGGTCATCGTGCTGCA
This sequence comes from uncultured Clostridia bacterium, assembly GCA_946628965.1. Lineage (GTDB taxonomy): Bacteria > Bacillota > Clostridia > Oscillospirales > Oscillospiraceae > Limivicinus. The sequence goes on along the minus strand of CAMOXI010000003.1, from coordinate 44,342 downwards.
GCCCGGGGAATATAACCTGAGCGCCGCCGCCGACTACGGCACGGAGGATCTGCGGGGCTTCTACCGCTGGGAGCTGGTCTACGGCGGCTGCGGGCTGGTCATTGAGAACGTCCCCGGCCTGCGCCTCATCGGCCAGGGGGAGGTCAGCATCCTGGCCCAGCCCCGGTATGCCGAGGTGCTCACCTTCCGGAACTGCTGGGATCTGAGCCTGGAGAACCTGACCCTGGGCCACACCACGGAGCCCGGCGGCTGCTGCGCGGGCGTGCTGAATCTGGCGGACTGCGACAACGTGTCCGTCACGGGCTGCCGCCTCTTCGGCTGCGGCTCCATGGGCGTCACGGCGAGCGACTGCCATGCTGTTGCCGTGCGGGAAAGCCGGATCGACTCCTGCAGCGACGGCGCGGTCATGGCCATGAGCTGCCGTGATCTGCGGCTGGAGGACTGCGAGCTTCGCGACTGCGGGTTGAGCCCGGATTTCCCGGGCGGGAGCCTGCTTTTCACCGAGCGCTGTGTGGGTGTTGCCTTTTGCAACTGCGTGATCACGGGCAACCGGGTCAACATCCTGCTGCAGAACCAGCGCTCCAGCCAGGTGGCCCTGCTGGGCTGCCGGGTGGAGGACAACCGGGTGCTGGGCTCCGTGTTTCTGCTGGCGGGCCGCAGCGTGACCGTGGATAAATGCTCCTTCCGCCTGCGGCAGGACGAGCGCTATTACGAGAACGCAAACGCCCTCTTTGCCCAGGACGTGAGCGGGGAGGACCTGATCAGCTTCGATTTGGACCACATGGAGCTGGCCCGGGCCGAATACGCCGGGCCGGCCGAGCCGGAACCGGCCCAGGGCCTGGTGACCGTGATGCCGGACGGAACGACTGAGGTGCGTGTGCGCACGGTGGACGAGCTGCTGGCCGCCATCGCGCCGGACACCTGCATCGTGCTGGAGGCGGGCACCTACGATCTAAGCAGCGCCGCGGACTACGGCGGACGGGGCAGCGGCTTTTACAGCTGGGAGGAGTGCTTTGACGGCTACAGCCTCTGCCTGCATGATATAAACGGGCTGTGGATCCGGGGCGCCGGGAAAGAGGAGACGCTGCTGAGCGCCGCGCCCCGCTATGCGGCCGTGCTCGGCTACCGCGGCTGCGAGAATGTGGGCCTTGCCGATCTCACCGCCGGGCACAGCGAGGAGCCGGGCTACTGCGCGGGCAACGTGTTGAATTTTGAAAGCTGCCGCGGGGTAAGCGTGGAAAACTGCGGCCTCTTCGGCTGCGGTGTGATCGGGATCTACGCCTGGGACAGCGAGAGCATGCAGATCCGGGATACGGAGATCTATGAGTGCTCCTGGGAGGCGGCCTCCATCGACAGCTGCTTTGACGTGCGCTTTGACGGCTGCAGCATCCACGACTGCGACGAGGGCAACGATGTCATCCGCCTGAGCGGCTGCACGGCCTTCTGGAACGGTGAGGAGCTGCGGCAGGGCACCCACCGCTTTGACCACGAGCGCTGCCTCAACTGACCGGCCCTGTTCAGAACATAGGAAAGCCCCGGGAATTCTTTGAATTCCCGGGGCTTTCGGCGTTTTCAGGCACTCAGTCCGATTCTTCCGCGTCTCCGCCCTGCGGCGCAAGGCCGAGGAAAGCCGCGATCTCCTCCAGACTCACCGGGCGATAGCGGTTCGCGTCCACGCCTACGTCGTAGATCCTGAGCCCCAGCTCCGGCTGCCGCGGGGCGTGGCCCTCGGGGAAGCGGTCTGCGAACTTCTTCCGGCGGTTTTCTTCGTTGTACGCGCCGGTGGAGTGGATGTGGCCGTGCAGGTGGATGCTGCCGTAGTGGGCGGCGCTCCACTCCAGAATGGGGTAGTGGAACAGGACGAGACGCCCGTAGGCCGTCTTCAGCTCCTTGTAGTGCTGAACCGACTGAAAGATATGGTCTGCGGCATAGTCCCTGTCGTGGTTGCCGTAAACCAGATGCACATGGCGGCAGGCGATCTGCCGGCGCAGCGCGCGCACCTGCTCTCGGTTGATCCGGTAGGAGAAATCGCCGAGGATCCACAGCTCGTCTTCCGGCCGGACGGTCTCGTTGATGTTTTCGATCAGCACCCGGTTCATCTCCTCTACGCCGGAGAAGGGACGATCCTTAAATTCGATGGCATTGGCGTGGCCCAGGTGCAGATCGGCAGTAAAGTAAAGCATGGTCTGTTCATCCTGACTTTGATTTCTGTTCGGCAGCTCCGGCCGCGCAAGGCTCAGTCCGTGCGGACGACCTCGGAAATCTCCGCGGTGATGCTGTCGTATAATTCGCCGGTATCGGCGTAGTAGCTGTCCACATGCGCAGAGCGCGGGGGATCGCCGACCTGAAAACAGTCGGCCACGCCGGGCTCGAGATACAGCTGGAAGGTGACAGATCTGGGCGGGAGCTTCTCCCCCTTTGCGATCAGCACATCTTCCCCGTCGATATCGGCATAGATATAGCTGTCAAGCTCACGCCATTCGGCACTCAGCCCGGAAAGGCCGCAGCGGATCTCTTCGGTCTTCAGGTCGATGCGCATTCTGATCAGATCCGGCCGGTATTCCGTCTCGTTCAGCATGATTTCGCGCTCGATGGGCTCCCGCGGCTGCAGACTGTCATAGCTGTCGCGGCAGGACGCGTACATCCGCAGCTCAAGACCTTCGACGCGCTCCCTCAGTTTCCCGCTCTCCAGATCATAGACCAGAATCCGGCCGGCGTAAACATCCGGCACGAAGTGGCTGCAGTTTTTGCCGTCCGTGGTTTTCACCGTCGTGACCGTCTGGCCCGGCCGCACCGTTCCCCGTCCGAGCTCAATGGGCCCGTCCCCGACGCAGAGCTCCGCCCGGATCTCCACGGCAGGGGAGTCGGCCGGGTTTTGGTAATAGAGCTCGATCGTGCTGCTGTCATGATAGCAGAGAATCTGATCCTCTCTCTGCCGCTTGAGCTCGAAAGGCGGCGTGCGGAAGCGCTGCTGCAGCAGGATGCCGGCGGCGAGCACCAGCAGGGCAAATACGGCGATCTCGATCTTCTTTTTCATGGTAGTTCTCCTTCCTGCCGGAGCTTTTCGCTCCGGCGGCGGGGGTCAGGAACCCGCCTCCAGGTCGCGGATGATCCGGAGGATCTGACGCGCGGCCGCGTCCAGATCGTCGGCGGGAACGCAGTAGTCCGCGTCCAGCTCCCGGAGCAGATGCGCGTCCCGGACCGCCTTCTCCGCGTAAGCGCCCGGCAGGCCCCGCATGCGCTCCGCGAGAACCTCGGCGGAGTGTGCGAGGCAGATGACCCGGGCTTCCTTTTCCGGTTCCACCAGCCGCTTTTTGGCGAGTCTTGCGACAGCGGGGTCGGCGATGGCCACGTCGTGCCGGGTCATATGGGGAAAGGCGTGAATATCACGCACCTGGAGCCCTGCGGCTCTGAGCGCGTCCCAGAGCGGCTGCTCGCTTTTCGGATTCTTTGCGGCGGCGCTGGCAAGAATGTAGACGTATTTCACAGTAGCACCTCACAGATGAAAGCATGCCCGGGCGGGGGCGGCGCGCAGAGCGGGGATCCCCGGGCGGTCCGGAAGGGCCGTCCGGGCTTCGGCCTGATCGCTCAATAGAGCTTGCTGGCCGTAAGCGCCGTGGAGATCAGCATCTGCGCGTTCTCCGCCTCCACGACGGTAACGCTGCAGTCTTCGCCCGCACAGGCGCTGATCATCTGGCTCACGCCGGCCGGCACGTAGAGCGTGCCGATGTTCGAGAGCTTCACCGCGTTCAGTAGCGGCGCGACGTCCGCAGAGTCAAAGTACAGGTTGCCGTTGAGATCGATGCCGCCGACGAAGGCGATGTCCTGGATCTTCAGCTCCGCGTCCAGGAGCCGGCTGCACATCGCCGCGTAAGCGGCGCAGCCGACGTAGTTTGCCGCAGTTTCGGGAAGCACGTGCGGAATAAAGAAGGAGACGTCCTTTTTCGACAGGTCGTATCCGGCGGTGTTCCGCAGGCACTCGTAGGCGACGCGAATGTAGTCCTTCTGCAGGTCCGGGACGGGGCCGAGGACCTGGAACCGGCCCGTTCCCTCGGTGATGGAGGCTTCCATCAGGAAAAAGGAAGCGGCGCCGTTGTGACAGATCAGGGTGTTGATCTGACCGGGGCGCACGGCGAAGCTGCGGTTGACGCGCCTGCCCGGGCCGAGCAGCTTCCGCAGTTCATCGACGGTGAAAACGTGCCGGAAGCTTTCACCCTTCTCGGCAAGCTCGGTGCACACCACACCGGCGAAGCGCTCGGCGTACTGCTCCAGGTCGCGCGCGCCGGGCTCCACCGCATAGCTGCTCAGAAACAGGTCAAGCGCGTCATCGGCAAGGGATACCTGATCCCCGGTCAGCTGGTATTGGGCAAGAACCTTGGGAAATACGTAATCGGACCAGATCACCTGCTTCTCCGGAGGCGTGTAGCCGGGAATGTTGATCACGTAGAAACGGTCGCGCAGAGGGGCGCTCACCTTGTCGATGTCGTTGCAGGTCGCCACGGCGAACAGATTGTCCGTCGGGATGGAGGTCTCCAGGAAGTTGTCAAAGAAGCCCTGGCGGTCCAGGAGTGTCAGCAGCACGTCGGCGGAGCCGGCCTTGCCCTCCCGCCCCTGAGAGCTGGCCTTGTCGATCTCGTTGATCAGCAGCATGCCCGTGGAGCTCTTTTCGCTGTACATCCGGTCCACGATGTGCCCGGGTTTGGCGTTGCTGTAAATGCGGGAGCTGCCGCTCAGGTACTCCGGATCGCCGCCGATGGAGGACACGTCGATCTGGATCACCGGCTCGTTCAGAAGTTTGGCGATGGCCTTGGCAATGCTGGTTTTGCCCGTCCCGGCAGGGCCGTTGAGCAGGATGCCCCACTTGGGCAGCTCACCGGTCCGGTTGATCTGGGCAACGATCTCCAGGATCCTCTGCTTGACCATCTCCAGGCCGTAGAACTCGGCGTCCAGGATCTTCCGGGCTTCTTCCTGGCTGGGAGCATGCAGCTTCCGACCGGCCCAGTCGATGTTGACAAGATACTGCAGCGCTGTTTTTGCGTGCCTCCGGTGATCGGAGGGATTGTCCCGGCTCGTGGCCTTCTCAAGATCGCGCTGGATCGCCTCCGAAAGCCAGGCGGGGAAGGTGTAGCGGCACACCTTGCAGAAGGCCTCGATCTCCTCGGCCTCCCGCAGACAGGACTGCTGATGTGCGGCAGCCGACTGGCGATCCTGGTTGATCTCACCGGACAGGAGCCGCCTGACCGCCAGATCCAGAAAGGCGGAAGAATACTTCGAACGGCTGGAGAACCTGTCGACGGCGGGATCCATCATCATGGATTTCACCGCATAGATGCCGTCCTGCTTCCGGAAAGAGCCGGTGAGGAGCAGGGACAGCCCCTCGGTCGCCAGAAAAACGATCAGTGGTGCAAAGCGCCGGGTCGTCTCGGCGTTCCAGTCCTTCCAGAAAACCAGCTGCACCGCTCCGAGCCCGGTGCCGATATCGGGCTGGAAGCAGTAATCTGCCCCGCTGCGCACGAACTTGCCCTTGAGGATGCCGGGAAGCTCCAGCTTCATTTCCGCGGAAGCGATCAGGCAAAACAGGGGCTTTCCGCTGTCCGTCCGCTTTGCAGTCATCATGTTATCCATCATCATATTCCCCCTTCGTAAAGGTCTTGCTGTTGTTTGTTGCTTCTTGCTCTTACGTTCTGCTGCCTGCCGATCTCAGGCGAAGGCCTCGCCCTCGTCGTCCTCGATCTCCGGGCGGCCCTTCGGTGGGGTCTGATCCAGGCCGGGCAGCGGCCCGTCGTCCACGTCGTCGAAGAAGGACTCAAAGCCGGGCAGCGGCCCTTCCTCCTCAGGCGGAATCGGGAAATCCGGATCCTCCTCGTGGAAGAATCCCGGGAAGGGAACCTGCTCCGGGCAGCCGGGCCTCCCGGGATTGTCGGCCCCTCTTTGCGCCTCCGCGGCATGGCGCATAACGTCCATCAGGCTCCAGGGAGCGGGGGAAGGAGTGGGGCGCGGAAGATCGTCTTCCTCCCTCTCCGGTTCTTCCTCGCCGTCTTCGACAGCCGGAACGGCGTCTGCCCATTCCGGCAGGATCCAGCTCTGCAGCGTCTGAATCGCATTGGAGAGCATATGGAGCCCGAACTTTTCAATCAGGCTGGTCGATTCGAGCCCGACCGGCCCGTCCCGGAGAGAGACGGGGCAGCTGCACCACAGATAGCCGTCCCGGCAGCAGGCATGAAGGCCTGCCAGGAGCTTTAAGCTGTTAACCCGGTTGCAGTACTGGGCGGCCCGGCCCAGCAGTTCCCGGCTGACCCGGTATGCCGAGCGCAGGCCCAGGAGCAGGCAGCCCGATTCATGTACGGAGATCCGCTCGTAGAAAAGCTCGTCTTCCGTCACAAGCTGACAATAATAGAGCACGTCGTCCTCATCGGACAGATTGCGGCCGAGAATGTTGTAGTGCGCGTCGCGCAGTTCCTCTGCAAGCCGCGCCTTCGTCTCCCGGAGATTGTCGTCGGGAAAAGCGCAGGGCATCGGATGCTCCGGCTGCGCCGTCTCCGGGGGCAGCCAGGTCGGGCTGATGCGGCCGTCGGCCAGCGCCGTCAGATCGTCCAGGCACGCGCTCAGCTTCCCATAGGCGCAGCGGTTCATCCAGTCCAGCGTGTCGCCGGTCAGCGGCGCCTCCAGAACGGGCGTCATGATCCGGCTGTAAACGTTGCGGCGCTCCGGAGAGTACACCAGCAGAGCGGGATCCCAGGGGCTGGTGTGGGTCTGGCAGTAATTTGCCAGCAGCTGCCCGGCCTGGGGCGCTGCGAGAATATCCGCGTGGGCAAAAAGGATCAGGAGCTTCAGCTCTTCCTCGATCTGCAGGTCCATGAACGTGACGCGGTCATCCTGCCTGTATTCGTACAGGAAGCCCTTGTTCCGGCTGTCGCCTGCTTTCTCATAGCATCTTCCGATCTTCGGATCCCGCTGCAGAAAGTCCCTGCAGGTCTGCATCGTCTGTTCCAGGAATTCCATTTTCGTCCTCCTTTTCGTCTTGCCGCATAAGGCTTGCGGTCTGTCGCTGTCCGTCCATCCTCAGAAATCTGTCCAGCCCCCCGCCCGCAATCGCCGGAACTTGAAGAAATGACCCGAATTCGAATTCTTCATTCGAATTCCTGAAGATCCGCGGGATTTCCGCTCTCATCGCCTGCCCGGGACAGGATCTGCCGCAGCAGCGGCTCGATTTTCCGGGCAAAGTTTGCGTGGGCCTCGGCGGAAAAATGAACCTCATCCGCCGAGAGCGGAAGCTGCCAGGAGGGCGGCGAGGCAAAAGAGACACGGTATTTTGCGGCGAGCTTCCGGTACGCGAGGATCAGCTCCCGGAACAGCTCCTGGACATGCGCCAGCGGGATCTCGACCCGGGGCGGCGAGAGCAGCAGGATCGGCAGATCCGGCAGTTCCCCGCGCAGGGCGTGCAGAAAGCGGTCCATTCTGGCGCCGATCTTCTCTGCGGAGGCGTCGTCCATCAGCAGCGCGTCGTTGGAGCCCAGCAGGACCACAAGACAAGCCGCGGGCAGGTATTTGCGGATCTGCGCGAGCGCGGTCTCCGTCTCCCGCGGGCGGTGCGGGATCGTCCGGCCGTTGAGCCCAAGATTGACCACGTCCCAGCCGGTCGCCGCGGCCAGCAGATCCGGCCAGCGCTCCTGCGGGGGATAGCGCCGCTCAAGCACGTCCCGCGGGTCGTAGCCATAGGTGTTGGAGTCGCCGAAGCACAGAATGCGTACGCTCATCTTCCCTCTCCTTCCTCCGCGCCGGAGAAGTATTTCCGGATTGTTCGCAGTGTTTTCGCGGTACTGGGATTCGTCAAACGTATCCTGGGCTGCCGGGCTGTCCGCTGCTTTGCTCTGCGTCACGATCTTCATCTCCTTCAGGAAAAACCAGGTATATTTTGTCTTTCTTGAAACTTGACTCAAAAAATCGAGCTTTGTTCCCACCTCTTTTTCCTTTTGCGCACTTTTTTGCGCGACCCGGCCGGTATTCGACAGGTCGAACGTTTTTTCGAACAAGAGCCCGCATTGTTCGAAAAAAAGCACACATTCGGCTTGCAGGCGATACAGCAATCGCCCCGGGAGCCCACAGGATCCCGGGGCGATTGTTATTGTTATCTTATTCCGCGTATCTTGCTGTGCGTTCAGGAGCACGGCTCCTCCGCGCTGTCGGGTGAGCCGTGCAGTTCTTCGCGCTTTGCCTCATACAGCGCCCGGTCAAAGTAGAAGCGTTTGACCGTTTTCTCAAAGCAGCCATCGAAGCGGTTCGCCATCTCGGGCGCCCAGAGGATCAGCTTGCAGAAGCCGTAGGGGATATAGTCCCAGCTGACCGAGAACTTCAGCAGCATGGGAACGTCGTTGTCAAAGGCAAAACTGTCCACATAGTCCCCGGCCAGGAGCTCTTCGCCCCGGGCTGTGATCCGGAACGCTGCGAAGAGCTCGTTTGCATGGAGCTCGGCCACCGCATAGCGGCCTTCCGGGTCTGTGGACACCCGAACGGCCTCCAGGATCTCCCCGTCCCGAAAGCCCCGACCCGGTCTCGGGTGATGAATCTGTACTTTCACGCGATCCGCCTCCTTTTCACAGGCCTGCGCTCAGAGCTCCAGTACGAAGCTTCCGCATGCGTTGATGAGCGTCGTCTCTCCATATTGCCGGATGCGCCCGGCCTCCTCGTTTTCGCGCAGATGGACATGCCCGTGCACCAGGTAGCCGGGCTTCCAGGTGTCCAGCAGCGTGCGGAAACAGGCAAAGCCCCGGTGCACCGGATCTTCCCGGTCGCCCAGGCCGCGCGGCGGCGCGTGGGTCAGAACGATGTCCGCCCCGCCGCTTTTCCGCAGCTTCCTCTCCAGATCCCCGATGCGGCGCTGCATCTCCTCCTCGGTATACTGGAAGGGCCCGTGCTTGTAGCGCAGGCTCCCGCCGAGGCCGAGGATCCGCAGCCCTTTCACCGTCAGCAGGTCCCCGTCCACACAGACGCAGTCCCGCGACAGGTACCGGGGACAGCGCTGGTCGTGGTTTCCGTACACGTAGAGCAGATAGCTGCGCCCCGGGGCGGAAAGCCCCGCACGGGCGAGCCGGTTTAAATATTCCGGCTTCAGATCCCCGGCGGAGAGGATCAGATCCATGCCGCAAAGATCCTCGGGCCTGGGCTCCCAGTATTGCTGCTGCTCAAGATCGGACATCAGAAGAAGCTTCATCTCGTACTCCCTTCGGCGGCGCAGCAAAACAGCCTTGCTGTTTTGTCCTATACTCATTATATAATATAGCATATTTCGGGACAGCCCACAAGGCTGCGGCCCAGGCGGGAGCTCTCTGCGGCCCGCTCTTGATTTTTTCAGGAAAACGGACTATGCTTAATACAACATATAGTGATTGCGAGGTGCTGAACGATGAAAGTTGTGGTTGCCGGTGCTTTCGGGCATCTGGGCAGCGATCTGGTCCGTTCTCTGGTGCGGCAGGGGTATGAAGTCGTGGGCTTCGGCCGCACGATCCGCCCCATCCCCGGCTTTGACGGAAAGTTTCAGGCCGTGAAGGCCGACGCCCAGGATCGGGACAGCCTCCGCGGCGTCTGCGACGGGGCGGACGTGGTGATCTCCACGGTGGGGCTCACCAAGGCCAGCGCGGAAGTCAGCTGCTACGACGTGGACTACCAGGGGAACATGAACCTTCTGGATGAGGCGCGCCACGCCGGCGTGAAGCATTTTGCCTACGCCTCCGTCCTCAAGGCCGACGGGGATCCCTCCGTCCCCATGCTGGACGCCAAATACAAGTTTGAAAACCAGCTCAAGGCCAGCGGCCTCAAGTGGGTCATCTTCCGCCCCTCCGGCTATTTCTACGATATCGCCAAGGTCTTCATGCCCATGATCGAAAAGGGCAAGGTGACGCTGCTCGGCAACAGGGACGTGCACTGCAACGTGGTGGACACGCCGGACTTTGCCGACTTCATCGTGGAGCATATGTGCGATGACGGCGCCATGTTCAACGTGGGCGGCAAAGAGACCTGGAGCTATGAGGAGCTGGCGCGCATGTTCTTCGCCGCCGCCGGGAAGGAGCCGCAGATCAGCCGCGCCCCGGTCTGGCTCTTCGACGTGCTGGCCTGGGTCAACAAGCAGAAGAAAAACGGCAAGGAGGCCATCATCCGCTTCTCCAAGTGGACGCTGACCCATGAGATGGTGGGCGATACCCGCGTGGGCGAGGCAAGCTTCGCCGAATATATTAAGAGCTGCTACAAAAAGTAAGGCGTAACAGGAAGGAGATCCTATGATCATCTATTTTTCCGGCACCGGCAACAGCCGCTTTGTGGCCAAAAAGATCGCGGAGCTGACCGGGGATACGCTCTGCGACGCGACAAAGTACACCCGCGAGGGGAAGGGTGCCGAATTTGCGAAGCCCGGCAGGTACGTCTTTGTCTCACCGGTCTATGTCTCCGCCCCGCCCCGCGCCTTTCTGGACTTCATCCGCAAGTCCTCCTTCCCCAACAACGTGCGCGCCTACTTCATCATGACCTGCGCCGGCGGCATGGGCGGCAGCCCCGAATACTGCCGCAGGATCGCCAGCGAAAAGGGCTTTGCCTATCTGGGCACGGCTGAGGTCTGCATGCCGCAGAACTACATCGCCTTCTTCAAGACCCATGAGGCCGCGGAGAACCGGGAGAAGGTCCGCGAGGCCCTGCCCGTCATCGAGGGCATCGCCGACTTCATCCTGGCGGGATCGGAGCTGCCCGACCCGGGCATGAAGGCCTGGGAGTTTCTCTCCACCGAGATGATCCTCGGCATGTACTATAAGGACTTCATGAAGGCAAAGGCCTTCCGCGCGACCGACGCCTGCATCGGCTGCGGCCGCTGCGCCGCGGTCTGTCCGCTGGCGAACATCACGCTCAGGGACAAACGGCCCGTCTGGGGCGACAACTGCACCCACTGCATGGCCTGCATCAATCTCTGCCCCAAACAGGCCATCGAGTACGGCAAGAAGACTGTCGGCAAGCCCCGCTATCAGGGGCCGGAAAAGGGCTGATAGCTGGACATAACCGTCTCTTTCGCATATACGGAAAAACAACACAGGCGCCCGCTGCCGCCGGGTAGCGGGAAAAACGCCATATCCCTGTCGTCAGGCGTTACAGACAGGGGTATGGCGTTTTTTCCTTGCCGACAGATACCTTGCTGCGTTTCCCGCACAGGCGGCTCGACACAGGAGCGTTTCGCTTGTAGGGGTCGACGCCCCCCGGCGGCCAGTTGTTTCCCTTACAGCGAGCCGCGGGAAAGAGCGGGATGAAACTCCGGTCAGAAGTAATGCTTAGCGACAGCGGTATGCGGGGTCAGCAACTACGCGTTCTTGCTATAGCGGCGACCTGAGTTTTGCCCTTAGATTCCCCATTGAGGAGAGGCGACCAGAGGATCCTTCCTCTGGTCGCCTTTCTTTGAAGGGCAGGAAACATTTCTTTCCGCGAGAGGAAAGAAATGTTTCCTGATTTGAGCAACTACTCATTTTTGATACTCAAGGTGTCGACACTTTGTCGACACCTTGAAACTCGCCGTGAAGATATCGTCTTCACGGCGAGTTTTCTTACTGCTTATTCTCCCCGCCGGTCTTGGGCCGGGGCTTGTGATAACGGTGACGGCGCTTGCGGGCGGCGGCCTGGGCGTCGCCCTCGGTCTTAGGCGCGGCCTGCGCCTCCGCGGGGTGGGCCTCCACCTTCACGGGCTTGACGCTGGCCTTGCCGGGGGCTTTCTGGGGCTTCTTCCCCTTCTGCTCCCGGTTTTCCTTCAGTTCCTTCTTCTCAGCGGCCTTGGGGGCAGGGGCGGCTTCGGCCGCTGCGGCGGGCTTTTTGTCGCGTCTTCCGCCGCGACGGCTCTTCTTCTGCTCACCGCTCTTTTCCGGCGCCCTGGGCGCAGGGGCTTCCTCGGCTGCCGGCTGCTGCTTTTCCGCAGGGCCCTCGCCCTTGCCTCTGCCGCGGCGACGGCGGCCGTTCTTCTTTTCGCCGCTCTCGTCCTCGTCCCGCGGGGCGCCGACGGAAGGTTCAGGCACCACCAGCACGGGGATGGCCCACTCGTCCACCTTCTCTTCCTCTTCCTCCTCCACGGGCGGCACATAGTTGAGCACGTGGGGCGGCTCTTCCCCGTCCCTGGGGCGGCCGCCGGGTACGGCGCAGAGTTCGTTGGCGGTATAGAGGTGCAGCGCGTCGTCCCTGTCGTCGTCGAGACGGACCTTCACGGTCTGGCGCAGGAGATTGACGGACACGGCGGTGCCGTAGCCGTCCTTGGTCTCCACGAAGGCGCCCTGCTTGGGCACCTTCTTGATGAGCTCCTCATAGGCCTCCTGCTCGTAGCGCAGGCAGCACATGAGCCTGCCGCAGCTGCCGGAGATCTTGGTCGGGTTCAGGGACAGGGACTGGACCTTTGCCATCTTGGTGGACACCGGCTGGAAATCGTCCAGGAACTGATGGCAGCAGTAGGGCCGGCCGCAGATGCCGATGCCGCCGATCATCTTGGCCTCGTCCCGCACGCCGATCTGCCGCAGCTCGATGCGGTTGCGGAAGATGCCGGCCAGGTCCTTCACCAGCTCGCGGAAGTCCACCCGCCCGTCGGCGGTGAAAAAGAACATGGTCTTGTTCCCCTCGAAATTGCACTCCACGTCCACCAGCTTCATCTCGAGCCCGTGCTCGGCGATCTTCTTCTGGCAGATCTCGAAGGCCTCTTTCTCCCGCTTTTTGTTGAGCTCCGCCACGCGCAGATCGTCCGCCGTGGCGACGCGGGCCACCGGGCGCAGCGGCTGGATCACGGCGTCATCCTCCACGGGATGATTGCCGCGCACCACGTCGGCGATCTCCAGTCCCTTGGAGGTCTCCACGATCACCTTGTCGCCGGTTTTGATGTCCAGCTTGTTCGGGGAAAAGAAATAACTCTTGCCCCGGTTTTTGAATTTGATACTGACTACGTCAACCAATGTGTATATCCTCGTTTCTGTATCCGTTCGCCCCTCGCTCCACACGACAGGGGAGTTCAGAGGGGAACTCTCTGATTTTTCCCGCGGAAGGCGAAAAACAAATCATAATCAGTTTTTGACGGGGCTTTGCCTCGGCAAAAACACCCTGAGCCGAGCTCTGCGAGGCCTCGCGTCGACCAAGGCGGACAGAAGCCCGCCGCGATAAACGCGAGGATCCCCCTCACGCTTCAGCCCCTCAAGGGGCTGGAGCGTGAATAGAGTCTACCGTCAGCAGTCCAAAAATGTGTTTCGCGCCCACGTTCACCTTCAGCATCGTAAGGCATTGTTCGCAGAGCGCGTGCAGGCGGGCGATCTCCGCCGGGCGCATGCCCAGATCGCTCTTTCTCTGGCAGAGCATCTCGGCGCAGAGCGCCGACACGCTCTCCACAAAGCCGGTTGCGGCGCGCAGCTCGCCGATCTCATTCTTCGCGCACCAGCGGGCGAGCTCCGCCGGATCGCCCCTGGCCACGGTCTTCACAAAGCCCTCGGCCAGCCCGCGGGTCTCCTCATCCTCCGGCGCCTGCTCCCCGTTGACGTTCACTTCCGCGCAGCGGGAGCGCACGGTGGGCAGCAGCTGCTGGGGATTCGTGACGCACAGGAGGAAGATCACGCCCGCGGGCGGCTCCTCCAGCAGCTTCAGCGCCGCGTTCTGGGCGGAGACGTTCATCGTGTCCGCGTCCTCAATGAGATAGACCTTCCGCTCACTCTCGTTGGGCAGCACCACCGCGTCGGCCGCCATCTCACGGATCTGATCGACCACGATCTCCCGGCGGGGACGGCCCTTGCTGTCCTCCAGCCGGCGGATCACCCGAATGTCCGGGTGGATGTTGGCGAGCGCCTTGCGGCAGGCGCGGCACTGGCCGCAGGGCACGTCCGACGGGCTGCGGCACACGGCCGCCCGTGCGATCTCGTCCGCCCTTTCGCGGCAGAGCGCCGGATCGGCGGAGGCGATGATATACGCATGATTGAGCCTTGCGGCGTCATGAATCCGAAAGCCCATGTGTCCCCTCGCCCCCGTTGAATGATCTAACTAATCTATTTTACAGTTTTTCCGCCGCTTCGTCAACCGATTCTTTCCGTTCGAAACGGATTATTCCATCTTCTGGTTGTCACCGCCGGGCGCTTGTGCTAAAATGACAGCATGAAGAACGTGAAAAAAATCGGAATCGCACTGGCGGCAGTGCTTTTCGGCGTGCTGATGCTGCTCTTAGGCATCACACCCCGTGCCGCCGCACCGGCCCCTACGGCGGAGCCGGCGGCTTCCGCGCCCGTTTTCACCGCCGCCCCCACGCCGGAGCCCACGCCCGGGCCGGATTACAGCGGCCTGCTGCGGATCTCGGAAGTGATGGTGAAAAACAGAGCCACCCTCTGCGTGGACGGGGCCTTTCCCGACTGGATCGAGCTGGAGAACGTCTCGGGCGGGCCTCTCGACCTGCGCGGCTGGAGCCTTTCGGATCAGGAGGTCGGCGCACGGCACGGCTTCTCGGAGGAGACGCTGGCTCCCGGGGCACTGCTGCTGATCCCCTGCGGGGAGGCGCTGGGCTTCTCTCTCTCCGGGGAGGAGACGCTTTTCCTCTGCGCGCCGGACGGCAGCGTGCAGGATCGGGTTTCCTGCGCCGAGGGGGACGAGGGCGACCGCTCCCTGGCGCGAAAGGACGACGGCAGCTTTGCGCTCTCCGCCTGGGCGACGCCGGGATTTTCCAACGACGCCGCGGGCTACGACGCCTTCTGTGAGAGCCGCGGCGACGCCGCCCCCCTGCGCATCGAGGAGGTCATGGTCTCCAACGAGGCCACGCCCATCTTCAACGGCCAGTGCTATGACTATGTGGAGCTGCGAAACACCGGGGAGGATGCGCTGTCTCTCGCGGGCTACAGCCTGTCGGACGATGCGGAGGATCCGGCGAAATGGAGCTTCCCCGCCGTAACGCTGGGGCCCGGCGAGCGCCTGCTCGTCACCTGCGATGAGGAGAGCCCGGTGTCCGACAGCAACACCGGCTTCTCCCTCGGCGCCGTGAGCGAGCGGCTCTATCTCTATGATCCCGACGGCGGGCTTTGCGACTGGGTCTGGCTGCATGACATTCCCGTGGAGGGCAGCATGGGCCGTCTGGAGGGCGAGACGGGCTTCTTCTATTTTCTGAAAGCCACGCCCCGCGCCGCAAACGGAGAGGGCTTCCGCCGCGTCTCCGCGCAGCCGGAGGCGCTGACGGCCGACGGCATCTACAACGGGACGGAGAGCCTTACGGTTTCCCTTGTTTCCGCGGGGGAAATCCATTATACTGTGGACGGAAGCGCCCCGGGCCTGTCCTCCCCGCTCTATGAGGGGCCGATCACGCTGGAAAAGACGGGCGTTGTCCGCGCCGTCGCCGTGGAGGAGGGCGCCTCGCCCAGCCGCCCCGTGAGCTTCAGCTATTTTCTCAACGAAGAGCACACGCTGCCGGTCCTGAGCCTGACGGTGGACGACCGGCCCACCTTCAACCGCATCTTCTACGGCGGCAACAAGGTCCGCCGCACCGGAGCGAATCTGGCGCTCTATACCGGGGACGGCTGTGAGTTCAGCCAGGCCTGTGAGCTGCGCGTTGCGGGCTGGACCAGCCTGACGCTGGACAAGAAGAGCCTCGCAGTGGACTTCAAGGGCCGCTATGGCGGCGACCTGCGCTGCGACGTGTTCGGAAACGGCATCGATCGCTTCAACTCCCTTGCGATCCGCGCCGGGCAGGATTATCTCTACACGATCTTCCGCAATGAGCTGTTCCAGGATCTGGCGACGGAGGCCTCCGATGCGGTGCTGACGCAGGCAAACCGCTGGTGTGTTCTGTATGTTGACGGGGAATACTACGGTCTGTACTGCCTGAAAGAGGATCTGACCAGGCAGTTCTATGCCTCCCACGCCGGGGTCAGCAAGGAGAGCGTGCGCAATTACAAGACGCCGGTGGTGCCCGGTACGCCCTTCTATGACGAGATCCTGGCCTACGCGCAGCAGAACGATCTGACCCAGCCGGAGCACTATCAGTACATGTGCGAGCATCTGGACATGGACAGCCTGATCGACTGGATGCTGATGGAGAGCTACTCCTGCAACAGCGACGTGCAGGGCAATCTCCGGGTCTTCTCTTCGCCGGAAAACGGCGGGAAGTGGAGCTTTGCGCTCTATGATCTGGACTGGGCATTCTACTACAAGGGCTGCGCCTTCTTCATGGTCTTGAACGGCGACAGCAACATGCCCATCGTGCTGCACCAGCTGATCCGCAACCCGGACTTCCGGGACCGCTGTCTGCGGCGCTATGCAGAGCTTATCGACAGCACGCTCTCAAACGAGCATGTGCTGCAGAAGATCGACGAGTATGTCGCCCTGCTGGAGCCGGAGGCGCCCCGGGACCGGGAGCGCTGGCACAAGACCCTGAAGGACTGGTATGACCAGCTGGACATCCTTCGCGCCTTTATTACGGACAATGACTGGGCCCGGCTCAGCATTGAGCGCTTCTGCACCGAGGCTGCGATCAGCCCGGCGGAACGCGCGGAATATTTTGGATACTGACGAGGTAACACAATGGAACTTACCGCTGCCGCGCTGTCTCTCAACAGCATCTTTGCCGGTTACGACCAGGCGATCCTGAGCCTGATGCACCGGCTGGCCGTCTCCATGGGCGGCCTGCTGACCCCGCTCTGCAAGCTCATCACCCTGCTGGGCGAAAAGGGCCTGCTCTTCTTTGCGGCCGCCGTTGCGCTGATGCTCTTCCCCCGCACCCGCAAGGCTGGCGTGTGCATGTTCGGCGCTGTCTGCTGCGGCGCGCTGATCACCAACATCATCCTCAAGGACGCCATCGCCCGGCCGCGCCCCTTCATGACGGAGCCGCTCTATCGCGAATTCTGGACCTACATCGGCTCCCCCAGCGAGGATGGCTACTCCTTCCCCTCCGGTCATGTGACCGCGGCCGCGGCCGGCATGGTCTCCCTCTGCCTGAGCCGGGGACGGAAATGGGTGCTGCCCTCCATCGTCTGGGTGCTGCTGATGGCCATCTCCCGCAACTACCTGATGGCCCACTACCCCTCCGACGTGCTGGCCGCCGCCATCATCGGCACCGCCTCGGCCTTCATCGCCTGGGGCATCACGCAGCTCATTTTCCGCCTGCTGGAAGAGCATGACGACGCCCCCTTCTGCGCCATTGTGTTGGATTTCGACCTCCGCCAGCTCAAGCACATGACGTACAAGGGGAAGCACTGAAGAGTGTCCGGTGGCTAGTGGTCAGTGGCCAGTAAAACACAAACACAAAAACTCCGGTGGAATCGGATCGTGTGACATCCGATTCCACCGGAGTTTTCTATGGTCAATTGCCTTGTTGCCGAAGATCCTGCAAAAGATGGAATTTGTACAAGAACTCTTCTAACCACTGATCACTGACCACTGGCCACTATTTCAGAATCACATTCTCTTTCCCGAGCATTTCCTCCAGCTCCAGGATCAGCCCCTCGTGCAGGAGGCATCTGGCGCCGATGCGCTTCTGTTCCCGCTCGCACCAGAGGATCAGCTGCCCGTCGCCGGGGAACATGGTCAAAATCAGCTCGATGCGCTTCATGGCCGGGTCAAAGCGGGAGGGGAGCTTGACCCAGAGCTTCTGCTCCTTCGGGGGCGGCGCCTGGGTGCCCAGGGCGTTCACGTCGGAGATGGGGCGGATCGAATCCACCATGAGCTGCGGCTCCTTCTCATCCCGCACGGAGATGCGGCCCCGGACGATGACGGCGGCGTTATTCTGGATGTAGCCCCCTCCGGAATCCAGCGCCTTCTGGAAGGCCATCAGCTCCATGCTGCCGGTGTCGTCCTCCAGCTGGATGTAGGACATGAGGGTATTGTTCTTCGTGGTGCGGGTGCGGAAGGACTCGATGCTGCCCGCCACGGTGATGATCTGGTTGTCACGGAAGCGGGTGGGGCCGTCCTCGGCGGCAAAGTCGCTCATCACGGCGCCGATGGGCACCGCGCCGATCTTCCGCACGGCCTCACGGTATTCGTCCATCGGGTGGCCGGTGAGATAGAGGCCGGTGATCTCCTTTTCCATCGCCATGATCTCCCGCTTGGAGTATTCCTCCACCTCGGGGATCGGGATGCTGGCGGGGGCGGACTCCTCCTCGAAGCCGCCGAAGAGATCCATCTGGCCGGAGATGTTGTCCCGGTTTTCCTGGGCGATGCTGTCGATGACCGGGCCCGCCACAGTGATGAGCGCGCGGCGCTTGTAGCCCATGGAGTCAAAGGCGCCGGCCTTAATGAGGTTTTCCACCGCGCGGCGGTTCAATTCCTTGCCGGACATGCGGCGGCAGAAGTCCTCAAAGCTCTGGAAGCTGCCGCCCTGCTCCCGCTCGCGCACCAGCTCCTCGATGGCGCCCCAGCCGATGCCCTTGATGGCCACCAGGCCGAAGCGCAGGTTCTCCCCGTCCACGGTGAAGTTCGCGTCCGAGAGATTCACGTCCGGCGGCAGGAGACGGATCCCCAGCTCGCGGCACTCGGCGATGTACTCGGAGACCTTGGTGGAGTTATCCAGGATGGAGGTCAGCAGCGCCGCCATGTATTCACGGGGGTAGTGCCGCTTCATGTAGGCGGTGCGGTAGGTGACAAAGGCGTAGGAGACGGCGTGGGCCTTGTTGAAGGCGTAGCTGGCGAAATCCAGGATCTCGTCGTAGATGCTGTTGGCCACGTCCTCGGGCACGCCGTTTGCCAGCGCGCCGACGATGCCGCGGCTCTCGTCGCCGTGGACGAAAGCCACGCGCTCGGCGTCGATGACCTTGTGCTTCTTCTTCGACATGGCGCGGCGGATCATGTCCGCCTGCCCGAGAGAGAAGCCGGCGAGCCGCCGGAAGATCTCGATGACCTGCTCCTGATAGACGATGCAGCCGTAGGTGACCTCCAGGATCGGGCGCAGCAGCTCATGCTTGTACTGGATGCGCTCCGGGTGGGCGGAGCACTCGATGAAGCGGGGGATGGAGTCCATCGGGCCGGGGCGGTAGAGCGCGATGACGGCCGTGATGTCCTCGATGTTCTTTGGGCGCAGCTGGGTGCAGACGCCGGTGATGCCCGTGCTTTCCAGCTGGAACACGCCCTCGGTGCGGCCCTGGGCCAGCATCTCGAAGGTGGCGGGGTCGTCCTCCGGGATGGTCTCCACCCGGAAGCCCGGCACCTTTTTGCGCACGAGCTTGGCCGCGTCCTCCAGCACCGTCAGGTTCCGGAGACCCAGAAAGTCCATCTTGAGAAGGCCCAGCTCCTCCAGCGTGGTCATCGGGTACTGGCAGACCACCGACTCGTCGTTCTTCGCCAGCGGCACGTATTCATACACCGGCTTTTCGGTGATGACCACACCGGCGGCATGGGTGGAGGCGTGGCGGGGCATGCCCTCCAGGGCGCGGGCCACGTCGATGAGGCGCTTTAGCTTTTCGTCCCCCTCGTAGAGCTCCTTCAGGGGCTTGGAGAGGCGCAGCGCCTCCTCGATGGTCATGTTCAGCGCCATGGGCACCTGCTTGGCCACCGTGTCGCACTCGCCGTAGCTCACGCCCAAAGCTCTGCCTACGTCGCGGATCGCACCGCGGGCGGCCATGGTGCCGAAGGTGACGATCTGGGCCACGTGGTCCCGGCCGTAGAGGCGGTTGACGTACTCGATCACCTCGCCCCGGCGGTTGACGCAGAAGTCCACGTCGATATCCGGCATGCTGACGCGCTCCGGGTTCAAAAAGCGCTCGAAGAAGAGGGAGTATTTGATGGGGTCCACGTCCGTGATGTGCAGGCAGTAGGACACCACGCTGCCCGCCGCGCTGCCGCGGCCGGGACCCACGGGGATGCCGCTGCGCTTGGCGTAGTTGATGAAATCCTGTACGATCAGAAAATAATCCACAAAGCCCATCTTGTGGATCATTTCCAGCTCGTACTCCAGCTGCTTGTGCACCTCGGGCCTGCCCGCGAAGCGCTCGGCGAAGCCTTTTTCGCAGAGCTTTTCCAGATAGGCGTAGCTGTCCGTCTCCCCTTCCGGGAGCTTGAAGCGGGGCAGGTGGTAGTGTCCGAACTCGAAATCGAAATTGCAGCGCTCGGCGATCTTCACCGTGTTGTCGGCGGCCTCGGGATAGTCGGGGAAGAGGGCGCGCATCTGCTCTTCGTCCTTGAGATAGAATTCCTGGGTCTCAAAGCGCATGCGGTTCGGCTCGTCCACGGTCTTGCCCGTCTGGATGCACATGAGCACGTCCTGATAATAGGCGTCCTTCTGCTCGGTATAGTGGGCGTCGTTGGTGACGGCCAGAGGGATGCCCAGCTCTTTGGAGAGGCGGATCAGCCCCTGGGCGGCCTGCTTTTCCTCCCGGATGCCGTGGTCCTGGATCTCCAGATAGAAGTTGTCCGGGCCGAAAAGGGCCTGCAGATCCCGGGCGCGGGCCTTCGCGGCCTCATAGTCATTGCGGATCAGGGCCTGGGGGATCTCGCCGGCGAGACAGCCGGAGAGGCAGATCAGTCCCTCGCTGTACTGATGCAGCAGCTCCCAGTCGATGCGGGGGCGGATATAGAAGCCCTCGGTAAAGCCAGAGGACACCAGGTAGCACAGGTTGTGATAGCCCGTCTCGTTCCTGCACAGCAGGATCAGATGGGAGTAGTTGTTGTCAATGCCGTGGTCCTTCTGGAAGCGGCTGCGCGGGGCCACATAGACCTCACAGCCGATGATGGGCTTGATGCCGGCGCTCTTGCAGGCCTTGTAAAAGGCCACCGCGCCGTACATGACCCCGTGGTCGGTGAGGGCGAGGGCGGTCTGCCCCATGGCCTTGGCCCGCTCCGCCATCTCGTCGATGCGGCAGGCCCCGTCCAGCAGGGAGAACTCACTGTGCACATGTAAGTGGACAAAGGACATAAGAACAACTCCGTTGTTAGTGGTCAGTGGTCAGTGGCCAGTGGATCGTTGCGGCGTCGCTTCGCGACACCGCTGCTTTTCACTGATCACTGGTCACTGTCCGCTTTATTCGCCAGCTCCATGATCTTCTTGAGCCGGTGGTTCAGGCAGCTTTTGGACACCGGCGGCAGGGAGAGCTTCGCCAGATCGGCGAGGCTTGCCTCCGGGTTCGTGATGCGCAGCAGCGCCGTGTCGTGCAGGGCCTCCGGCAGCGTGTCCAGCCCGTATTCCCGGGCGTAGCGGCGGATGGCCTCGATCTGCTCCTGGGCGGCGGCCACGGTCTTGTCGGCATTGGCCGAGTCGCAGTTGATGAGCCGGGTGACAGTGTTTCGCATCTCCCGGTCCACCTTGGCGGTCATCACGTTCATGGCCGTCACCGGCGCGCCGATGGCCGTGAAGAAGTCGGCAATGGCGTCGGCCCGCTTGAAATACAGCAGGGCGTGCCCCTGCCGCTGGGACTCCTTGGGCGAGAAGCCCAGATCCAGCAGCACCGAGTACATCTCCCGGCTCACGCTCTGGTGGGCGGTGGCCAGCTCCAGATGAAAGCGCTTGTCCGGATCGGTCACGCTGCCGCCGGCGAGAAAGGCGCCGCGGACAAAGGCCTCCATGCCGCCCTCGTCCTCCAGCACGCCGAAGTTGACGTGATGGCTGAGGGTGCTCGCCACATCGGCGCCGAAGGCGTCGAAGACGCGGGCAAGCTTCCCGGGGTCCTGCAGCAGAAAGCTGCGTTTGCCGCTCTGCCCCTCGTCCGGGAGAACGTCAAAATCCAGCGCGAAGGCGCGGCGGAAGAGCTTCGGCAGACGGGCGGCAAAGTCGTCGCTCGCGGTGACGATGCGCACCTCCCGGGCGGAGAAGTGGCTGCAGTATAAGAGCACGCCGTAGCTCTCCGCGACGGCGGCGCTTTTTTTCTCGATGCGGAGCCTGCACAGCTCCGCCTTGGCTTCAGATGAAAAAGACATTGTGCTCCCCTGATGAGTCGCTTACCACTGACCACTGGCCACTGGCCGCTATTTCTCCACGTCCCGGTTGATGTTGGTCGAATTGAGGCCCTTGGCGAGGAAGTAGTCGTTGAGCGCGGCGGCGATGGCCACACTGCGGTGGTGGCCGCCGGTGCAGCCGATGGCGATGGTGAGCCCCAGCTTGCCCTCCTCGATATAGAGCGGCAGCAGAAAGTCGATCATGTCCTGCACCTTTTCCATAAAGGTACGGGTCTGCTGATAGGAAAACACGAACTCCGCCACGGGCCGGTCCAGGCCGCAGAGGGGCCGCAGCTCGTCCACATAGTAGGGGTTCGGGAGAAAGCGCGCGTCAAAGACCAGGTCGGCCTCCAGCGGGATGCCGTGCTTGAAGCCGAAGGACATCACCGTGATCGCAAGCTCCCGCTTCTTGCCCTCGCCGGCGAAGAGCTGATAGAGCCGGTTCTGCAGCATGCCGAGGGTGAGGCTCGCGCTGTTGACCACGTAGTCCGCCCGCTCCTTGATGGGGGACAGCAGCTCTTCCTCGCGGGCGATGGCCTTCTCGATCGGGTAGCCGGGCCCGGCCAGCGGGTGGGGACGGCGGGACTCCTTGTAGCGCCGCACCAGGGTGCGCACGTCCGCGTCCATGTACAGGATGCGCACGGTGCAGCCCTCCATGGCCTTGAGCTCGTCGATGGTGCTCAGAAGCTCCGTGAAGTTTTCGCGCTCGCGCACGTCGGTCACCAGGGCCACTTTTTCGTAGCGGCCCCGGGTGTCCAGGCAGAGCTCCGCAAAGCGGGGCATCAGCGCCACCGGCATGTTGTCCACGCAGTAGTATTCCAGATCCTCCAACACGTCCGCGGCGCGGCTCTTTCCCGCGCCGGACAGCCCGGTGATGATGAGAAATTCCATAACAAGACTCCTTATTGGCTCCCCTGTGTAAGGGGAGCTGTCAGCCCTCAGGCTGACTGAGGGGTTGCGTTCGTCGTCTGAGCAGTTCTTTCGGGGCGTTATACGCTTCTGTACAACGCTCGTCTTTTGCATGCGAAAGTCCTTACGCGGGGCCTTCAGCTCTTCGGCGTTTCCTCCGCCTCCGCGCCGGGGCCGGTAAAGCTCACCCGGTTGCGGGGAACGATGGGCCCGTGGTCCTCCAGCTTATAGTCCGGGGCCATGATGATGATCTCCGGCTCCATGGGGACATGCGTCTTCTCGTAAACGGTGTTGCGCACCTGCATCATCAGGTCGTACACGTCGTGGGAGGTGGCCCCGCCGACGTTCACCACAAAGCCCGCGTGCTTGGGGGAGACCTGGGCGCCGCCCACGGTCAGGCCCTTGAGGCCGCACTCGTCGATGAGCTGGGCGGCATAGTGCCCCTCGGGGCGCTTGAAGGCGCTGCCGGCGGAGGGCAGATCCAGGGGCTGCTTGTCGCGGCGGCGCTCGTTGAGTTCGCGCATTTTCGCGGCGATGGCCTCCTTCTCGCCCTCCTGCAGGCGGAACACCGCGCTCAGCAGCACGAAGCCGCCCACCTTCTGGAAGCGGCTGTTGCGGTAGGCAAAGTCGCACTGTTCGTTGGTCAGCTCATAGAGCGCCTGATCCGGCAGGTAGTAGGTGACCACGCTCTCCACCACGTCCTTGAGCTCGCCGCCGTAGGCGCCCGCGTTCATGCGCAGGCCGCCGCCGACGGTGCCGGGGATGCCGGAGGCAAACTCCAGGCCGGTGAGCCCGTGCTGCTGGGCAAAGCCCGCGAGCTTCGCCAGCGACACGCCCGCCTCGGCGTAGATCGCGCCGTCCGGCAGGAGGAAGAGCTTCTGCAGCTTCTCGGTGCTGATGATAAAGAGATCGGAGAGCCCCTCGTCGGGGAAGAGGATGTTGCTGCCGTTTCCCAGCAGGAAGGGCGCAAGCTCATGCTCCTTGAGGATGCAGCAGATCTTCGAGAGACTCGTCACGTCCGAGGGGACGGCGATGACCCTGGCCGGGCCGCCGATCTTAAAGCTGCAGTGGGCGGAGAGCGGCTCGTTTTCCAGCATCTTCATGCCCGGCAGCTCTTTTTTGATCTCCTGAATGGCGTTTTCCAGATTTTCCATGGCATTGGAGTCCTTTCCAATAGAAATAAAGCCTTGCAATCCTTCACCTGCGTCATGCGCCCCCCTATCTTTCTTTTCGATCTTGCCCGAAAAGAAAGATAGCGCCGCGCCCGGTGTAAGGAAGAAAAGTGCGCTCCGAGGACCGATACGTTCCTGCGCCACGCCATCCGCGTATGGCTTCGCTACCGCTCGCGGCGCTGCGTGGTCAATTATCGTAAGATACGTTGCAGCGACCTTGGCCCTCGCCGTAGGGGTCGGCGTCCTCGACGACCCGGAATTGTCTTTCCGGCGAGCCGCGGGGCCGAGCGGGGTACAATCCCGGTCAGAAGTACTATTGAGCGACAGCGGTACGCGAAGTCAGCAGCCACGCGTACTTGCTTTAGCGGCGACCCCGGATTCGCCCTTAGGTTCCCCTTTTGGCGAGGAGTCCAGAGGATTCTTCCTCTGGTCGCCTTTCTCTTTGGAGTGTAAGAACCGTTTCTCTTTCCGCGACAGGAAAGAGAAATGGTTCTTGAATAACGCTATCCCTTGCGATCGGGGATTGTTCTCAGAACAAGCCCTGGTCGATGGCGAAGTCGTGCTCGGAGGCCAGCATTTCGGCGGCGTTGAAGCCCATCTTCTTCTGGCGGTTGTTCATGGCGGCCAGCTCCAGAATGACGGCCAGGTTCCGCCCCGGCGTGACCGGGATCGTCACCAGCGGCAGCTTCACGCCCAGAATGTCCTCATACTCGCTGGTGAGGCCCAGGCGGTCATAGGCCTTGCCCTCCACCCAGTTCTCCATGCGCACCACGAGGTCGATGCCGCTCTCGGGCTTGACGGCGCCCACACCGTAGATGTGCCGCACGTTGATGACGCCGATGCCTCTGAGCTCCATGTAATAGCGGATGATGGAGGGGGCGGTGCCAATCAGCGTGTCGCGGTTGACGAGCTTGATCTCCACCGCGTCGTCCGCCACCAGACGGTGGCCGCGCTTGATGAGCTCCAGCGCGGTCTCGCTCTTGCCGATGCCGCTGTCCCCGCAGAGGAGCACGCCCTCGCCGTAGATCTCCACCAGCACACCGTGGGTGGTCAGGCGGGGGGCCAGGTGATTGCGCAGGGAGCTGATGACGTTGGCCTGAAACTCCGAGGTATCCTCCTCGGTGATGAAGAGGCTGCGGTCGTATTTCTCCGCCATCTCCAGGCATTCGCGGGAGGGCTTGACGCCGTGGCAGATCACCAGCGCGCAGATGTCATAGGCCATGAAGCGCTCATAGGCGGCCAGCCGCTGCCCGCGGGAGAGGGTGTCCAGATAGGTGGACTCCACGCGGCCGATGATCTGGATGCGCTTGGGATCAAAGTAGTTGTAGAAGCCGGTCAGCTGCATGGCGGGGCGGTTCACGTCCGCCGTGGTGACCACCGCGGTTTCGTAGTTTTTCGCGAGATGCAGCGGCTTCAGGCCGTGCTCCTCCACGATGGTTTTGAGCTTCACGGTATATTTGGTCTTCATGGGGACCTCCGTAGTGAATCAGTATAGTATATGTTGGCTGCGGGGATCCGGGAGATTACAGGATGATCAGCTCCATCTTCGGCGCTTTTGTGATGACCTCGGCGCCGTCCTTGCGGATGATCATCACGTCCTCGATGCGCACGCCGAACTTGCCGGGCAGGTAGATGCCGGGCTCGGCGGAGCAGAGGTCGTTCTCGGCCATGGGCGCCTCGCCCCGGGGGCCGGCGAAGGGCGGCTCATGGATGTCCAGCCCCAGGCTGTGGCCGAAGCCGTGGCCGAAGTAGGGGCCGTAGCCCGCGTCCTCGATGACCTTGCGTGCAGCCCCGTCGATGACTTTGCCGGGGAGGCCGGAGCGGGCGGCGGCGATGCCGGCCAGCTGGGCCCAGAGCACGGTATAGTAGATGTTCTTCATTTCCTCGGTGGCGCTGCCGACGGCCACGGTGCGGGTCATGTCGGAGCAGTAGCCGCCGGAGAGGGAGCCGAAGTCCATGGTGATGAAGTCGCCGTTCTGAATGACCTTGTCCCCGGGGACGCCGTGGGGCATGGAGGTCTTCTCGCCGGTGACGACGATGGGATCGAAGGAATTGCCCTCGCTGCCGTGGCGCAGCATGTGGTAGACGAGCTCCGCCGCCACTTCCTTTTCGGTCATGCCGGGCCTGATGATCTGCAGGGTCTCCTCCAGCGCGGCTTCACTGATGCGCTGGGCGCGGATCATGCAGGCGATCTCCTCCTCGGTCTTGGAGGCGCGCAGCGTGGTCAGAATCTCCTGGGCGGGCAGCAGCTCCAGGCCGAGGCGCTTCTGGTACGCGAGATACGCGCCGTAGCTGAGCTTCTGCTCCTCGCCGCCGAGGCGCTGCACGTTATTATCTTTCAAAGCGGCGGCGATCAGACCCATCAGGGGGTGCTGACCGTCAAACTGCTGCACGGTGACACAGGGGTCCACGGCCTTCCCGGCCGCTTCGATATAGCGGGAGTCGGTGATCAGATAGGCCTTCTCCCGGGTGACTACCACGGCGCCGTCGGTGATGGGAAAACCGGTGGCGTAGCGCTGGTTTTTTTCGTCGGTGATGAGCAGGGCGTCCAGATTTTTCTCGACGAGCTGCTGCTGGATTCTTGCGATGTTGTTCATATGCCTGTCTCCTCTTCTGATGCCCGCGGGAGCGTGACGATGAATTTCGATCCCTGCGGTTTATTCTGACCGACCGCGATGCTGCCGCCGTGGGCCTGCACCGCGTCGTGTACGATACTTAAGCCGAGGCCGTTGCCGCCGGAGGCGCGGGAGCGCGCCTTGTCCACGCGGTAAAAACGGTCGAAGATGTTGAGCCTGTCCTCTTCGGGGATGCCGATGCCTGTGTCCGCCACCTCGATCTCCACGGTGCTTTCCGTACCGCGGACCGTGAGATGCACACTGCCCTCGGGCACGTTGTACTTGATGGCGTTTTCGGTCAGGTTGAAAATGATTTTAAAGAGCTCGTCCGGGCTGCCCATGACCACGCAGCCCTCCTCCAGTGCCTGCGTGAGATGCACGCTGCGCTCCTGGGCCAGCGGCCGCAGCAGCACCAGCGCGTCCTGCGCCACGCGGCTCACGTCCGAGGGCTCCGGCACGAAGCCGATGCCGTCGTCCATGCGGCTCAGATCCAGCAGCTCTTCGGTGGTGCGCTGCAGGCGCTGGGCCTCGTGGCCGATGTCGGAGGCAAATCCCCGCACGGTCTCGGGATCCATCTCGTTCTGGACGATGCTGTCCGACAGCAGGCGGATGGAGGCCAGCGGGGTCTTGAGCTCGTGAGAGGCATCGGACACGAAGCGGCGGCGCTGCTTCTCAGTGGTCTCCAGCCGCTCGGTCAGGAGGTTGAACTCCGTCCCCAGCTCGCTGATCTCGTCCTGACCGCGGATGGGATGGCGGTAAGCGTAGTCGCCCCCGGCGACCACGCGCATCGAGCGCACCAGATCCTGCAGTCTTCGCATCAGCGCCAGCACGAAGACGCCCGCCACCAGCAGGGCAGCCGTGCCGATCACGAAGGACAGCACCCGGATGCGGTCCTGGATGCCGTAGATGATCTCTGCCCGCTCCCGGTCGTATTCGCAGAGATACACCGCGCCGGTGATGGCGCCCTGGGCGCTCATGGGCAGGGCATAGCTGCTGCGGAAGGCGCTCTCGCCCAGGCGGGAGCGGAAAATGGTCCGGCTCTCCTGCAGGGCGCTGAGTACGTCCTCAATCTCGGTCATGCTGCCAGCGGTGCCGCCGTCGTCATAGACCACGAGGCCGCTGCGGTCGGTCACGAGGATGCGGCTGTATCCGCTGATATCCAGAAACGTAAGCACCTCGGCCACGCTGTCCTGGCTGAGCCGGTCCAGGCCCGCCAGGGAGGAGGCCACCACCGAGGCGGCCGCCGACATGGAGCTGCGCTTCTCCTCATACACCGCGTCGCGGGAGGAGATCAGCGGATAGGTGTTCAGCAGCACCAGCAGGATCAGCAGCAGCGCCGCGATGAAGGCAAAAAAGCGAAATCGTAAGCTGTGCATAGTCGATCTCCGATCGAAGTGTATAGTGGCCAGTGGTCAGTGACCAGTGGCCGGTTCCAGCCGTGAGTTTGAGGAGAGCCGAGCATGGCTCGTGCGGGTGATCAGCTGTCAAAGCAACCTGCCCGAAAGGATGGGCAGTTTACTGGCCACTGAGCACTGACCACTGATCACTTCTCGTTAAAGTAATATCCCACGCCCCATTTGGTGACGATATACTTGGGATTGGCCGGGTCCAGCTCCAGCTTTTCGCGCAGCCTCCGGATATGCACGTCCACCGTGCGGGTATCGCCCTGGTACGCGTAGCCCCAGACCAGATCCAGCAGCACCTCGCGGCTGTAGACCTTGCCGGGGTTCTTCATCAGAAACAGGATCAGGTCGAACTCCTTCATCGTGAGCTCCACCGGCTCCCCGGCCCGCCAGGCGGCGCGGCGTTCCTCATCCACGGCGATGTGCCCGCGCTGCAGAACGCTCCCGCTGCCGGTGCTGGCCGTCATGGACGAGCGGCGCAGCAGGGCCCGCACCCGGGCCTTGAGCTCCAGGATGTCAAAGGGCTTGGTCACATAGTCGTCCGCCCCGGACTCAAAGCCCATCAGCAGATCCGAGCGCTCGCTGCGGGCGGTGAGCATGATGATGGGCACGGTGGAAAAGCCGCGGATCTCCTGCGCAGCCTGCAGCCCGTCCTTCCCGGGCATCATCAGATCCAGGATGATCAGATCATAGTTGCCCGTGCGGGCCATGGAGACAGCCTCGTCCCCGTTGTAGCCTGCGTCCACGGTGTAGCCCTCGTTCTCCAGATTGAATTTGATCCCCTTGACCAGGAGCTTCTCGTCATCAACGACCAGGATTTTCATCGGCGTTCTCCACTTTTAAGTTGCAATTCTTTTCCGCAAACCGTATAATAGACTTTATCATAAAGTGGACATATCCACTCAATTATATTACTATACCACATTCCGAGAAAAACGGGAGAGCAAAATGAAAAAATTCAGATTTTTCTCGATCGTCCTCTGTATTGCCATGTTCTGTACACTGCTTTCGCCGACAGCCTTCGCACTCAGCGCGCCCGAACTGGACGGGCAGGCCGCCCTGGTGGTGGACCTGGACTCCGGCCGTTTCCTCTACGCCATGAATGCCGAGCAGCAGCGCGCCCCCGCGAGCCTGACCAAGATCATGACCGTACTGCTGGCCCTGGAGGCCGTGGACCGGGGCGACGTGTCGCTGACCGACGTGGTCACCGCCCAGCAGGACTGCCGCGAGGGCCTGGGGGAGGACAGCAGCAGCGCCGGCATCATCCCGGGCGTGCAGCTGAGCCTGCGGGAGCTTCTGTACTGCGCGATGGTGGGCTCCGCCAACGAGGCCTGCAACGTGATCGGCAGCTACCTCTCCGGCAGCGTCAGCGCCTTTGTGGACCGGATGAACCAGCGTGCCAGTCAGCTCGGCTGCGTCAACACCCACTTCGTCAACACCAACGGCCTGCCCGCCGAGGATCACTACAGCACCGCCTACGACCTGTACCTGATCACCATGGAGGCCATGAAGCACCCCCTGTTTATGGAGATGGCCAACACCCTGGACTATCAGCCAGAGTCCCGCTACGTCAACGACGGCAAGGTGATCCACAACTCCAATGCGCTGATCAGCCAGTACTCCGACTACAACGTGTACCAGAGCTACCTGTACGAGGGCGCCTCCGGCATCAAAACGGGCTATACCCGCGCCGCGGGCTACTGCCTGATCTCCACGGCTGAGCGCGGCAATGTGCACGCGATGGTCATCATCATGGGCTGCAACGGCTACTACAACGCGGGGATCGAGGAATTCCGCAACTTTTCCGACTCCATCACCCTCTACGACTGGGTCTTTGACAACTTCTCCTATCGGGAGCTTCTGAGCGTCACCGAGCCGATGGAACAGGTGCAGGTGAAGCTGGCCGACGGGGGCGGGGAGATCACGCTCTATCCCCAGCAGGCGCTGACCGCTCTCCTGCCCGCGGACTTTGACACCGAGAACCGGGACGTGCAGGTCACGGTCTATGAGGAGAAGCTGACTGCGCCTCTGGAGGCCGGCACCGTCCTCGGCGAGGCGAAGATCTTCCTGAACGGCGACGATTACGGCACCGTGCGGCTCGTCAACCGCGCCGCGGTGGAGCTTGCCAAGGGCGAGTTCATGCGCCAGCGGGTCAAGACTGTGCTCTCCAACGGCTGGGTCATCACCCTGCTGGTGATCATCGGGATCCTGGCCATCGCCTATATCGCCCTGGTCACCCGCTACCGCCGCCTGCGCCGCAAGCATCTGCGGGAGCGGAAGCTGGCCGAGCAGCGCCGCCGCCAGCGCCTGGCCGAGCAGCAGCGCGCCGCACAGGAACAGGCTGCGCAGGAGCAGCCGCAGGACCCGGAGCCGAAGAAGAGCGACGACGGCTGGAGCGAGCTGTAAAATCGTTTTCAGCGCCTGGATTTTAGCAATTAACGACTGAAGCTTAAGACAAACCATGATTTTGTCATCCTGAGCGAAGCGCAGCGGAGTCGAAGGATCTCATACGATATCAGCGCCTGAGATGTGAATGAGATCCTTCGTCGCTTCCCTTCTCAGGATGACAGTTTTTTAAGGAATCACCATATGGAAAATAAAAAAGAACGCGCTGTGCTGGCGGGGCTTGCCGCCGCCAGCATGGACGAACACGAGCGCTCCTCCGACGTCTCCATGGAGGAGCTGGCCGCCCTGGTGGAGACTGCCGGCGGCGAGGCTGTGGCGATGCTGATCCAGAACCGCCCCACACCGGAGCCCCGCAGCTTTCTCGGCGACGGCAAGGTGCAGGAGATGAAGGAGCTCATCGAGGCAAACGAGTGCGATCTGGCCGTCTTCGACAATGAACTCTCCCCTTCCCAGATGCGGGTGCTCAGCGAGGAGCTGGGCGTCAAGGTGCTGGACCGCTCAGGCCTCATTCTGGATATCTTCGCCCAGCGGGCCCGGACCCGCGAGGGTCAGCTGCAGGTGGAGCTCGCGCAGTACAAGTATCTGCTGCCGCGCCTCACCGGCATGTGGACCCACCTGGTGCGGCAGACCGCCTCCGGCGGCTCCTCGCCCATCGGCACCCGCGGCCCCGGCGAGACCCAGCTGGAGACCGACCGGCGCCACATCCGCCGCAAGATCCAGAAGCTGGAGGAGGAGCTGGCCGCCGTGCGCAAGGTGCGCGGCACCCAGCGCCGCCGGCGGGAGAAAAACGCCATGCCCGTGGTGGCCCTGGTGGGCTACACCAACGCGGGCAAGTCCACGCTCTTAAACTGCCTCACCGGGTCGGACATCCCGGCCAATGACCGGCTTTTCGATACGCTGGACACCACCACACGGCGCCTGCGCATCGACGAGAGCACCGAGGTGCTCCTGTCCGACACCGTCGGCTTCATCCGCAAGCTGCCCACCCACCTGATCGAGGCCTTCAAGGCCACACTGGAGGAGCTGAGCTACGCGGACGTGCTGCTGCACGTCATCGACCTCTCCAACCCCGAGTGGGAGGAGCAGGCGAGAGTTGTGGACGAGCTGATCCGCCAGCTCGGCGCCGAAAGCACGCCCCAGCTGCGCGTTTACAACAAGTGCGATCAGTACTTCGGCATCCTGCCCCACGGGGAGGACGTGGTCTGCATCTCCGCCAGAAGCGGCGAGGGGGCGGACGCCCTGGTGCGCAAGCTCTCACAGATGCTGGACCGGGGCAAACGCCATGTGCATCTGCTGCTGCCCTACAGCGCAGGAGGCCTGCTGGACACGCTGAACCGGGAGGCGGCGGTGCAGTATACCGAGTACACCGATCAGGGCATCGAGGTGGACGCCGTGGTGCAGCCGGAGCTTTTCGGGCGCGTCAGGCAGTACATCCCCGGCTATACGGAGCCGAAGGAAGACTGGGAGGATTAGTTCTTAGTTTTCAGTTTTTAGTTTTCAGGAGACGGGAGATGCGTCTCGAAGCTCACGACCGGAGGTTACGCATATGACCGAGTATTACGTCCCCGCCGGGGCGGGTGAAAGTGAATATGTGGAAAAGCGCTCCCGCTTCCTGGGCCATGTGTGCCCGGTGGAGAGCGAGGAGGAGGCCAAAGCCTTCGTCGCCGCCGTGAAGAAGGAGCACTATGACGCCCGGCACAACTGCTGGTGCTATATTATCAAGGACGGGCCGGAGCGCTACTCCGACGACGGCGAGCCCCAGGGCACCGCGGGCATCCCCATGCTGGAGGTGCTGCGGCGCGAGGGCGTCAGCAACGTGGTCTGCGTGGTCACGCGCTACTTCGGCGGCGTGCTGCTGGGTACGGGCGGGCTCTTTCGCGCCTACACCAAAAGCGCCAAAGACGCGCTGGACGCGGCCGGGATCTCCGTAGTGCGCCGCTGGGTGGCCGTGGAGCTCCCCTGCTCCTACGCCGCGCTGGAGCGTTTCAAGCTGGAGATCGCGGCCTTTGACGGCACGGTGACCGACATGGAGTACGGCGCGGGCGTGACCATCCGGGCGCTGATCCCGGAGGAGAAGCAGGAGAGCTTCGCCGCGCGCGTCTTCGACGTGTCCGGCGGCAGCGTCACGCCGCTCGTCACCGGCGAGAGCCTGCAGGCTGTGCCTCGTCAAACATAGCCTGCGAGGTCAGCGCGTCCGCCTGCGGCAGACGGCAGGACCGCCAGGCTATGTTTTCCTCTCAGCTCCGAAGCGTTATGCTTTGGAGCTGTAATTTTTTGAAAATATTTCTTCAAAAAAATAAAGGGAAATGAAACTTTGCGTCGTATAAAGAATATGCAAGAAAAAATGCGCGGAAGGGAGCCATGACCATGTCCTGTCCGAGAGAAGAACGGGAACAGCTGGAGCATCTGATGATCGGCCCTTACGGCGTGCTGGCGGAGAATACCCGCGGCAGGCTCGTCCCGGAGGAGGAATGCACGATCCGCACCTGCTTCCAGCGGGATATCGACCGTATTACCCATTCCAAGTCCTTCCGCCGCTTAAAGCACAAGACCCAGGTCTTCCTCCAGCCGGAGGGGGACCACTACCGCACCCGCCTGACCCATACGCTGGAGGTCACGCGCCTGGCGCGCACCGTGGCCCGGGCCCTGCGCCTGAATGAGGATCTGGCCGAGGCCATCGCCCTGGGTCACGATCTGGGCCACACGCCCTTCGGCCACGCCGGGGAGCGGGCGCTCAACAGGATCTATGAGGGCGGCTTCAAGCACTATGAGCAGAGCCTGCGGGTGGTGGACATTCTGGAGCGGGACGGCCGGGGCCTGAACCTCTGCTATGAGACCCGCATGGGCATTTTAAACCACACCTACGGCGCGGCGGACGACACGCGGGAGGCCACCTGCGTCCGCCTCTGCGACCGGATCGCCTACATAAACCACGACCTGGACGACTCGATCCGCGCGGGGCTGCTGACGGCCGAGCAGGTGCCGGAGCTGATCCGCACAAACTGCGGCGAGCGCAACAGCGAGCGCATCAACGCCTTCATGCTGGACCTGGTGGAAAACAGCCGGGACGGGGAGCTGAAAATGTCCCCGAAGATGCAGGAGACCTTCAACTTCTTCCACAGCTTCATGTACGCCGACGTGTACACCAATCCCATCGCCAAGTCCGAGGAGAACAAGGTCGAGGGCATTCTCGGCCGGCTCTACGACTACTATATCGCTCATCCTGAAAAACTGCCCGAAGACTTTCAGCCCATCGTGGAGCGGGACGGCCGCGGCCGCGCCGCCTGCGACTACATCTCCGGCATGACCGACGGCTACGCCATGGAAAAATACGGCGAGCTGTTCATTCCGTTTGCCTGGAGCGTGAAATAGTTTTGAGTTTTGAGGCGCGAGTTTTGAGGAAACAAACGAATACGATGTGCGGGAGGACAGTGAATGGGCTGGCAGCACTATAAAGAGTTGATCGTCTGGCAGAAGGCCATGCTCTTAACAGATGAAATCTATACCCTGGTGAAGCTCTTGCCGAAGGAAGAGCTGTTTGCGCTGTCGGATCAGATGCGTCGAGCCGCTGTCTCTATCCCGTCAAATATCGCGGAGGGGCACGGCAGACAGACAGAAAAAGAATACAGGCAGTTCCTTTCCGTTGCCAAAGGTTCTGTTTGTGAATTGGAAACGCAAATTGAAATTGGCGTTCGGCAGAACTATTTTACCTGCAATGAAGCCCACGCCGCTTTAAGTCTGTGTGATGAGGTGCGAAAGATGCTGACAACCATGATTCTGCAGCAATCTCAAAACTCAAAACTCACGGCTCAAAACTGAGCACCAGGAGGTGCGAATATGGCCTTTCCCGAAAAGTTCATAACGGAGCTGGTGGAGCGCAACGACATCGTGGACGTGGTGTCCGGCTATGTGCGGCTCGGGAAAAAGAGCGGCAGCAACATGTTTGGCCTCTGCCCCTTCCACAGCGAGAAGACGCCTTCCTTCTCCGTCTCGCCGGACAAGCAGATCTACCACTGTTTCGGCTGCGGCAAGGGCGGCGGGGTCATCAACTTCATCATGGAGATCGAGGGCCTCACCTTCCCGGAGGCGGTGGAGTTTCTGGCCCGGCGGGTCAATATGCCCATGCCCGAGCAGGAAAACGACGCCGAGAGCCGCAAGCGCGCCCGCATGCTGGCCTTGAACAAGGACGCCGCCCGCTTTTTCTACGAGCAGCTCTCCACCCCCGCGGGGCAGCCCGCCCGGGACTATATGGCGAAGCGCCGCATCGGTCCGGCCACGGCGAAAAACTTCGGCCTGGGCTTCGCGCCCGACAGCTGGGAAAGCCTCAGAAACGCGATGAAGGCCAAGGGCTACAACGATTTTGAGATGGCCGACGCGGGCCTTGTCCGCCGGGGCAAGACCTCCGGCTTTTACGACACCTTCCGCAACCGCCTCATGTTCCCGGTCATCGACGTGCGCGGCAACGTGATCGGCTTTTCCGGCCGTATCCTGGGCGACGGGGAGCCCAAGTACATGAACAGCCCCGAAACCCTCGTCTTCAACAAAAGCCGGAATCTTTTCGCCCTGAATCTTGCAAAAAAATCAAAAAGCGGATATATTATCCTCTCCGAGGGAAACATAGACGTGGTGTCGCTGCACCAGGCGGGCTTCGACTCGGCCGTGGCCTCCCTCGGCACCTCGCTGACGGCGGAGCAGGCGCGTCTCCTCTCCCGCTACACGAAAGAGGTCATCATCGCCTACGATAACGACGGCGCGGGGCTCAAAGCCTCCCAGCGCGCCATCGGCATCCTGGAACAGCTGGACGTGAAGGTCCGGGTGCTGCGGATGAGCGGCGCGAAGGACCCGGACGAGTTCATCAAGCTCAAAGGGCCCGACGCCTTCCGCAATCTGCTGGAGGCCTCGGAAAACCAGGTGGACTACCGGCTGAAAGCCGTGACGGACAAATACGATCTGACGCAGGACGATCAGAAGGTCGCCTTTTTGCGGGAGGCCACGGATTTCGTGGCCCGGCTCCCCGGCAGTCTGGAGCGGCAGGTCTACGCCATGCGCGTGGCGACCATGGCGGGCGTCGCAGCCGACGCCGTCACCGGCGAGGTGGAGCGGCGGCGAAAACGCATGATCCGAAGCGCGCAGCGAACAGACGAGCGGGAACAGACCCGGCCCGGGATCCAGATGCAGCCCCCGGAAAAGGCGCTTCGCTACGACGACCCCGGCTCCGCCGCGGCGGAGGAGGGGCTGATCCGGCTGCTGTATAACGAGCCTGCGCTGGTAAAGCGCCCGAATCTTCCCCCGGCAGAGGATT
Source organism: uncultured Clostridia bacterium (assembly GCA_946628965.1). Lineage (GTDB taxonomy): Bacteria > Bacillota > Clostridia > Oscillospirales > Oscillospiraceae > Limivicinus. The sequence continues at coordinate 8,656 of CAMOXI010000003.1, read as the reverse complement.
TCAGCGCCCCGGCCCTGGGACGGATCTACGGCGTCATCCGGCAAAAGCTGGAGCGGGGCGACACTGTGAACACCGCGACCCTGGGGGCGGCGCTCTCCGGCGAGGAGATGAACCTGCTGGTGCGCGTGATCCAGAAGCCGGAGGTGCTGAACCGGAGCGATCAGGCGCTGCAGGACTATATACGAAAAATTCAGGAACATAAGGACGCCCGGCAGCCGGGAACGGATCTGCGGGAGCTGCAGAAAAAACTCAAAGAAACGAAAGGATACAGGGGATAAACGATGAACGACGAAATGAACTTCTCCGAAGAAGAACTGGAGAGCATGGCCGATAAGCTGCTGGAGGAGGCCTCCGTCTCCGACATTTCCTCCCAGACCGAGCTGGAGCTGCCCAAGCCGAAGCGCAAGGCCGCCAAGAAGAAAGAGACCGACGCCCCCGCCAAGACTCCGGAGGAGACCCTCCAGGAACTGCTGGAGAAGGGCAAGAAGGCCGGCCGCCTCTCCGCCAAGGAGCTGGCCGTGATCGAGGATCTGAACCTGGACGGCGACATGGTCAGCAAGTTCTATGAGACCCTGGAGCAGAACGGCGTGGATATCGACGTGGGCGGCGAGGACGCGCTGCCTCCCATCGACGACGTGCTGCCCGAAGTGGAGGATCTGGCCGACATCGAGGAAGTCCCCGAGGAGGAGATCACCGACACCGACGCCCTGATGGATACCTTCGCCACCGACGACCCGGTGCGCATGTACCTCAAGGAGATCGGCAAGGTGCCCCTGCTGACGCCGGAGGAGGAGATCGCTCTGGCCGTGCGCATGTCCGAGGGCGATGAGGAGGCAAAGCACCGTATGACCGAGGCAAACCTCCGTCTGGTGGTTTCCATCGCCAAGCGCTACGTGGGCCGCGGCATGCTGTTTCTGGACCTGATCCAGGAGGGCAACCTGGGCCTCATCAAGGCCGTGGAGAAGTTTGACTACACCAAGGGCTACAAGTTCTCCACCTACGCCACCTGGTGGATCCGGCAGGCCATCACCCGCGCCATCGCCGACCAGGCCCGCACCATCCGCATCCCCGTGCACATGGTCGAGACCATCAACAAGACCATCCGCGTCTCCCGTCAGCTCCTGCAGGAGCTGGGGCACGACCCCTCCGCCGAGGAGATCGCCGCCGAGATGGATATGCCCGTGGACAAGGTGCGCGACATTCTGAAGATCGCGCAGGAGCCTGTGTCCCTCGAGACCCCCATCGGCGAGGAGGAGGACTCCCACCTGGGCGATTTCATCCCCGACGAGGACGCCTCCGAGCCCTCCGAGGCCGCTTCCTTCTCCCTGCTGCGCGAGCAGCTGGAGGAGGTGCTGGACACCCTGGCCCCCCGCGAGAAGAAGGTGCTGGAGCTGCGCTTTGGCATCGTGGACGGCCGCACCCGCACCCTGGAGGAAGTGGGCAAGGAATTCAACGTCACCCGTGAGCGCATCCGCCAGATCGAGGCCAAGGCCCTGCGCAAGCTGCGCCACCCCAGCCGCTCCAAGAAGCTGCGGGATTTCCTGAACTGAAGCCGTTATCGAACAAATCTGCATATTTTTCCTGAAAATCCGGGCTTTGATACCGGTATGATTCGAAATTGCGTTTTGCCTGATCTCGAAACATGCTATTATCAGAGCGCGGATTTTCGCGAAATGAGGCTGCTGGTAATTATTCCCTTGCGAAAATACAAGTCAGGAGAATATATAAATGAAGTGCAAGAACTGCGGAAAACCGATCAAACAGGAGAATCGATACTGCGCCTACTGCGGCGCGCGGAATGTTCTTTTTGACGCGCAGCAGGATCCCGGGGCGGCGGAAAACAAGAGGCAGAGTCCCGCGAAAAAGCGGTCGGCAGTCAAGTGGCTGCTTCCGCTCGCGGCCTGTATCCTGATCCTCTGCGTCGCCGTCGGCTTCTATATCCGGCAGCAGAGAATCAAAGCGGTATCGAACGAGGCGTATGAGGCGGCGCTTGCCGAACTGGAGAGGGAATTGCCGGAGCGGGATGCAGAGACCTATTATGAAGAGCGCTCGGAAATCCTTAACGTTGTAGACGTTAAAAGCTCCACTTCCGTGTCCTCGGAAAAGGAGGTCTCGGCGGAATTGTCCGCCAGAGGGTTTGATACGTTTCCGGTCTCCTCCGATTACACGATGGACGGCGCATATTATGAGGCAGCGCCGGTTTCGGAGAGCTCCGGTGAAAAGCATCCGATGTATACCACATATCATGTGTCGCCGGAAGTTTACTGGACGATTTACGAAATCAACGGCAGCATCATGGCCTACCCCTTTTCCTACAACCTGCAGTCAACACGCGGCGTACAGATCATTCTGGCCGAGACGGACGTAATCACCAGCTATGACAGCCAGGAAAACTGTTTTTACGAGACCATCCCGGACGGGAACGCGCTGCTGGTGATCAGGATCGACCACATCGACGCAGACGCCCTCGATCGCCTGACAGTCGAGATGCTTGACACAATGTGAGGTGGCATATGAAAAACAGATGGAAGCAATGCCTTTGCCTGGCGCTTGCCCTCGTTGTACTGGCATCCCTCATGCCGGAAGCACGGGCGCAGGGCGGCAGTTCGGGCAGCGATCGCCGCATTCTGGTCGCCATGGGGGATTCCTATTCCTCCGGGGAGGGGATCGAGCCCTTCTTTTATCAGGACTCAGACATCCGTGTCAGAATACAGCAGGACGACTGGCTCGCCCATCGCTCTAAAAAGGCCTGGTCGGGCATGCTGGAGCTCCCCGACGCCAACGGGAACATGATCAAAATGTCGGATAAGCACTGGGACGGGACAAATGATACGGAAGCATCCTGGTACTTTGTTGCCGCCAGCGGAGCGGAAATTGAACACTTCTTTCATACCAGACTCGCCAAGCCGTACTTTAAGATTGAATCTTATGATCTGTTCTCAAACACCTTGTCGATTGCCCAAAAAAACGACGCTGAGTCAACTCTTCCTCTTCAGGGGGATATATTTACACACCTTAAAGGCAAGAAAATAGACTATGTAACACTTACTATTGGCGGAAATGATGCAGGATTTGTTCCAATCGTCACGGAAGCCTTTACAGGCTGCGATTTCTTGGCGCCACACAAGCTGACATCGATGATCGTTGATACAGTCTCAGAAATATATAAACCTGAAACAGGTATCCAGCAAAGATTAATAAATGCATATAAAGAAATCTACAAGGCAACCAATAAACAGCCTGTTATTCTTGTAGCAGGATATCCAAAATTAGTGCCAACTCCTGAGGACCGCTCCGATATGAATCCTGTTGAAAGCGTTATTTTATACGGGAAGCGCATTATCTATACACTTGATTCAAACGAATGCCGCACTTTGAATCTAGCTGTCCGTTTGTTAAACTCAGCTATTGAGGAGGCCGTCGCGAGATGCCAAACAGACGGGGTGAATATTGATTTTGTACCGGTTTTTGATGCTTTTTTAGGACATGAGGCCGGAACCGCTCACCCATTTATAAATGGTGCCGTCCTTAGAAATCCACAGGAGTTAAATGTGGCCATTGAGCAGGACCCAGAAACCGGTAAAAGATATGCGCCATTGTCAAATCTATTAAGCGCCTACTCTTTCCATCCCAATGAAGCAGGTGCCCGTGCCTATGCCGACTGCGTTCAGGCGAAGATCGATGAACTTGAAGGCGTCGAACGGGATCCTGTCACCCGGGAGGTACTTTCCGTTTCAAAGCCTGTGAAACCCGAAGCTGTCGCTGAAGTGACGGAAACTGAAGCGGAACCTTCGCCTGCGCTGTCCACCCCGGCACCGGAGGCAGAAGCGGAACCTACGCCCACGCTGTCCACCCCGGAGCCGGAGCTGCAATATCGCATCCGGCGCGTGACCGAGTACCTGTATGATGCGAACACTGTGAGCTTCTACAACGACTACCATTACGGCGCAGACGGACGGCTCGCAGACATTACGAAGCATAACCCCGACGGCAGCATCGAGCAGCAGCGCGTCTACGAATACAACCCGGACGGCACGCCCAGCGCTGAGTGGTGGTACCTGGGCGATCCGAGCTCCGGAAGGTGCGAGACCTACCTGACCCGCTATCTCTACAACAGCGCCGGTGAGAAAATTACCGAAAAGGTATATGCCGCCGGGATGGAAGACGAGGCCATGATCGAGTGGCGCCACGACTATACCTACGAAAACGGGTTGCTGATAAGGGACGACAGGGACAATGGCTGGGCCATGAATTCCCAGGTGTACGACTACGAAGGAAGTGTGCTGCAGAGCGCTTCCTGGTACTTTAATGACAAGTATCACAATGAAGGCCCGATCCTGTCGGAACAGACCACGTATATCTATGATCCCGACGGGAAGCTCTCGAGATCGAGCACGGTGGACGGCAGCGGAAAAGAACATCGATATGTGGACTACACGTATGACGGAAACGGAAACCTCTCCGAAGAAGTGACGTATGAATTTTTCAACGAGTATGTAGATTTCAGCGGGAAAACCACCTACGATGCTTTTATGCTCTCATCCCGCAAAGTCTACGACTACGAGCCGGTTCCCGCCGAAGCCGGGCAGTCCTCTCCCGCGAACACCACGGCATCGGAAACGGGCGGAAACGAGCTGTATGTCCCGCTGATCCAAAGCTTCATTGAGGAAGCCAAGAAAGAACGCTATGCCTATTTTCAAACGGATCATGGCATGCTGTGCGACCTGGACGGGGACGCAGACGACGAACTGCTCATCTTCTACCGACGGTATATCTCCGAGGCCGTCGCTTATAACGAGCCGATGGTCTTGTGCGGTGTCTATGATATCCGGGACGGCCGCGTGGAACCGGTCTTTGAGAGAATCGAAATCTGCTGCGAGTTGGGCGGTAATTATGGCGAGGCAGGTATCGCCAGCCTCGACGGGAAGCCGTATCTCTATACAAGATACAGCACAGGCGCCGGGACGCCGTCACTCGAAGAGACGATCCTGTATGACTGCCGTGAGTGCCGCGTTGCTTTCTCGTATGTCCACGGCTACACCATGTGGTTCATCGACGACGTCGAGCAGATAACCGACGAAAGCTATGAGCTGAATGGTAGCCCCTGCAGTGAAGCTGAATATTCCGAAGCGCTGTCGAAGATCACGTTTATCGACGGGATCGACATGTATGAGAGCGGAAGGACCCTGGACGAAGTGCTCGAAACGATCGTGGGCTCGTGAGTGCGCTGCCGGAACGCGGCCGGCTGCAGTGCGCGGATACTGACCCGGCCGGTCTGAAAACCGAAAGGCAATTAACAGAATCAGAAAGGGGAGGACATCATGCGTCACTTAAAAATCAGTATCTCATTCCTTTTGATCGCCCTGCTTCTTTGCGGATGTGGGCACATCACCCCAAGGGAAGCGTGGCCTGCCGGCAGAGCACTGTTTCTGCTCAGCGCAGATCCCTTGGCTGCCCCATCGGCCGGGGAGACAGAGGAACGCGTCGTTTGGGTCAAGGATACGGAACAGGAACGGAACATGAAAACAGGGGAGATGATTCTCTGGCAGCACAACTGCCAGATCAACCAGGACGGTCTTCTCATAGAGGATTATGCGGTATCGGAGGATAATTCCCGGGATCCCCATATCTGGAAGTATCAATATGACGGCAACGGGAATTGCACGCAGGAGGTGGAGATACAGGACTGGCACTTACACGGCACTTGCCGCGCTTTTGACGAGGAAGGCCGCCTCCTTGTGGACGGGCCTCTCTGCGGCATGGAAGACGAGGAGTGGCTTTCTTCCGAAGAAGAGCTGCGGAACATGGAGACTACAGTCGAAGACCCGGCACAGTATGAAATGATAAAATCGAGATATGATTTATATATGCAATTCCATTCGGAAATGTCATTTATGCTGGAAGGAGAACAGATTACCGCGCACATCTTCCCGCAATGGCTCTATCAGTATGAATATGATAACACCGGGAAGCTGATTCGCTGTCTAAGGCTCGCGATCAATCCCGAGGCCGATAAAACCATTCTGTACGACTATGAAACAACGGCAAACGGAAGTACGAGAAGCTGTTATACTTATCAGGGCGGCGCCCTTGTTGCCCAAACAAGGTTTTATTACGACGGGGAGGGCCGGGAAATCAGATGGGAGCAGCTGGACGAGCAGGGCGCCCCATTCAGCTGGCGCGATAGAACTTACGATTCTTTCGGCAACTTAGCTGAGGTCTCTGTCGGCGGAACAACGACGCCTTTTACACAGTTCAAGTATACATATGATGAAAACGGAAACGTTCTGACTGAGAAAAAATACGATTTCTCATGGCGAGAAGATATTCCGTCGGAAACGCACGAATATACCTACAAGGCGCTCTCATACTGATTCGCATACAACGGGAAAAAACAGCAGGAAAGCGGCAAGTCCCCTTTTAGGGCTTGCCGCTTTCCTGTTTTTCGGTCTCTTTACACCGCCCCTCAAGTCACCAGCGCGGCGAGGACCAGGATCCCCCGCACGCGCTCGTAGATCGCGTCAAAGTCCGTGATCGGCAGGGGATTGACGCCCCGGCCCAGCTCCAGCGTAAAGCCCGGGCGACGGTAGTCCTGGAGGAACCAGTCCCTGTAGCCCGCAAAGCCGGAGGCGTAAGGCGTCTCCTCGGCGGCATAGCCGGAGAGGTCGGCGAAGAGCGCCGCGATCCGCTCGGCTCCCGGCACCTCCAGATCCCGGTACTTCCAGTAGATGACCTCCCCCTGCGTATGCAGGGAGAGCGTCAGCGCCGGGTCAAAGCGCCGGGTGAACGCGTACAGCGCACGGCTCTCGGGCGCCTCCAGCGGGGCAGAACCCACATAGTCCCCCGGAGCGGGCGAGACGATCCCCTGTGCAAACTTGTTCGCCCGCGCCTGCTCCCAGCCCGCCGGGTACTGCAGGTTCAGATCGATCCCGCGGAGGTTGGCCTTCCAGCCCCGGGGAAAGGGGAAGCGCGGGTACTGCGCCGCCATACGCCGGGCGCTTTCAAAGTCCCGTCCCGCCGTGAGCTCGCCTGTCACCAGATCCATGCCGTCCGGGTTCACCGCCGGGATCAGCGTGATCTGGGCATAGTCCAGGATCTCGGCCGCATCGGTGCCCAGCAGGGCGCCGCCGCTGACCGCCGCCTTTCCCAGCTCCTCGGCAAAGCGCAGCAGCACCGGCGTGGTGATCCACTCGTTGGCGTGGTGCTCGGCGTTATAGAGCACCCGGTTGGCCCCCTGACCCAGCGTCAGGCTGCGCAGGGGCTTTCCCAGTGCGCTGCGGCCGATGGCGCCCGCGCGGAAGAAGGGGAAGCGGGCGGCGAGACCTTCCACACAGTAAGCCACCAGCTCTGCGCAGTAGTCGATCCCCGTCGGCACGACGGGAAAGGGAAGCGGCACGGCGATCTCCGCCCCCAGCGGGAGATTTTCCGGCGCGAGGGCCGGGTTCGCGGCCATCACCGCCTGCAGCTGCGCGCCGTAGAGGCTGGCGATCGACCGGAAGCTCTCGCCCCGCTGCACCCGGTGGGTCAGATAGCCCGTGTACCAGGGCGTGAGCGCCCGGTGGGTCAGCGCCCCGGCAACGCCGTCCGGGCGCAGGCCCATGCGGGTCTGAAAGGCGCGCAGCGCTGCCCCGGTGGCCGGGCCGAAGCGGCCGTCCAGCGAAAGCGCTCCCATCTCCGCCCGGTTCAGCGCCAGCTGCAGCAGCTGCACGGCAGGGCCGCGGCTCCCCTCGCGCAAAATCCTCATGAAATCCCTCCAGCATCCGTTTTTTCCAAATCTATGCGCCGAAGCAGTGAAAAATGTACGACTGCGTGAAGATCCTCTAAAATTTTTTTGTAAATGTTGACAGGTCCGCCCCGCTAAACTATAATCAAACTGATACTGCATGGCAGTAATTTTAAAGGAGGAAAACGCAAATGAAAAAGTTTTTCGCACTTGCACTTGTTCTCTGCATGATCTTCGCTCTCTGCGCCTGCGGTGAGAGCAGCGCCCCCGCCAGCGCTCCCGCTGCCGAGAGCGGTGACTCTGCCGGTGCTCCCGCTGCCGAGAGCGGCGCCTTCGCTCCCGACGGCCCCGTCACCCTGATCGTCGCCTACAAGGCCGGTTCCGGCACCGACGGCCCCGCCCGCATCCTGGCCCAGTATGCCGAGAAGTACATCGGCCAGACCGTGGTCGTTGAGAACGTGGACGGCGGCTCCGGCTCCATCGGCTGGTCCCAGCTGGCCGCGGCCGACCCCGACGGCATGACCATCGGCGTCATGAACCTGCCCAACTTCAATAACTCCATCGTCCAGGAGCTCGGCACCTACACCACCGCCGACTTCAAGGCCATCTGCAACCACGTGACCGAGACCTCCATCGTCATCGTCCGTGCCGATGATGACCGCTTCCCCGATCTGAACTCCCTGGTCGAGTTCGGCAAGGCCAATCCCGACACGCTGAAGGCCTCCACCAACGGCGCCAAGGCCTCCAACCACATCGGTGCCCAGGCCTTCGCCAACTCCGCCGGCTTCACCTACATTGACATCAATGCCGGCGGCACCGCCGACCAGCTCCTGTCCCTGCGCAACACCGAGTCCGACTTCACCGTCGTCAAGCTCGGCGACATCGCCGGTCAGGAGAGCGCCTACCGCGTGCTCGGCATCTTTGCGCCGGAGC
>CAMOXI010000002.1 GCA_946628965.1 uncultured Clostridia bacterium | reverse complement strand
TGGAGCTGGCCGCCCATGCCGAGAGCCTGGGCGTGGACGCCATCGCGGCCATCCCGCCCATCTACTTCCACCTGCCGCCCTACGGCATGGCCAAGTACTGGAATGACATTTCCTCCGCCGCTCCCAATACGGACTTCATCATCTACAACATTCCCCAGCTGGCTGGCGTGGCCCTGTCCTCCGCCCTGCTGCGGGAGATGCTGAAGAATCCCCGGGTCATCGGCGTGAAGAACTCCTCCATGCCCGTGCAGGATATCGAGATGTGGCGCGACGAGGGGGCCATCGTTTTCAACGGCCCGGATGAGCAGCTGCTCTCCGGCCTGGTGGCCGGCGCTATCGGCGGCATCGGCGGCACCTACGGCGCCATGCCGGAGCTGTATCTGAAGATCTATGAGCTGGTGCAGAAGGGCGAGATCGCCCTGGCCCGGGAGATCCAGGACGAGTGCTGCCACGCAATCTATGAGATGTGCTCCTGCAAGGGCAACATGTACGCGGCCATCAAGGGCATCCTGCGGGAAAACGGCGGGCCGGACATCGGCTCCGTACGCGCGCCGCTCTATGAATTGCAGCCGGAGGACGAGGCGATCGTCAAATCCTGCGCCGCGCGCATCCGCGGCCTGATCGCAAAATACTGCTGATAGCGAAAAAACAAATGATATCGTAAAAAACAAAAGCCGCACGGGTTTACGCCCGTGCGGCTTTTGTGATATACTGGCAAAAAAGGAAAAACGAGGTGTCGAGTATGCCGATCGTGGTTTGTGGAAACGTGTTTCTGGACATCAAGGGCTTTCCCGAGAGCAAGTATATCCCCGCCGGGCGCAATTCCGGCTGGGTGGAGTTCGTGCACGGCGGCGTGGGCCGCAACGTGGTGGAGGACATTGCCAATGTGGAGCTGCGGCCCCGCTTCGTCAGCATGGTGGACGATACCTCCCAGGGCGAGGACGTGATCCGCAAGCTCAACAATCACAAGGTGGACACCCGTTTCGTCCCCCGCGTGCCAGACGGCATGGGCATCTGGCTCGCCATCCACGACGCCGGGGGCGACATCGCCTCCTCCCTCTCCAAGCGCCCGAACATGGACGCCATGGTGGAGCTGCTGGAGGAGCACGGGGACGAGATCTTTGCCGACGCGGACAGCGTGGTGGTGGAGATCGACATGGACCAGGAGGTCGTCAAGCAGGTCTTCCGCTATGCCCGCAAGTACCAGAAGCGTGTCTACGCCGTGGTGGCCAACATGTCCATCGCCACCCAGCGGCGGGATTTCCTGCAGACGGTGGACTGCTTTGTCTGCAATGTGCAGGAGGCGGGCATCCTCTTCGCCGCGGAGTTTGAGGGTCTGTCACCCGAGGAGATGAGCCTGGAGCTGCGCGACCGCGTCGCCAGTGCCCGCATCCCCGCCATGGTGGTCACTATGGGCAGCCAGGGCGCGGTCTTCGCGTCCATGGAAGGGGAGTACGGCGTGTGCCCGGCCCAGACCGTGCTGGTGCGGGATACCGCCGGCGCGGGGGACGCCTTCTTTGCCGGCGTCGCCATCGGCCTGACCTACGGCAAGAACCTGATGGAATCCTGCCAGATCGGCTCGCGGCTCGCGTCCTCGGTCATCACCGTGTCCGAGAACACCTGCCCCCGCTTCCTGCCCGAGGAGCTGGGCCTGGAGCTTCGGGTCTGAACCGTCCGCGGCGCATGTCCCGCGCCGGAAAGTGAGAAATCGTATCAGGAGGAACTGTTATGAAGAAAAGAGCCGCTGTGATCCTTACACTGCTCATGGTATTCGTATTATGCGCGTGCGCCTCTCCTGCAAACGCCGGATCTGCGGTCGAAACAGAGGCGCCCAAGGATGAGACTGTGCCCGCCGCGGATCTTGCCGGGGAATATGATATTACCGTCTGGGTCCCCGAAACCATCACAGACCTGACATTCCGACAGATCGACGATTTCAATGCCATCAATGCCGACGGCATCCTCTTTCACGCGACGGTTCAGCCCATGGAAGAAACTGCGGCTGCCAGACGGCTGACCGCAGATCCGAAAACTGAGGTCGATCTTTTCTGCTTTACGCAGGAGCGGCTGGACTCTCTGACCAAGGCCGGCGCGCTGGACAGTCCGGACGAAGCGGACAGCGAAGCCGTCATCGCCGCCAATGACGCCGATGCGGTGGATGCAGCCTCCGCAGAGGGCAGACTGTACGCATACCCGCTGACCGCGGACAACGGATTCCTCCTGTATTATGATAAGGCTGTCATTCCCGAGGAAGACCTGAGCTCGCTCGGGAAGCTTCTGGAGGACTGCAAGGCCGCAGGAAAGCGTTTCGCGATGGAAAGCGAAAGCAACCCCAGTTATATCGCGTCCTGGTTTTTTGGCACCGGCTGCGTCTCCGAGTGGGAGACCGATTCCAATGGCGCGTTTCTTTCCCTGAAAGATACCTTCGCGAGCCCGCAGGGCCTGATTGCCGCCCGCGGCTTGAAGGAGCTTTTGTCCTCCAAGAGCTTTGTCAATTCATCCGACGTCGGCGCCCTCAATTCCGGATGCGCTGCGGTGATCAGTACTGTGGATGGATATTCCGCCGCCGCCGATATTCTGGGGGAGAACCTGGGTACCGCTGAGCTGCCCTCCTTTGAGGTGGACGGCGAGGAGTATCACCTGGGCTCCTTCAGCGGATTCCGGATGCTGGGCGTCCGGCCCCAGGAGGACAGCCGCAGGGCGGCGGCGCTGCACAGGCTGGCGCAGTATCTGTCCGATGAGCAAGGCCAGCTGGAGCGTTTCTACGAAGTTTCCTGGGGCCCCAGCAATCTGGCAGCGCTTGCGAACGAGACGGTCGGCTCTCATCCGGCCATTGCAGCCGTCATGGCACAGAAGGACCATGCTGTCCCCCGGGGACGGATCCACAGAGCCTGGTGGACAATTGCCGGGGCGCTGGGGGCCGGGATAAAGAGCGCCAGAGACGAGGATGGGCTGCAGCAGGCGCTGGATAACTATGGCGAGGCCGCCTCCTCGATCCTCCGGCTCGATGCTGACGCGCTGCTGCTGATCGGCGACTGGAATGACTGGGACAACAGAGACGATGCCGAAACCTATTATTTCGTCGACAATGGTGACGGTACGGCTTCTCTGACGATCGAAGTGCCCGAGGACAGAATGAGCGGCCGCATTGTCACGCCCGGCGAGCTGGGTACAGACCGAGGCTATGCCCAGGTGACGGAAGGCGATGAGTTCCTTCGCAGGCCCGGCAAGAAGGACTCGGACAACAACCTTGTGTTTGCGGCAGCAGGCAGCTATACGCTCACGATCGACACCGAGACCGGAGACATCGTCATTGCCGCCAATTCGAGCGAAGCGAAGTAGGAGAGCACCTGAGCCGAGCCCGCACCGCATTGCATTTGACGCAAGCAAAGAGGAGAGCTTTTCGGAAGCTCTCCTCTCAGACTGTAGACAAACGCATGCGACGGAAGCAGGACACGCATGGGGAGAGCGCGAGAGGGGATTGGTTATTCCCTCTCGCGTTTGATAATCTCAAAAATGAGAACTTTTCCGGAAGTTCTCATTTTTGATGCTCAAGGTGTCGACACTTTGTCGACACCTTGAGAGGAGAGCTTTTCGGAAGCTCTCCTCTTTGCTTTTCCCCTTGTCGACACCGTGCGGTAAAAAGCCGGAAAGCGCTTCGCCGGCCCGGAACATATTTGCGCCGGATCCACCCCGGCTGTTTCCGCCGCAGAGAGAAACGGATGCTTCCGGCAGCGCACATATTGTGAAAATAGCCAAAAACGGCAGGGATAAATAGGGCAAGGCTCCGAAAATTCAGGCAGATCGCCTTTCCTCGTTGACTTTGCGGCACGGAGGCAGTATCATGAAATCGTAAAAGAGCTGGAAACGTTTCCGGTAACGTTCCCGGGAATCACTTCTTGCTTTTCTCGGGATTTTTTGGGGAGAAAGCGCGTGACGATCAAGGATATTGCCAAAGTCTGCGGAGTCAGTGTAAGCACGGTTTCGCGCGTACTCAACAAGCATCCGGATGTAAGCGAGACGGTACGCCGTCGCGTGCTGCAGGAAGTGGAGACCCAGGGATATATCCCAAACAACAGCGCCCGGGATCTTGTGCGCAGCCGTTCGGACGCGATTGGGGTCGTGGTCCGCGGGACGGGGAATCTGTTTTTTGCCGAGATGCTCAAGACCATCGGCAGGGAGATCGACCGGGCGGGTTACACGATGGTGCCCCGTTTTATCGACTCCGATGCAGATGAAGTGAAGGCCGGCGCGATTCTCGAACGGGAAAAAAAGCTGCAGGGTCTGATCTTCCTCGGCGGTCGTTTTGATTATACGCCGGCGGAGCTGACGCTGATCGGCGTACCCTATGTCTGCTGCTCATATACCAACTGCTTCGGCTCTCTGGAGGAAAAGGACTATTCCTCAGTCTCCATTGATGACCACCTGACCGCCTATCGGGCGACGGAGCATCTGATACGCTGCGGTCACCGGCGCATCGCCGCGGTGGTACCCAGCTGCAGCGACCGCTCCATCAGCGAGCTGCGCTATGACGGGTTCCGCTCGGCTCTGCGGGATTACGGCATAGCCTTTGACTCGAATCTGCTGGTGGAAACCGGCGGCTGCTTCGAGATGCCGGAGACTTACGAGGGCGTGTGCAGGCTGCTGCGTTGCGGCGTTGACTTTACCGCGTTGCTGACGCTGTCCGACACGACAGCGATGGCGGCGATGAAAGCGCTGCAGGATCATGGGCGGAGCGTTCCGCAGGACTGTTCGGTGATTGCGATTGACGGGCTGAACGTGTCAGAATACGCCAATCCCACGCTGACCACGATGGTACAGCCGGTGGAGGAGATGGGCCGCGAGAGCGTGCGGATCCTGCTGGATACGATGGAAAACGGAGCGCCGACAGAGCATCTGCGGCTGGAGGCAAAGCTGCGCGCGGGCCAGTCGGTCTGCGATCTGTAACAGGGTTTTCAGTCCCCTCGGGGTATGAAAATAAAAAAGGAAATCACCTCGCAGCGCGAGGAAAAAAGAAAAGGAGAGAATGAAATGAAAAAGATTATCGCATTGGCCCTGACGCTCGTCATGGTCTTCGCTCTGGCTGCTGCGGGCGGCACCGCCTACGCCGACAGCGAAGGCTCTGTTTACTGGCTGAACTTCAAGCCCGAGCTGGATGAGGCCGCACAGGGTCTTGCCAAGCTGTACACTGAGAAGACCGGTGTCCCCGTGAAGGTCGTCACCGCCGCCTCCGGCACCTACAGCCAGACGCTGACCTCTGAGATGGACAAGTCCTCCGCGCCCACCCTCTTCATCATCGGCAACCAGGCCGGCGTGAAGGAATGGGGCGAGTTTGCCATGGACCTGACCGACACCCCTATCGCCAATGAGCTGAGCACCGACGCCTACAACCTCTATGATGAGGACGGCCGCCTGGTCTCCATCGGTTACTGCTACGAATGCTATGGCATCATCGTCAACCCCGACCTGATCGAGGCTGCCGGCCACAGCATGGACGAGCTCGAGAACTTTGAGGGCCTGAAGGCCGTCGCCGAGGACATCCACGCCCGCGCGGACGAGCTGGGCTTCGACGCCTTCTCCTCCTCCGACATGGACGGCTCCTCTTCCTGGCGCTTCACCGGCCACATGGCCAACCTGGAGTACTTCTATGAAGAGCGCGACGCCGGCGGCTGGACCGAGTGCCCTGCCGAGCTGAGCGGTGCTTACATGGAGAACTTCAAGAACCTGTACGACCTGTGCATCAACAACAGCCTGACCGACCCGAAGGATCTGGCCACCGGCGGTCATGACGCGGAGAACGAGTTCAAGACCGGCAAGGCTGCCTTCTTTGTCAACGGCTCCTGGGAGTACGCCGCGGTCTCCAAAGATGTCCCCAACGCCACCATGATCCCCTACTACTGCGGTGTGGAAGGCGAGGAGAAGGCCGGCCTGAACTGCGGTACCGAGAACTGCTGGGCCATCAATGACATGGCTTCCGACGCCGATAAGAAGGCTACCATGGACTTCATGGTGTGGCTGGTCTCCGATCCCGAGGCCGCCGGCATCATGGTCGAGCAGCTGGGCATCCTGCCTTACAAGAACGCTCCCGAATCCGAGAACGGCTTCCTGACCGATGCTGCTGACTACATTGCGGATGGCTGCTACGTCATGGATTGGGCCACCAACTACCAGCCCAATGTGGACGAGTACCGCGCCGCTCTGGTCTCCGCTCTGAACGCCTACAACGCTGATCAGTCCGACGCCAACTGGGAGCAGGTCAAGACCGCTTTCGTCGATGGCTGGGCTGTCCAGTACCAGGCCGCCAACGGCTGATTTTACGAATCAGCGAAAAGTGAGCAAGTGATTAACCTGCGGGACGGGCGATTTCGTCCGTCCCGCTTTGTTTTCAAATAAGGGAGATGGTACTTTGAAAGGTATTTTCAAAAATCCCCTGCGCCGCTGGTTCTGGCTGTTCCTCGGACCCGTAACGGCCGCCTTTGCCATCGGCTTTGTATGGCCCTTCTTCCAGGGCATCTATCTTTCCTTCTGCAAATTCAAACTGATCCGCAACGCCAAGTTTATCGGCCTCGACAACTATGCTGCGGCGTTAAAAGACCCGACCTTCATGCACGCATTCTGGTACACGGCTCTCTTTGCACTTGTCAGCCTCCTGTTTATCAACATCCTCGGCTTTGCCGCGGCCTATGTCCTGACCCAGGGCGTCAAGGGCTCGAACCTGTACCGCACGGTGTTCTTCATGCCGAACCTGATCGGCGGTATTGTGCTGGGCTACATCTGGTCCATGATCTTCGACGGCATCCTCTCCCGCTACGGGACCTCCATCCTCATGGAGACCAAGTATGGTTTCTGGGGCCTGATCATCCTGATGTGCTGGCAGCAGATCGGCTATATGATGATCATTTACATCGCGGGGCTCCAGTCTGTGCCGGAGGATATGCTGGAGGCCGCGAAGATCGACGGCGCCTCCAAATGGCAGACGCTGTTCCGGGTGACGATTCCAAACGTCATGCCCTCCATAACGATCTGCACCTTCCTGAGCCTGACCAATGGCTTCAAGCTCTTTGACCAGAACCTCGCTCTGACCGGCGGACTGCCCTTCATTATCCAGCCGGACGGATCGAACATCAAAACCACCGAGATGCTGGCGCTGAACATCTACAACACGTTCTACAACTCCAACTCGGCCTCCAAGGGCGTCGCCCAGGCCAAGGCCGTTTTGTTCTTTATTCTGGTAGCCGGCATTGGGCTTGCTCAACTGGCTTATACCCGTAAGAGGGAGGTGCAGCAGTAATGCCGAAACAGGAAAGTCTGGCCGCCGAACGCAGGCGGAAAACCATCATGTCCGTAGTGCTGGCTGTGATCTGCATCATCTATGTGCTGCCGGTACTGAGCGTGGTCATCAACTCCTTCAAGGTCAACACCTTTGTTAAAACCGATACCTTCGCCCTCCCCACGGGAGAGATGTGGGCCGGTTTCTCCAACTTCATCAAAGGTATGACCTTCGGCAACTATCCTTTCTGGAAGAGCGTCGCCTTCAGCGCGCTGATCACCCTGACCTCCACCGCGCTGATCCTGCTCTTCACCTCCATGGCCGCCTGGTATATCGCGCGGGTCAATTCCCTCTTCTGCAAGGTGATCTATTACCTCTGCGTGTTTTCCATGGTGGTGCCTTTCCAGATGGTCATGTTTACGCTGTCCAAGACCGCCGACTCTCTCCATCTGAATACCCCCTGGACCATCCCGATCGTCTACCTGGGCTTTGGCGCGGGGCTTTCGATCTTCATGTTTGTGGGCTTCGTCAAGTCTATTCCGCTGGAGATCGAGGAGGCAGCGTCCATCGACGGCTGCGGCCCGGTCAGGACCTATTTTTCCGTGGTGTTCCCCATGCTCAAGCCGACAATGATCTCCGTCGGCATCCTGGAGATCATGTGGATCTGGAACGACTACCTGCTGCCATACCTGGTGCTGGATATCAACGAGTACCGCACCATTCCCATTCACATCCAGTATCTGAAGGGAAGCTACGGCACGGTCGACCTGGGCGCGACCATGGCTCTGATCCTGCTGAGCATCATCCCCGTTATCGTTTTCTATCTCATTTGCCAGAAGCATATCATCAAGGGCGTGGCTGCCGGCGCCGTCAAGGGCTGACCGCCGCCCCGCAAGAAAAGAGTTGTTTTTATGACACGTTCCAGCGGCATCCTGATGCCGATGAGTTCTCTGCCCTCCCCCTACGGGATCGGCACCATGGGCAAGAGCGCCTATCAGTTTGTGGACTGGCTGAAGGCCGCCGGCCAGAAGTACTGGCAGCTGCTGCCCCTCGGCCCCACCAGCTACGGCGACAGCCCCTATTTCTCCTTCTCCACCTACGCGGGCAACCCCTATTACATCGACCTGGATCTGCTGGTGAAGGACAAGCTCCTGAAAAAGAGCGAGATCGCAAAGCGCGACTGGGGGGATAACCCCGAGCGCACCGATTACGCGAAGATCTATGAAAACCGCTTCCCGGTGCTGCGCCTGGCTTTCGAGCGCGGGCGGGAGCGCTATGCGGAGGAAGTGGCCGCCTTCCGGCGGGATAATGCCGCCTGGATCGAAAACTACGCCCTCTTCATGGCCGTGAAGGGCCATTTCGATATGCAGAGCTGGATCGAGTGGCCGGATGAGGACATCCGCCTGCACCGCCCCGCGGCCGTAGCCGCCTACGGCGAAAAGCTCCGGGAGGACGTGGATTTCTTCGTCTTCCTCCAGTTCCTGTTCTTCCGCCAGTGGGAGGCCCTGCGGGACTACGCCCACGGCAAGGGCATCCACTTCATCGGGGACGTGCCCATCTATGTGGCGCTGGACTCTGCCGACGTGTGGGCAGAGCCGAAGTTCTTCCAGCTCGGAGAGGACAACGTGCCCACGGAGGTGGCCGGCGTCCCGCCCGACGCCTTCACCGAGGACGGCCAGCTCTGGGGCAATCCGCTCTACGACTGGGACGCCATGAAGGCCGACGGCTACGGCTGGTGGATCCGCCGCGTGGACGGGGCCGGCAAGCTCTTCGACGTGATCCGCATCGACCACTTCCGCGGCTTTGAGAGCTACTGGGCCGTGCCCTACGGGGACAAGACCGCCCGCCGCGGCCGCTGGAAGCCCGGCCCGGGCATGGGCCTGATCGGCGTGCTGAAAAACTGGTTCACCGGTCTGGAGTTCATCGCAGAGGACCTGGGCTACACCACGCCCGAGGTGGAGAAGCTGCTGGCTGACTCCGGTTTTCCCGGCATGAAGATCCTGGAATTCGGCTTCGACGCCGACGGGGACGCGCCTTACATGCCCCATAACTGCAAGGAAAACAGCGTCTGCTACATCGGCACACACGACAACGAGACCGTCAAGGGCTGGCTCAAGACCACCAGGAAAAAGCACCTCCGCTTCGCTGAGCGCTATATGCGCATCACCGAGGAAGAGGGCTGGTGCTGGGGCATGATCCGCACCGGCATGGGCACGAATTCCCGCCTCTTCGTCGTACAGATGCAGGATGTGCTGGAGCTGGACGCCTGGGCGCGCATGAACGCCCCCGGCAGCCTTGGCGGCAACTGGCAGTGGCGCATGGCGCCGGACGCGCTGACGAAGGAGCTTGCCAAAAAGCTGCGCGAGTATACCCACCTCTACCGCCGCGTCTGATTCAAGTGGCCAGTGGTCAGTGATCAGTGGCCAGCAGGAGCACGTATTACGCGCCCGCATATTAGAAAGCTCCCGGATCGCTTTTGCGATCCGGGAGCTTAAACTGTACACAACCCATGCGACAGAAGATGGACATGCATGGGGAGAGCGCGAGAGGGGATTGGTTATTCCCTCTCGCATTTGATATACTCACAAATGAGAACTTTTGGAAGTTCTCATTTGTGGTTTTCACGGTGTCGACATTTTGTCGACACCGTGAGAGTTCCCGGATCGCATATGCGATCCGGGAGCTCTCTTTCTCTTGATATCGTTTAAATATACTGTTTGCGCTCCAGGTGGTCGTACCACTTCTCCAGCCAGGGGGCCAGCAGCGAGGTGGCCTTCATATCCAGGTTAAAGAAATAGATGGTGAAGGTGACTACGAAAAAGCCCAGCGCGGCCAACAGCAGATACAGGGGGAGTTTCAGCAGCTTCTTCATTTTTCGCGCTCTCCTTCCTTAATATGCCTCATTATCAGGAATATTTTCCAGCGACGGATCCAGCGGCTCTTCCCGCATGACCGTGCGCATATAATTGTTCACCTGGTCGCGGATGGCCTGACGGGTGAAGACGCGGGGATCGCACAGGTCGTGGGAGACCCACATGATGTGGATGCCGCGCTCGCGGGCCTGCTCCTCGAACTGACCGTGCATGCCGGTCAGCGCCTTGCAGCTCATATGCTCCCACATCATGACGATGTCGGCGTTCATCTTCTCGCACAGCTCCCACAGCTCGTCCACCAGGACCTTGTAGCCGCCGTGGGTGTGGTTGCGCATGATCATCTCCATGTTCAGCATGGCCATGTCGCGGTAGGCCTGCTCCCGGTTCTCGGGCGTGTCCACCTCGGCGATCATCTCGGTGTTGATGACGGAGAGCATGTCGGTCAGCGGCATGACGCCCCAGCACTGGACCATCCAGTAGAGCATGTCGATGACGTACTGCGGCTGCACGCCCCAGACGATGCAGCGATGGCGGTACTCCTTCGCATACATGCGCTTGGCCTCATAGCCCCGCTGGGCGAGTTTCAGGAGCTTGTGGTCGATCTTGACGAAGTCGGCGTTGCGGCCGGAGTTGCCCATGTAGTTGGTGTCGTTATAGAGGCTGAAAGCGGCACCGAAGAACTGGGGATAGGGAGTGGAGTTGATCTCCATCTGGGCGATGCGGCAGCGGGTGGCGTCGTTGACGCGCTTGGCCGCGGCAAAGTACACGTCCCAGTCCCACTTCTCGCCGGTGTGCTCCTCGACGAAGGCGATGGCCTTCTTGATCTCGCGGGCGGCATACTCCATGACGTCCGGCTCCTTGTGGCGCAGCGGGGTGGCCAGCTGGAAGGTGGGGATGCCGTACTCGCGCTCCAGGCGCTTGGCGATGATGCCGTTGCCCATCAGGGAGCCGTCGCAGGTGGTGTTGTTCTGCACGGCGCAGGAGCCCAGGACGCAGAAGTCGTCGTCGATGGAGATGCCGGCCTCGGCCTCGGGCATGGGGCAGACGTCGCCGGGGATGCCGTACTGCTGGGCGATGTCCAGATAGTGCATGACGTTGAACTGATGGAAGATGTTGGAGGCGAACATGGTGGGCACTTCACGCAGGATGGTGTGGACCTTCTTGGTGTCGAAGCCCATCATGAAGGTGACCATGGAGTTTTCGTCGGTGATGACGCACTTGTCGGAGTAGGCCTTGTCGTTGCCCACGCGGCGGTCGCCGCGGAAGCAGTTGGCGATGGCCTGGGTCACGTCGGCGATGACGAAGTTGAAGGAGGTGTGGGCGATGCGCAGCGCCTCGTCCCGCAGGCCGATGGTGAACTTGTCCATGCCGTGGGGCACGAAGAGGTAGCTCATCATCCAGCGGTAGCGGAAGAAGCCCTTGATGTTGCGGGGCACCACGATGAAGCGGGCCAGCACAAAGATGAGGTACAGCCAGCGGGTGTAATCATAGAAGGTGTCCTTCACGCCGCGCCACTCACGGCGGGCGCGCACCTTCAGCTTCTCGTCATAGATCTTGCCGGGAGACTGTTCACCGGCACGCTTGACGGGATTGACAACTTTCGGAACCGTTTTCATGCCTGCTCACCTCTCTGAATCTTCTTGATCTCGATGCTCTCCACAAAGGCCTGCACACGGGTGCGCATCTGGCCGGAGGAAGAGGCAATGTTGTAGGGGCGGTCAACGGACAGGACCGGATAGCCGAAGTCCGCATGCAGCATCGCGGAGCCCAGCGTTCTCTCATAGGCCCAGGGGTCGCAGAACTTGACCTGCTGGTAGATGATGCCGTCGGCCTTGTACTCGCGGGCGAGGTCGGCCACGTACTGCTTGCGGCCGTAGACCTTGTCCATGCTCATCATGCGCGGGCACTGGCAGTTCGTGATGTAGTGGCGGCAGACCTGGGTCAGCGCGTCCTCTTCGTCGTTGAGGACGATCTCGCAGCGGCCGGGGTAGGAGCCGAAGCAGAAGCGGTCGCAGCAGACCAGCGCGCCCTGCTCCTCAATGAGCTTGATCATGCCGGGGTCGTCCATCTCGGAGCCGACCACCAGCAGGCGGGCGCGGTAGGGCTTGTCGTCCGGCTCGCGGGTCTTGAGCTCTTCCAGGGTCTCCTCCAGCATGTCGAGAATCAGGTACTTGGGACATACATAGGTGGCAAGACACAGCACATGGAATTCGTAGCCGGTGATGCGGGGCTTGTCGCCCTTGCGGAATTCGCCGATTTCGCGGATCAGGCGGCAGACCTTGTTGTGCCGCTCCACAGCCTCGCGGATCGCAGCGTCGGAGACGTCCACGCCGTAGTTTTCGTGCAGGGGCTTGAGCACATGGTTCGTGCACTGCAGCACGGCCAGCGCCACGTCGCTCTCGGTGTTCTTGAAGGCGATCTCCATGTACTCATGGAAGAAGTGGGGATTGCCCTCGCCCATGGTGTGCAGCAGCTCCATGTTCTCCACCGCGCGGTTCATCATGGTGCAGCCGTCGGGGGTGATGACGCAGTCAGCAAAGTTGAAGCCGCCCTCGATGGCGCGCTCCAGCAGGGCGCGGCTCGGCTCGCACAGGAGATTCGTCATGTAGTAGGTGGCGATGTCCATGGAGCCGGTGTGGGGGGCAAAGAGACGGATGGAGCAGCAGTCCCCCAGGTTCAGCAGGGGTTCGGGAACGTTTTCGCAGGTGTAGGCCACGCAGACCTTGCCGTCGCTCTTGGCCTGGGCGACGAGGGCGTTGTTGGCCGTCTGCAGGAGGTTTTCGAATGTAATCAGATGTTTCAGGTCTCTCATTTGATCCCTCTTTTCTTAAAAAGTGCCTGCTTACAGTTTAACAATCCGCGGGTTTAAAATCAAGTTTAGGGGTCAGACCGGAAGGATTTTTATCAAAATCACCCAAAATGCTTCCAATTCTTTATGCAAAGCGACAGGGGCGGTGTTTAGACATTGTTTCAACAAATGTCTTACCGCCCCTGTGGAAGCTGTTTGTATATGGAATGTGTTTATTCCAGCGTCACGCTCATGCAGACCGGGTTGTGGTCGGAATTGGCAAAGCTCAGATCCAGCGTGGAGACCTCGCTGACCGTCACGTTGGGGGAGACGATGAAGCCGTCGATGATGTAGTACTGGGTGTGGGCCGTGTCCGCCGGGTTATAGGGCTGGTTCAACAGCCGGCAGCTGGGGGCCGCCAGGTCGTAGACATAGGAGAAGCCGGCCGGCAGGGAGCTTTCCTCCAGCACGCCGGGCGTCCAGTACTCCGGGTCGATCATCGGGTAGACGTCGAGAGAACCGGGGAAGGTCTGGTTGAAGTCCCCGCCCGCGATGACGTAGTTGCCCTTCTCATACTCCTCCTGCAGCAGACCCATCAGCTGCTGCGTCTGGGCGATCTTGCCTGCGCCGTCGTCATAGGCCTCCAGGTGCAGATTCACCAGCACCAGCTCCTTGTCGCTGCCCTCAATGGGCAGGCGGGACACCAGCAGGCAGCGCTTCAGGTTTGCGGTGCTCAGGGGCCAGGAGAAGGGGCAGGGGAGGGCGACGCGCGCCGCCTCGTCGATCTTATATTCGGAGGTGGTCAGCAGCCCGCTGTGTACCCGGCCGATGGGCGGCCAGGGGATGGGCACGAAGGGGCAGGAGTAGTTGAGCGCGTGGACCGACTGGCCGATGGAGAGCGGCTGCGTCTCGTCGATGCGGTAGGTGCGCTTGGAATCGGTATCCACCTCCTGCAGGATCACCAGGTCATAGTCGCCCACGCCCAGCTGGCCGCGGATGCCGTCCAGATAGCGCTGCACGGTGGCCTTGTCGGCGGACATGGAGTTTTCACCGCCGTCCATGAAGAAGTCGGACTCGGCGCCGAGACCGGCGTAGCCGATGTTCCAGGAGAGGATGCGCAGGCTCTGGCCTTCCTGCAGGGCAGGGAGCTCCTCTGCCGACTGGCCGAAGAAGCCGAGCGGTTCCACAGGCGCGGGCTTGAACTCCGTCACAGTCAGAAAGCCGAAGAGACCGCCCACGGCGAGGACGATCACCAGCAGCAGGATCAGAAGCCCCCTGAAGATTTTTTTCATGGGAGAACACCTCCAAAAATGATGGTTCCGGATATTATACATGGATTGTACCATCTTTCCCCAAAAGCTTCAAGGAATATTCGGTAAACTTGCCGGATTGTAAGAAAGCGGGAAAAAGGTTATAATGTGTCGAAATCAAAAACAACGGAGGGCTGTATACATGAGCTATGAATCCATCAGACAGCAGGACCCGGAAGTTTATGCGTCCATGATGCGTGAGCTGCAGCGGCAGCAGGATCATCTGGAGCTGATCGCCTCGGAGAACTTTGTGAGCCAGGCCGTCATGGAGGCCATGGGCAGCCATCTGACCAATAAATACGCCGAGGGTTATCCCGGCGCCCGCTACTACGGCGGCTGCCAGTATGTGGACGAGGTGGAGACCCTGGCCATCGAGCGCGCAAAGCAGCTCTTCGGCGCGGAGCATGCCAACGTCCAGCCCCACTCCGGCTCCCAGGCCAATGTGGCCGTGTACCTGGCCCTTCTCAAGCCGGGCGACACGATCCTGGGCATGGACCTGAGCCACGGCGGCCACCTGACCCACGGCTCCAAAGCCTCCATCTCCGGCAAGTACTTCGACGCCCAGTTCTACGGCGTGGACCCGGAGACCGAGACCATCAACTATGACGCCGTCCTGCAGCGAGCCGAGGAAGTGAAGCCGAAGATCATCATCGCCGGCGCAAGCGCCTATCCCCGCTTCATCGATTTCAAGAGAATGCGCGAGATCGCCGACGCCGTCGGCGCCTACCTGATGGTGGACATGGCCCATGTGGCGGGCCTGGTCGCCGCGGGCGTGCACCCGAGCCCGGTGCCCTACGCCCACGTGGTCACCACCACTACCCACAAGACCCTGCGCGGCCCCCGCGGCGCGCTGATCCTGTGCACGGACGAGCTCAAAAAGAAGATCAACTCCGCCGTCTTCCCCGGCACCCAGGGCGGCCCGCTGATGCATACCATCGCGGCCAAGGCCGTCTGCTTCGGTGAGGCGCTGAAGCCCGAGTTCAAGGAATACCAGACCCAGGTGGTCAAAAACGCCGCGGCGCTGGCCGATTCCCTGCAGGCGAACGGCGTGCGTCTCGTCTCCGGCGGCACGGACAACCACCTGATGCTGGCTGACGTGATGAGCAAGGGCAAGACCGGCGCCGAGGTGCAGGAGCTGCTGGACGCGGCCAACATCACCGCCAACAAGAACACCATCCCCTTCGATACCCAGTCTGTCAAGCTGACCTCCGGCATGCGCTTCGGCAGCCCCGCCGTCACCACGCGAGGCCTGAAGGAAGAGGATATGCGCCAGGTCGGCGGCTTTATCGCCCGCCTGATCGAAGAGGGCGAGAGCGCGGTTCCCGCAGTGAAGGAGCAGGTCATCGAGATGACCCGCCGCTTCCCCCTGTATCCTGAGCTGTAAACATTTAGATATATAGAGAAAGAGCTGTGAAAACGCGGTTTTCACAGCTCTTTCTCTATATTGAAGCCTCTCAGGCCAGGGCGGCGCTGGTGGCCTCGTCCTCATACTGCCGGGTGTAGAGCCGGTAATAGTGGCCGCGGGCGCGCATGAGCTCCTCATGCCTGCCCTGCTCAATGATCTTGCCGTCGCGCACCACCAGGATCACGTCCGCATTGCGCACGGTAGAGAGGCGGTGGGCGATGACGATGGAGGTGCGGCCGTGGATGATCGTGTCGATGGCGGCCTGGATCTTCTGCTCGGTGATGGTGTCCACCGAGGCGGTGGCCTCGTCCAGCACCAGGATCTTCGGCTCGGCCAGGATGGCGCGGGCAAAGCTCAAAAGCTGCTTTTCGCCGGTGGAGAGCATGTCGCCACCTTCGCCCACGTCGGTGTCCAGCCCCTTCTCCAGCTTCTCGATCACGCCCTCGGCGCTCACCAGTTTGAGCGCGCGGGCGATGTCCTCGTCCGTGGCCTTCGGGTTTCCGTAGAGCAGGTTCTCCCGTACGGAGCCGGAAAACAGGTGCGGGGTCTGCAGCACATAGCCGATGGCGGAGTGCAGCCAGAGCTGGGAGCGCTCCCGCGCGTCCCGTCCGTCGATGAGCAGGCGACCCGCCGTGGGCTCATAGAAGCGGCAGATCAGGTTTGCCAGCGTCGATTTGCCCGCGCCGGTCTCGCCCACGATGGCCACATTGGTGCCGAAGGGGATCTTCAGGTTGAAGTGCTCCAGAATGGTCTCGTCCCCGTCTGGGTAGCGGAAGCTCACGTCCTCAAACTCGATGTCGCCCCGCAGCTCCTCCCAGTTCTCCTTTTTGGGCTCGAAGCTGTCGCCGTAGCGGGCGACGACCTCGGGGGAATCCTTCACGTCCGGCTCGGTCTCCAGCAGGCGGGTCAGACGCTCGATGTTGACCTGGGTGGTGATCAGGTCGGAGATCGCGTCCACCACCCAGCGCACCGGCTCCATCATGCCCTGGGCATAGGACATGAAGAGGGAGAAGGTGCCGATCTGGGTCTTGGCGATGTAGCCGCCCTTCCAGAGCACCACGGCCAGAGCCAGGGAGGAGGCGAAGTTCATCGTCACGGCGAAGAGGCCGCGCAGCCGCGCACCTTGGATCGCCTTGCGGCGCATCCTGGCGGTATCGGCCACGAAGGTCTTTTCCATGGTGTTTTCGATCACCAGGGTCTTGACCGTGCGGGCGCCGGTGATGCCCTCGTTGAAGTCGCCGGTGATCTGGGAGTTGAGCTCGCGGATCTCCCGGTTGACGCGGGTGAGCCTGCCCTGGAAAATGGCGTAGAACAGCACCGCCAGCGGGAGTACCGCCACCACCAGAGCGGCAAGACGGGCGTTGATGCTGAACATGACTACCACCGCGCCGATCACGTAGCCCAGCTGCCAAATGCTGTCGAGCACCGTCCAGCTCACGAGCTGCCCGATGCGCCCGGTGTCGGACATGACGCGGGCATGGATGTAGCCCACGCTGTTCTGATTAAAATACGAGAAGCTCAGGGTCTGCAGGTGGGCAAAGGCGTCGTTTCGAAGATCCTTGTCCACGCCCACCTCCACCTTGGTGCCCATCAGCGCCGCGGCGTAGTTCACGAGCGCGGCGAGCAGGATGGCGGCCAGGTACAGGAGAATATAGAGCGGCAGGCCCTCCAGCGTGCCCAGGGTGATGAAGTGGTTCAGGGCATAGCGCTGGAAGACGGGGATCACCACGTCGTAGACGCTGCCGATCACGCTGCCCAGGATCATGATGGCCATGGCCTTTTTGTAGTTTTTCAGATAGGGCAGGATCTTGCCGATGCCGAAGAAGGGAAGCTTTTTGGTCGGAGTCTGTTTGCCTTTCATGCCGGCACACCCCCTTCCTCAGCAGAGGAGCTTTGTATCTCGCAGATCTGCTGATAGATCCCGCCGCCGCACCGCAGCTCCTCGTGGCTGCCGCACTCGGCGATACGGCCCTTGTCGAGGACCAGGATCTGGTCGGCCTTGGAGAGGGTGGTGATGCGGTGGGAGATGAGGATGATGCTGGCGGAGCCGAAGCGCCGCTCCAGCGCTGCGCGGATCTTCGCGTCCGTCTCCGTATCCACGGCGGAGAGGGAGTCGTCGAAAATCATGATGGGCGTGTTCTGGGTCAGCATCCGGGCGATGGCCGCCCGCTGCTTCTGCCCGCCGGAGAGCGTCACACCCCGCTCGCCCACGAAGGTCTCATAGCCCTTGGAAAAGCTCTGGATTGTCTCGTCCAGGCAGGCGGCGCGGGCCGCCTCCCGGATCTCCTCCATGGGCATCTGCTCATTGGTGATGGCGATGTTTTCCTTCAGCGTGCGGGAGAAGAGATAGGGCTCCTGCAGGACCATACCGATGTTGTGACGCAGCCAGGGCGTCTCAATGTCCCGGATGTCCGTGCCGCCGATAGAGATGGTGCCGCAGCCCTCGGGCAGCTCATAGAGCTTGTCCAGCAGGAGCATCATCGTGGACTTGCCGCTGCCGGTGCCGCCCAGGATGCCCAGAGTCGTGCCGGCCTTCATCGTAAAGCTCACGTCGTGCAGGATCTCGGGGCCGTTATCGTAGGCGTAGCTCACATGGTCAAAGACGATGTCCCCGTCCATGGGGGCCTGCAGGGCCTTGCCGGTCGCCTTCTCCTCCTCGGCCATCATGATGTAGGCGATGCGCTCCACCGACACGCCGGCCTTGCTCATCTCGGAGATCATGCGGCCCAGCATGCGCACGGGCCAGGTCATGATCGCGCCGTAGGACAGAAAGGCGATGTAGGCGCCCGGGAGCATCTCGCCCCGGATGCAGAAGACGGAGCCGAAGATCACGATCAGCAGGATCTGAATGCCGGAGAGGATGTCGCTCACGGTCCAGAACTGGGCCAGCGGCCGGGCCAGCTTCATCCAGAGCCCGGTGTAATACTCGTTCTGCCTGAAGAAGCGGTCCCGCTCGCTGCGCTCGGCGCCGAAGGCGCGCACCACGCGCACGCCGGTCAGGTTCTCCTGCGCCATGGAGGACAGGATGCCCTCATTCTCATCGCACTTCAGGAAGGCCTCGCCGATCCTCCGGTGGAAGTGGAAGGAGCGGATGATGATGTAGGGCACGGGCAGGACGGCGATGATGGTCAGCTTCCAGCTCATGGAGAGCATGAAGCCCAGGCTCAGCACCAGCAGGATCACGATGCGGATAATGTTGGTCATCTGCTCGGCCACGAAGTTTTTCATCGTGTCGATGTCCGAGGTGCAGCGCTGGATGATGTCGCCGGTATGGTGCTTCATATGCCAGGCGAAAGGCAGGCGCTCAATGTGGGCGAAGAGGCTGTCGCGCATGGTCTTGACCAGGGTCTCGGCCGCCGTGGTCTTGGCAACGTTGAAGCCGAACACGCTCAGCGCCTTCAAAAGCGCCACCGCCAGCAGCGCCACGGCCATGATCCAGATATGCTCCGCGAGATACGCGAAGCCGCCGGCCCGCTCTACCAGGCGCAGGGCGATGGCCGGGATCTGGGCCTCCTTGCCGCCGAGGACATTGTCCACCGCGACACGGATGATCTGGGGCGAGAGCATGTCCGCCAGCGCCGAGAGCGCGGCGCAGAGCATGCTGAGCACAAAAAGCGCCTTGCTCCCCCTCAGAAAGCGCCACAGCAGCTGCCGCTTGTATTCTTTTGGGATTTTTGTGTTTTCCATGGGTATGCGTCCTCAAAAATGCTGTAATCCTCTGGATTCTACCACACATATAATAAAAAGAAAAGGGGCATGCCGCCCCTTTTCTCTGCGCCCCATTTAATATACGTCAGGACGGATCTTCGTCGCCGGACTGCATGCCGCCCCGGATGCTGTAAGTCTCCACCTCACCCACCGTGATCAGGACGGATTCCTGGTGGAAAAAGACGCAGAGGTCCTGGGCAATCTCCTCCACCGTGCTGTGCTCCACACCGATCAGGGACAGGGCCAGTGTGGTCTCCTGCGTATACTCGCCGGATTCGTGGATGTAGCCGCCCTCAATCAGAGAAAAGGAAAAGGGGACGCGGTAACTGATGCACACATTCTTCAGAATGGAGACGTATTTGGCGGTTTCAAACTTCTGCACCTTGCTGTCCTGATCGTTCAGGCCGATGTAGATCTCTGTCTTTTTCATTCGTCCTTCCTCTTCCTGCTGTAATAAGAACATCCTGCTTTCTCAGGGAGAGAAAGCAGGAGGATCATAATGATTATATGATGGCGAAAAGCCAGAAAGCTTTTCGCCGCGCCGCTTTGCGGCGCAGCAAAACAGCATTGCTGTTTTGCCATATACTCATTGCAATGAGCATCGGGCGAATGATTCGAAGAATCATTCGCTGCCAAACCTGTCGTTTGGCAGCGAAATCAATCGGATCTCCGATTGATTTCGCCATCCGATGATCATTATACCATATTTCGGAGAAAATGAAAACCGGGAAAATCAGTCCGGGCGGACAGCGCGTTTTACTTGCTGCGCTTGAACCGCCAGACGACAAACTGGATCAGAAGCGCAAGAAGGCAGGGGAGCAGGAAAACCAGGATCTCCGTGCGGAGGGGGATCCCCTCGCGCACCGAGGCCGGGTAATTGAGCACGCCCAGGGTGAAGAACAGGCAGACCGTATAGAGCACGCGTACCGCGAAGGACTGCCGCCGGGTCTCCCTGCCGGGCAGCGAACAGTCAAAATAGACGACCAGGGCGCACTCCAGCAGGCCGAAGCCCAACAGCAGCCAGGAAAGCGGCTGCTCGACGGATAAGAGCAGCGGGCTGAGCGCCAGCACAACGCCGATCAGCGTATTGACCATCAGAAAAGCCTGCAGGCCCACCAGCTTCCCCCGGCTGATGGACTCCATCAGCAGCTTCTCCGCGGCCTGCTGCCGCGCTTCCGCGTCGATCCTGCGCCCGGCCAGCAGTTCCGGGATGCTGATCTCCAGCTCTCCGCACAGCGGCTCAAACAGCGCCACATCCGGCAGCGAGCGCCCCTTCTCCCACTTGGAGACCGCCTTGTTGGTGACGCCCAGCCGGTCGGCCAGCTCCTGCTGCGTCATGCCGCGACCCTTTCGCAGCTCCTGGATAAAAACGCCGATCTGCTGCTGATCCATCATACGCCGTCCCTCCCGTTCTTTGGGATGATTATACCGCTATTCCTTCAGCAAAGGCAATCTACCGTTGGTAGAATGCCGCTGATCGTGTTATTCCTGATCTGTAATTCAGCGTTGCGGGCATTGTCTGCCACAAGTTCCTTCCCAACCTCAGCAAAAAAGGACTTCGGCCTGTTGGCCGGAGTGGCGGAGGGTCAGGGATTTGCCTGCATTTCTTTTCGCTTGCGGGGGACGCGAAAAGAAATAGAGGTGTTGACCAGTGTTTGCACTGGTCAACGCACATGCCCTATGGCATGTGCGGACATGATTCAAATCCCTTCCCATCTAAAAGTATTGGACTAAGCTTCCCCACTCGGGAAGGAAGATATTGTGAAAGAAACCCAGGAGGGGTGTCTTTCACGTTCAATAACCCCGCCGCGCGGATAAGTTTGCAAAGCAAACTTGCCCTCCGCCAAAAAAATCCAGCCAAAAATTGGCTGGATTTTTTTGGCGGAGGGTTAGGGATTTGAACCCTAGCACCGGAGTTACCGGCCTACGAGATTTCGAGTCACGCCTCTTCGACCACTTGAGTAACCCTCCGTATTTAATTGCCATGCCATTATACCGAATCCCGCCGCAAAAATCAAGACCGGGGAACGGCATTTTGTTCATATATAATTTGCAATTAAATTTATATATATAACTTGACAAAGTTCGCGCCGCGCGTTATACTGTGAGCATAGAAAACAGCGGCGCTGTGCACGGCGCCGCGGGAAACAGGGTGATCCTTTATGAAAAAGACGCTGTACAGCCTGATGCTCAACGACGAGGTCGTCCGGGAGGTGGACGCGCTGGCCCACCGCATGGGCACCAACCGCTCTGCGCTCATTAACCAGATCCTGGCCGAGTACGTCAACTACACGACCCCGGAGCGCCGCATCAACGACGTGCTCTCCGCTATCGAGCAGCTGATGAGCCCTTCGCGGGATCTGGTGCCCTTCTTCGCGCCGAACAGCTTCTCCATGTCGCTCAAAAGCTCGCTGGAGTACAAGTACCGCCCCACGGTCAAGTACGAGGTGGAGCTCTACCGCGGCGCGGGGGAGGCCATCGGCGAGCTGAGCGTGGTCTTCCGCACCCAGTCGGCGGCGCTGATTGAGGCCATGACCGATTTCTTCCGCCTCTGGAAGCAGATCGAGGACGCGCACCTCTATCCCCTCACCGGGGCGAAGATCGACTACGCCCTCTATGACGGCAAGTTCGTCCGCTCCATCGCCGTGCCAGATCACGACTGCACGTCCGACGAGCTGGCCGGGGCACTCTCGGAGTACATCAAGCTCTTTGACAAGCTTTTGAAGCACTATCTCAGCGGACGGCTGGACGCCCACGAGGTGGAAGCCGCCTACTTCTCCCACATGCGAAACGCGAAGATCCATATCTGAGCAAAATGACGCTGCGGGACGCCGTCCCATGCATAGTCAACGATAATTCTTCATTTCGGGAGGTGTTTTTATGAACGCCAACAACTACACGCAGAAGAGCCTGGAGGCCGTGCAGACCGCACAGGCCATGGCCCAGGAAAACAACAACAATTACATCGCGCCGGAGCATCTGCTCTATGCCCTGATCGACCAGGACGGCGGGCTGATCCCTTCCCTGCTGGGCAAGATGGGCGTGGACTGCAACACGGTCCTCGCCGAGCTGGATACCGCCATTTCCCAGCTGCCCAAGGTGGGAGCGGGCGGGGAGGTCTACCTCTCCTCGGAGACCAGCCGCATCCTGAACGCCGCCGAGAAGGCCGCCAAGTCCATGGGGGATGAGTATACCTCCGTGGAGCATCTGATGATCGGCATCTTCGCCGGGGCGACGCCCGCCATCAAGCGCATCTTCGCCGACCACGGCATCACCAAGACCGCCTTCACCACGGAGCTGAGCAAGGTCAAGACCGCGCCGGTCACCGGCGACAATCCGGAGAGCACCTATGACGCCCTCGCCAAATACGGCACCGATCTTGTCAAACGCGCCAGAGAAAACGAGCTGGACCCGGTCATCGGCCGCGATAACGAGATCCGCAACGTCATCCGCATCCTCTCGCGCAAGACGAAGAACAACCCCGTCCTCATCGGCGAGCCGGGTGTGGGCAAGACCGCAATCGCCGAAGGCCTGGCCCAGCGCATCGTGCGCGGGGACGTGCCGGAGGGGCTCAAGGACAAGACCATCTTTTCCCTGGATATGGGCGCGCTGATCGCGGGCGCCAAGTACCGGGGCGAGTTTGAAGAGCGGCTCAAGGCCGTGCTGGAGGAGATCCGCAAGTCCGAGGGCGGCATCATCCTCTTCATCGATGAGCTGCACACCATCGTGGGCGCGGGCAAGACCGAGGGCAGCATGGACGCGGGCAACCTCTTAAAGCCCATGCTGGCGCGGGGCGAGCTGCACTGCATCGGCGCCACCACGCTGGACGAATACCGCAAGTACATCGAGAAGGACGCGGCGCTGGAGCGGCGTTTCCAGCCTGTGCAGGTGGATGAGCCCTCCGTCGAGGACACGATCTCCATCCTGCGCGGCCTGAAGGAGCGCTATGAGGTCTACCACGGCGTGCGCATCCACGACAACGCTCTGGTGGCGGCTGCCACTCTCTCCCACCGTTACATCACCGACCGCTTCCTGCCCGACAAGGCCATCGACCTGGTGGACGAGGCCTGCGCCATGATCCGCACGGAGATCGACTCCATGCCCGCGGAGCTGGACGATATCCGCCGCAAGATCATGCAGATGGAGATCGAGGAGATGGCCCTCAAGAAGGAGGACGATCAGCTCAGCCAGGAGCGGCTCTCGAAGCTGCGCGAAGAGCTTGCCAACCTCAAGGACCAGTTCAATGCCATGAAGTCCCGCTGGGAGGCGGAAAAGAACAGCGTGGACGAGGTCAAGCGCCTCAAGTCCGAGATCGAGAAGATGCACGCGGACATTGAAAACGCGCAGCTCCGCTATGAGTACGAGACGGCGGCCCGCCTGCGCTACTCGGAGCTGCCCGCCCTGGAGCGGAAGCTTGCGGAAGCGGAAAAGCTCTCCGAGGACAGCAAGCAGAACTCCATGGTGCACGACACCGTGACCGAGGAGGAGATCTCCGGCATCGTGGCCAAATGGACGGGCATCCCCGTTTCCAAGCTCATGGAGGGCGAGCGGGAGAAGATCCTGCATCTGGACGAGCAGCTGCACCAGCGGGTCGTGGGCCAGGACGAGGCCGTGCAGAAGGTGACAGAGGCCATCCTCCGCTCCCGCGCCGGCATCGCGGACCCCAACCGACCCATCGGCTCTTTCCTCTTCCTCGGCCCCACGGGCGTGGGCAAGACGGAGCTGGCCAAGTCCCTGGCCGAGAGCCTTTTCGACGACGAACACAATATTGTGCGCATCGATATGACCGAGTATATGGAGAAGTTCTCCGTCTCCCGTCTGATCGGCGCACCTCCGGGATATGTGGGCTACGACGAGGGCGGCCAGCTGACCGAGGCCGTGCGGCGCAAGCCCTATAGCGTGGTGCTCTTCGACGAGATCGAGAAGGCCCATCCGGACGTGTTCAACATCCTGCTGCAGATCCTGGACGACGGCCGCATCACCGACTCCCAGGGCCGCACGGTGGACTTCAAGAACACCATCATCATCCTGACCTCGAACCTGGGCAGCCAGTACCTGCTGGAGGGCATCCAGCCAGACGGCAGCATCAGCGAGGAGGCGCAGGCCATGGTCATGGCGGAGCTCAAGCGCAGCTTCCGGCCGGAGTTCCTGAACCGCCTGGACGAGACGATCCTCTTCAAGCCTCTGACCAAGGACAATCTGACCGGCATCATCGACATCATGGTGGAGTCCCTGCGGAAGCGCCTTGCCGAGCGCAGCCTGAAGCTTGTGATCACCGACGAGGCCAAGGCCCTCATCATCGAGCGGGGCTACGATCCCCTCTACGGCGCGCGCCCGCTGCGCCGCTACCTGCAGAGCAGCGTGGAGACCCTGATCGCCCGCACGATCCTGCGGGGAGACCTGGCCGCCGGCAGCACCATCACCGTGGACGTGCAGGACGGCGAGCTTGTCTGCCGCTGAGGCAGAAGACAGAAACAACATTCACATGGCGCTGTGCCCGTGGGCACAGCGCCTTTTCCATGCAGGAATGAAAAGCGTCCGGCAGGCGCATTGGGACTGGACGGCAGAATTTGGCTATGATATAATAATAAAACACGATTTTTGTTGATTAAGCTGATCGGAGAATACCGCAAAGCAGCACTTTGCCTGAGGAGCGGGACCGGCGGAAAGGGATTGCATGGACAAGATCGCGGTGCTGATACCCTGCTACAACGAGAGCAGGACAATTGAAAAAGTGGTTCGGGACTGGAAAAAGGCCCTGCCGGAGGCGGTGATCTATGTCTATGACAACAATTCGACGGACGGGACGGGGGAGATCGCCCGCGCGTCCGGCGCCGTTGTCAGGCGGGAACCGCTGCAGGGGAAAGGGAACGTCATCCGCAGAATGTTTCGGGAAATCAACGCGGAATGCTACGTCATGGTAGACGGCGACGATACCTATCCCGCGGACGCAGGGCCGGAAATGGTTCGGGAAGTCCTGGAAAACCACGCGGATATGGTCGTGGGCGACCGTCTTTCTTCCACCTATTTTGAAGAGAACAAGCGCCCGTTCCACAATCTGGGAAATGCCATGACCCGCCTGTTTATCAACCGGCTCTTCCATTCGGAGATCAAGGATATCATGACGGGGCTGCGTGCCTTCAGCTACCAGTTCGTCAAGACCTTCCCGGTTCTCTCCCGCGGCTTTGAGATCGAAACGGAGATGACGATCCACGCCGTGGATAAAAACATGCTCATCAAAAACTGCGTGGTGGAGTATCGGGACCGGCCGGAAGGGAGCGAATCGAAGCTCAACACGGTCAGCGATGGCATCAAGGTACTGAAAACAATCTTCCGGCTGTTCAAAAACTACAGGCCGCTTCCGTTTTTCGGCGCGATCACGATCTTTCTGCTGCTGCTGTCCGCCGCTTTCTTTCTCCCCGTGTTCTTCGCTTTTCTGAAAACCGGCCTGGTGAGGAAGATTCCAACGTTGATTGTCTGCGGCTTCGTGGTGCTGGCGGCTCTGCTGTCCCTCACCGCGGGGATCATTCTGGACTCGCTGCTTCAGAAGGACAGGCAGGCCTTTGAATTCCGCATGCAGCTGACGGAACGGATGCATCAGGAAGAAACAGAAAGGCGGCAGCGGAATGAGGACTGAGGGAAGAAGGATCGTCCTGGCGCTCTCCTGCATGGCGCTCTGCCTGCTGTGGGTCCCCCGGCGAGTCATGGGCCTTTTGGCCGCGGCGGCGGCCGGCCTTGCCGTCGGGCTCCTCTGGCGGCCTGCTTCTCAAGAAAAGCGGGAAAGACGCATCTGGATCCGGGTGCTGTCTGTTTTATTCAGCCTCGCGTTCCTGGGCTTCTCCGCCCTGCGCTTCTCCCGCAGATGGGGGGAGTGGGACCGGCTGCTTGCGCTGCTGCAAAAGCTGTCTGTCGATCCGTTCCCCCTGCTGGGAATCCTGAGCGCGCTCGCGGCACTGGCGGCCCTCCCGTTCACGGAGCGCTTCCTGGCCGCGCTGCTCCATGGCCTCTCTGCGGATCTCAGCTGGCGGGAGCTTTGGCGCATTGCTGCGGCCGATTGCTCCGGCCGGGGTGCCTGGAAGAAGCTGCTGATCCTGGCCCTGCAGCTGCTGGGCTCGATCCTTCTGGGAACGGCACTTCTGCTCGCAGCCTTCTCCCTGCCGACTGCCCCGATCGAGGCCAACGTGGCCAGTTCTGCGTACATCATGGAGCGGGAGGGGACTTTCCCGAAGCTTTACCCCTTCTGCACCAGCGGGCTGGATAATTTTACGGATTCGCTCATGCTCCTGGAGGCGGCGGCAGATACCGGCGACAGTGCGCTCGACCGGGCGATGTCTGC
The DNA here is from genome assembly GCA_946628965.1 of uncultured Clostridia bacterium. Taxonomy (GTDB): domain Bacteria; phylum Bacillota; class Clostridia; order Oscillospirales; family Oscillospiraceae; genus Limivicinus. The sequence continues at coordinate 45,122 of CAMOXI010000002.1, read as the reverse complement.
TTACCGCGGCAGAATCTCGGACAAGGACCCGCGCAATTCGCTGACCGGCCATTATTGCGAGGGAATCCCCTTCGACAGGATTACGACCTATGCCAGATACTGGCACGGTTACCATATTTTTCTCAGGCCGCTGCTGACGGTGACGAACTACCGCGTGATCCGTGTCCTCAACGGCATCGTCCAGACGCTGTGCGCTGCCTTGATCTGTCTGCTGCTGAAAAAGAACGGCAAGACGAGATATATCCTTCCCTACGGGATCGCCTGGCTGATGCTGATGCCGCTGGTCATGGCAAAAAGCATGCAGTTTTCCGCGTGCTACTACGTGTTTTCCGCCGGCCTTGCGGCCCTGCTGCTCACGAAACCGGAGCGGCGCGGGCGCTGTGCGCTCTTCCTCTTTTTCCAGATCGGCATTGCGGTGGCCTTTTTTGATTTCCTCACCTATCCGATGGCGACCTTCGGCGTCCCGGCTGTGTTTTTCCTGATGCTCAGCGAGCGGGATTCCCTGGAGCGGAAGCTGGTGTCCCTGGCGGAAAACGCCGCGGCCTGGCTTGCGGGCTACGCCGGTATGTGGTTTTCCAAGTGGGTTCTGGCCAGCCTGACCACCGGGAGCAACGTGATCGCCAATGGCATGGCCGCTGTAGGGGAGAGAACCGCCGCCTCTTCCGCGGGCGGTACCGTGACTTACAGTGCGCTGGAGAGCCTGGGGTATAATCTCAAGGCCTTTCTCTACACACCTGTAACGCTGATTGCGCTTGTGTTTGTGATCGTCTTGGTTTTCCGCCTGTCCCGAAACCGGGATCTGACGCCGCGCAGGATCTTTCGCACACTGCTTCCGTACGCTCTGCTGGCGCTGGCCCCGATCGCCTGGTACATGCTTGTCGTCAATCATTCGACGATCCATTCCTTTTTTACAAACAAGGCGCTGGTCGTGGATGTTCTGGCGGTCTGTTTCGGACTGCTGGCGCTGCGAGAACCGCCGCTGGCGGAAAATTGAAGAGAGAAAACAAAAAAACAGGAGGCGTGAAAACGGTTGTTTCCACGCCTCCCGCTTTTATGTGCTGTTTCAGAGCCTGTTTGTCCCTGCGGATTGCGGCCCTCTCATCACTGCTCCAGGATGCTCGGCGACGTGACGGTCACGCTGTCGAACTGAGACAGCTCCGAGACGATGCGTACGCTGTCAATGCGCAGCGCGATCGAAGACACGTCCATATCAAACCGCGCCAGAATCGACTGCAGCAGCTTCTCCGCCCCGGCGTTGAAGCAGGCGGTCAGATCCAGCTCCGCGCGGGTGATCATGGAGCTTTCCCTGTCCAGGGCCAGCACAACGGGGAGCTCGGCGGCAAACGCCGTGGGATCCAGCTCCGTCCCCTCCGGGAGGGCTTCTTCCAGCGCGCTCAGATCCAGGCTGAGCAGCAGCTCCTGCACGATCTCGGCGGGGAGCACGCCCTCATAGACCAGATTGTCCTTATCCTGGCCGTCCTCAACTTCGGAGAAGTAGCTGCCGAGGCCCATGGCCAGCTTGAAGAGATCGCCGGTCTTGACCGCGGGGGTGGCCGGAGTTTCGCTCTCGGCAGGCGCCTCGGTCTTTCTGCTCTCGCCGACCCAGCTCTTGCCCTTATCCCAGGAGGTATAGACCGTGTTCGTATCGCCGTCGCTGCTGGTGTAGAACAGCAGGCTCTGTGCAAAGTCCAGCTCCGGCAGAGACAGCTCCGCTTCGATCAGATTGCCGTTCGGATCACGCTGGTGATCGCCGGCAGCGCGGACTTGGAGCTTGACGGGAATGTCCATGCCCAGCGTGCTGAGCGTGAGATCGGCGGAGAGCGTGGTGTCGGAGTGCAGGCTCTCCAGTTTTGACATTTTCTGCAGGCCAACGATCATGCGGGGCTCAAAGCTGCCGCAGGCGACGACGGCCAGTGCCACCGCCAGCACCAGTACCAGGCACAGAATCTTTTTCCAGAGTTTCATTTTCTTTCCCCCTTTGGAAGGATTTGGCTTCATTTTATCCTGTCGTCTCTTGATACGCAAGTAATTTGACGATGGACGGGGAAAGAATGTTTCTTTAGAATTCTTAAGATGGCTGAGCGAGCTCAGCGCGGAGGGATCCTTACAGCTCGATGCGGCACTGGCGGCCTGATGCGGCGTCCACATAGATCGTCACGCCGCGGCCCTCTTTGTCCTCGCAGAAAAAGGCGTAGCAGGCCCGGTCCTGCCTGCCCTCGCTTTTGCAGATCCGCTTCTTCGTCTCCCGCAGGGTCAGGCCCTCCGGAATGGACGCGGCCGCCTCCTCTTCGCTCAGCGTCCAGCTGACCTCCGCCCGGTCGGGGCAGTAGTCCGCGGCGTCAAAGCCGCAGACGGCGCCGTCGTCCAGCGCCACCGAGACGCGCAGGACATTGTCCGGGCAGTCCGCGCCGTCCTGGCTGCCGCAGAAGCGCAGCAGCAGCACCGCGCCGTTCTGCTCTTCCCCTGCGTATACCAGGCCTTCGTATCCATGGCTGCGCAGGAAGTCCTCGGCAATGGTCCGTGCCTCAGCGTTCGGGACCCCCGCCTCGCTCACCAGGCGGGAGGAGCTCATGCTCTCCACACCGCAGCGGCTCACGCAGAGGAAACAGTCCTCCCAGCGGTAGCAGCGCCGCCCCTCGCTGCCTTCGTAGCGGTACAGAAGCGTCAGCTCCTCCGGCTGCACGCCGAGGAAATCCGCCGCGGCCTGCAGCATTTCCTCCTCGGTCAGATACCCGGCGCGGCTCTGCTTGTCGCAGCCGTAACGCCCGTCGTAGGAAAAGCTCTCCCGCGGCGCAAGCCCTGCCTGATAGTCCAGCATCCGCACAGAAAGGGGAACACCCTTTTCCACCCCCACGTTGCGCAGGCGCTTCTCCCGGGAATCCAGGCGCACGTCCCCGGCGTTGACCTCCGCCTGCAGTGCGCGGAGCGTGCCGGCGAAGTCGGAAGCGGCGTCGGAGAGCGCGCGCAGATGGCCCAGCTCTTCCTCGGAAAAGCCCTCGGCCGCCGCCGTGGGGCAGAGGGAGATGGCGTAGTCGCCCGCCACGTTCAGAAAGGCGGCCAGCTGCTCAAGCTCCTGGGTGGCAAAGGGCAGGGCCAGCATGGCGCCCTCGGCGGCGCTGGCCTCGGCGTAGGCTTCGCCGCAGATGCGGGCGCACATGCCGCCGTCGGTGGCGTAGATGCTCTTTCCCAGTGCGTCCGAAAGAGAGTCTACCGCCCGGACGGTCTCTTCAAAGGCCCGGGCGGAGATATGCGTCTCCTCGCCCCGGTAATACAGCAGCCCCGCGTTCTGCGCCGCAGCCCAGCCGCCCAGCGCCGTCACGGCCGCCAGCGCATAGGAGCTGAGAATGATCTTCGTTTTTTTCTTCATGAGCAACACCTCTTCAGGCATAGTATCTCTCCGAAGCGGCGTTTTTCCGCTTGAAAAAAATGTCATGCCGGGAACGCAAAAACTCCCGGTGAAAACCGGGAGTTTTTGATACGCTTACGCTTTCTTGACGGGCTGTCGATCAGAAGTAGGTGCCGCCGTACAGCCGCGTCTCATAGTCCTTGATCAGCTTGATGTTGGCATTTTCGATCCGGCTGAGGCTCCCGGTTTGGAAATCCGCGGGATCCACCGTACCGCTGTACCAGGCCTGGCTGTCAAAGTACTGCTGGATCTCGTCCTTGGTGAAGCGGCGGCCGTGCCGGGCGTAGATCTCGTTGCGGGCGAGACTCAGTTCACGCCAGCTGAGATTCTGCAGATCTGCCTCCGTGAGACAGCGGATGCTGCTGTCCGGCAGGATGTAGCAGGAGTTCTGCGGCGTCGGCGCAGGCAGAACGGGGCGCACGGTGGGCGTAGGCAGAACGGGGCGGGCAGTCGGCGTCGGCAGGACAGGGTACGCGGTCGGCGTCGGCAGGACAGGGTACGCGGTCGGCGTCGGCAGGACAGGGTACGGGTTCTGGGAGGGCGCGGCGTAGCCCTGGCTGCTTGCCGGGCCTACGGGCAGCGATGGGGCCGAGGAATCGGAGGAGGGAAGTGAAACCGGCGCGGTTGGATCCGGCGACGTATAGGGGATCACCACCGCGTTCTGCTCCGCAGGCTCCTCCGCAGGAACGGACGTGGGAGCGGGCCGCTTTGACAGAAGCTGCCCGGCGTAAAAGCTGCCGAGGAGCAAACCTACGGCGGCAATCGCACCGAAAACCAGGTCAGCGATTCTCCTGCTTCGGCGTGGATCGCGTTCCTCGTCGGTTGACATGGCGCAGTTTGGACAGGTCTTCAGATAACTGGGCATCTCTGCACCGCAATATTTGCACTTCATAGGATAACCTCCTTTGGGGCGATTGCCTCCCAATGGATCCGCTTTTCTTCATAGTATCGACAGAGCAGGGGGAAAGTCAATCGCTTCCCGCAAAAATGTCAGTCCGCCCGTCTTTTTACTCTATATGTACAGGATGCAGAAAGCGAGAGATTTGTTCCCGCGTTTTGTGTTTTCTTTCCTTGCAAAGAAAGCGGGGTCTTGTTATACTGAAACCAGAAGCTCCGACTGCGGTCGGCATACGGAAAAATGCGCATTGGGAGGAGACAAGATGAGCAGAGAAATCCCCAGAAGAGACTTTCTGAAGGCGGCGGTCGCCGGGGCCGCAGGCCTTGCTGCCATGGGGGCGCTGGGCCCCACGGCCTTCGCCGAGGGCGAAACGGCGGAGAGCGCGAAGCCCTTCGAGGGCAAGCCCAAGTTCGCGGGCGTCGGCAGCGTCCGCAGCGTCACGGACGATATTTATTATGTAGGCGTCAGCGATCGACGCATCCAGCTGTTTGAAAACGTGTATCCCATCCCCCGCGGCGTGGCCTACAACTCCTATGTGATCCTCGATGAGAAGACTGCCCTGATCGACACGGTGGACCGCTCCGTCACCGGGCAGTTTTTCGAGAATCTGACCGCGGTACTGGACGGGCGCGATCTGGACTACCTGGTGGTCAACCACATGGAGCCGGACCACAGTTCCGCGATCTCCGAGGTGCTGGTGCGCTATCCGGGTGCCCAGGTGGTCTGTACCGAGCAGGCCGCCGCGATCCTCAACCAGTTCTTTGCCTGCGACATTTCCGACCGGGCGATCTACGCCGCCGAGGGCGATACCCTGAGTCTGGGCAAACACACCCTCACCTTCGTCCACGCGCCGATGGTGCACTGGCCGGAGGTCATGATGAGCTTTGACGATGTGAGCGGTGCCCTTTTCTCCGCCGACGCCTTTGGCAGCTTCGGCGCGCTCAACGGCAACCTCTTTGCCGACGAGGTGGATTTTGAGAAGGACTGGCTGCCCGACGCGCGGCGCTATTACTGCAACATCGTGGGCAAGTACGGCGCGCAGGTGCAGGCCGTGCTGCAGAAGGCGGCAGGCGTGCCCATCCAGATGCTCTGTCCCACCCACGGCCCGGTCTGGCGGGAAAACCTGGAGTGGATCCTGGAGAAGTACGACCGCTGGAGCAGCTACACCCCGGAGGATCAGGCGGTCATGGTGGTCTACGGCTCCGTCTACGGCGGCACCGAGAGCGCGGCCAACGCCGTGGCGGCCATGCTTTCCCAGAAGGGCGTTGCCGACGTGCGGGTCTATGACGTATCCAAGACCCACGTGAGCGAGCTGATCGCCGAGGCTTTCCGCTGCAGCCACATCGTGCTGGCCTCCATCACCTACAACATGGGCGTGTTCACGCCGATGAAGAACTTCCTGCTGGATCTGGAGGCCCACAACCTGCGGAACCGCAGCTTCTCCCTGCTGGAAAACGGCAGCTGGTCCCCGGCGGCAGGCAAGCAGATGCAGTCCATCCTGGACCGTCTCGCCGGCACCTCCTACACGGGCAAGATCGTCACGATCCTCTCTTCGCCCAGTTCGGAGGATTACAAGGCCCTTGCCACCATGGCCGAGGCCATCGTCGCCTCCATCCAGGCAGGCCCCATCCATCAGGTAGAGAAGGAGACCCCGGAGGTCAAGCGCTGGGTCTGCAAGCTCTGCGGCTATGTCTACGAGGGCGAGGAAGTGCCCGCGGAGTTCAAGTGCCCGATCTGCGGCGCCGGCGCCGACAAGTTTGAGCCGGAGGAATAAGCGTTCCGCACAGAGCCGCAGGGAGAAATCCCTGCGGCTCAGCTTGCAGACAGATCCCTGCGGCCAAATGATGGACACGCATGGGGAGAGCACGAGAGGGGATTGGTTATTCCCTCTCGCGTTTGATATCCTCAAAAATGAGAGCTTTTTTGGAAGTTCTCATTTTTGATACTCAAGGTGTCGACAAAGTGTCGACGCCTTGAGCCGTTGACAATTGTCAGTACCGGGATTAAAATAAGCTTAAAGGGTAATCCCTGAAGATAATTATGTAAAAAGGATGGATGCAATCATGAAACAGATGAAATTGGCCCTTTGCTTCACGCTGGCCGCCGTCATGCTGCTCGGCTGCGGCACCTGCGCCTTCGCCGAAGGCAGCACCGGCACCGCCTCCGCTCCCGGCCTGGATGAGACCGTCACCGTCTCCGTCACCGTGGAAGACGGCGTGATCACCGATGTGACCGCCGAGACCGACAAGGCCGAGGAAACCGTCGGCCGCGAGGCTCTGACCACGATCCCCGCCGCCATGGTGGAGCAGAACAGCGTCAAGGTGGACGGCGTCTCCGGCGCCACCGCCACCAGCAACGCCGTGCTCGCCGCCGCCGCGCAGGCCTACCTGCAGGCCATCGGCGTGGACGTGGATCTGGACGCCTGGGCTGCCGCCGCCGGCTACAGCAAGGGCGGCGCCGTTGTTGACACGGTCACCTCCGCCACCGAGTCCGGCGTGGGCGGCATCAACTTCGGCGACGTGGACCTGTCCGACGAGCTGAAGAAGGAGCTGATCGTCGAGTACCTGAAGGGCGCCGAGGGCAACAATCGCGAGATGTACCAGATCGCCACCTGCATCAACAACGTTCCCACCATCGGCAGCGTGGAGTACGTCCTGGATCCCGAGGACATGACCCTCTTCGGCTCCAGTGAGACCAACACCGCCAAGCTCAACAACATGAACCTGAACCCTGCTGTCGACCTCTACTGGACCCGCCAGATCCGCGCGGGCGACGTCTGCTCCGAGCAGGCCCCCGTCCTGCCCAGCTACTTCATGAGCTACGGCGTGCAGATCACCGGCACCTACAAGCCCATCCGCTTCGCCGAGCTGAGCGAGGAGGAGAAGCCCATCTACGTCGCCAAGGCCCACTACTACTTCGAGACCCTGGACACCACCGCCCAGCTGGCCGCCATGGACAATGACGCGCTCTACGAGTACCTCTGCAACTCCAATATGAACTTCTACCAGATCATCCCCAGCCGCATCGTCGTGACCTCTCCCTGGTTCCTGAACGTGTATGACACCGGCTACGCCCGTCAGTTCGTGGACGAGGGGCTGCAGGCCAAGCTGCTGGCTGCGGTGCAGGAGCAGTACCCCGAGACCCAGTCCCTGACTACCCTGGACTTCGCCACCTTCTCCGCCACCGGCCTGAAGACCCAGCAGACCCTGACCTTCGACCGCTAAGACACAGCACATAGAAAAAAGCCGCCCATCAAGCAGCTCTTCATAAGGAAGTTGCTTGAGGCGGCAATCACCAGCTCAAAAGAATATAGAATCGGCGTGACCATTGCGGTCACGCCGATTTTGTCTCTCGGATTGTGTGGGGCAAAATCCGATGCTCGTTATAACTGTGGACAATAGAAGGTCTATTCGGCAAACAGGAATTTGTCTGTCTATTCCTGACCGTCCGTTTTGTCATCGCCGTTATTATCGCTGTTATGACCTATGGCCAATCCGAGACCCATTCCCAGCGAAAGTCCAATAGGCATCCACAAACCGATGTTTTTTGTTGCAACTCCGACTGCGGTTCCGATTGCAATTCCTATACACATACCAATCGTAAGGCCGGATGAATGATTGCCCTTCTTGTTGTTCTTGTTATTCTCGCTCATAAAAGCACCTCATTCAATCCCGGTTTGTCAATATAATTATTTCTTTCTATCCTCATTAGGCTCTGTCTGACTAAAATAAGTCATCGATGCGGCCACGCCAATACCTATCAGCACCCATAAGAGAGCAGCCTCGCAAAAGTCTTTGAAGGCTCCGCCTACAATTGTACTGACAGCATACACGAGCAGAACAGCGATAACCAGAATACCAGTTGTTTTGATCAGTCTCTTGTTGTTGTTGGCATCTTTTGCGTCTTTCCTTACTTTTTCAGTCATTTTCGAATCTCCTTTCACCAATTCATCCAAACTGATGCTGTAGAGATCGCTGAGACTTATCAAACTGACGATATCGGGCAGCGACTTTCCATTTTCCCAATGGGAAACGGTCACACGGGATACCATGATCTTCTCTGCAACTTGATCCTGTGTCATGCCGGCCTTCTGCCTTGCTTCTTTCAGTTTTTCCGAAATCATCATCTTTACGATCTCCTTTGCATGATTTTAGTTTATCCGAAAACGAACCCGTCTGTCTATCAAATGGTATTTACAGAACCCTCAATCGCTGTAAAAAACCCTTTACATCACCATTTTTCAAGGTTTTTCTTCATCATAACAGTGGAATCTGGATGCCAGATCCCGATTTTCCGACAAACTGCGATTTGTTTTAATCATTGTACCATTGCTGACTCACGTGGTCAAATACCCTACTTTCAAAGGGAAGGAGGCACTTCCTTACGAAGTGCCTCCTTCCGGGCGGCTTTTTTCTATGTTTTGGAAGCGTTTGGCCATGTCTCACGCGGCCTGGAGGCCGGCATTGAGACCCAGATTGACCCGGATATCCTCCGCCACCTTTGCGATCCGGCCGGGGGCGAAGGGGCTCTCCAGCCCGGCGGCCTCGGCGGTGGCGATCATGCCGTCATAGTCCCGCGGCAGGGCCTGCATGTATTTCTCCAACCCGGCGCCGCGCTCCTGCTGCTCCAGCTCCCAGATCTGCAGGGCGATGTCGTTGGACACCGGATAGCTGATCACATAGAAGGGCTGCTCGAAGAAATGCAGGATGTCGATCCAGCTCAGGGCGTAGTACTCCTCGCTGTAGCCGTCGTAGTAGCCGAAGTCGATGGCAAGCTGCAGGGACAGGTCGTTGAGGAAGTCCGCGTTCAGTTCCTCGGGGTCAGCCTCGAACACCGCCCGCTCAAAAGCCGCAAAGGAGGCCTGCTGCACGTAGAGCTCCAGGGTGTCCTTCCACTTGATCTGCCGCAGGTTTTCCAGCCGCTCCGCGTCCAGGCTCCCCTCGGCGTAGTCCAGCATCAGATATTCCATGGCCTGGGAGAAGACCTCCGCCACGTCGATGCTCTCGGAGGCGTTGTAGTTCACATAGGCGTCCACAAAATGCCCGAACTCGTGGGCAAAGCTCAGAATGTCCGAGTCGTCCCCGTAGGGGTTTACGAACACAAAGGGGGCGTCATAGTCGTTCAGATAGCTCTGGAAGGATTTCCCGGCCTTGTTCTGGCTCAGGCTCACGTCATAGAGCTCATAGCGGCTCATGAAGTCGAAGGCGTCGCGCACGTCCCCGCCCATGGCGCGGGCGCCCGCGCGCACGATCTTATAAAGCTCATCCGCCTCCAGCCAGGGGTAATCCGCCGCGTAAGGATCCAGCTGTTTGTAGAGCGGCACGATCTGCAGGCGGATCTCCTCAATATAGCGCCCGGCCTCCTCCGGGGTATAGTCCCGGTCGAAGCTGTAGGCGTAGGCCATCTCCTCGTAGCTGGCAAAGCCCAGCTTCTCCGCCAGGGCCTTGCGGGTGGTCACCAGGTCAATGTAAAGCTGGCTCATCCGCTCGTTGTACTGCCGGTAATAGGCCATGAGCGCGCTGTCGTACTCGACATCGTTTGCCTGGGCGAGATAGCTGTAGAGGTCGACCTCGCGGCCCCGCAGCGTGATGGTGGGGCTGGTGGAGAGCTCCCGGTAGGCGGCGAGCAGGCTGCTCTCCCGGTGCATCAGCTCCATTGTCTCCTCGTTGTAGGTGGAGAGGGAGGCGTCCGCGTATTCCCCGGCAAAGCCCTCCCAGAAGTACTCCTTCTCCAGCCGGGCGGCCAGCGTGGAACCGCCGCAGAGATAGTACATGTCCTCCATCATTTCCTGCAGGTCGTAATACGCGTCCTGGCACCAGCTGAGCTCGGCGGCGTAGTATTCGTCCGTCATGTCCAGACAGGAGCGGATCTCCGCCAGGCAGTACATGGTGTCGAAGTGGTAGTAGTCCTGATAGCACAGATCCAGCAGATTCGTCACCGCGCGGAAGGGGCCGCCCTTGTCCAGGGCCTTTTCCAGCTTCGCGAGCCTGCGCTCCATATCGTCCAGTGTGCTCTGGGGCCGTTCATAGACCATCTGGGAAAACCGGGGGATCTCCTCATCGTCCCCGGAGCCGAACAGGCTGCTGTACAGGGAACCCAGGCTGTCCGCCAGCATCGGCGCACCGCAGCCGGAGAGCAGAACCGCGCAGAGCATCAGCGCCAGGATCACCCGGATTTTTTTCTTCATCTCTTGTCCTCCGTTTCGTTCTGTTCTGTTTTCAGTTTATCATAAACACGGACGATTGCAAAGCAAATCCGCCGAAAAGCCTTGCCAACAGGGGAGAATCCATCTATAATTAAAATTATCGAACGCAAAAACGCAAGAAGGAGGCCCCCATGAGCGATATTTACGTCACCGGCCACCGCAACCCGGATACCGATTCCATCGTCGCCTCCATGGCCTATGCCCAGCTGCGCAACGCCCTGGGCGACCGGGAGTACAAAGCCGTGCGCATCGGCGCCATCAACGATGAGACCCAGCGTCTGCTGAACCATTTCGGGATGGAGCCGCCCCCGCTGATCAAGAACATGCGCACCCAGATCCGCGACCTGGAATTTGACCCCACGCCCGCGCTGAACAATTCCGTCACGATCCACCTGGCCTGGCAGACCATGGGGAACGACTCGATCAACGTGGTCCCCATCGTGGATGAAAACGGCCACCTCTTCGGCATGCTCTCCGCCGGCGACATCGCCACCTACGACATGCAGACCCTGAACCAGAACCGGGTGGACGATGTGCCGATCTTCAATCTCCTGAGCGTGCTGGAGGGTACGCTGGTCAACGAATACGAGCTTGCGCGGGACAGCGTCTCCGGCGAGGTGTACATCGTGCTGCCCCTCAAGTATGAGGATCAGGCCCTGACCAATCCGGACAGCATCCTCATCTGCGGCGACCAGCCGGAGATCATCGATAAAGCCATCGCCTGCGGCGTCAACTGCGTGATCCTCTGCCGGGCCGAGGTCCGCCCGGAGTGGACGAAGACCGACCGCACGGTGATCATTTCCACCCCGCTCTCCGCCCGCAGGGTCTCCCGCCTGATCTATCAGGCGCTGCCCGTGGCCCGCATCGGCAAGCGCAGCGACATCCTGGCCTTCCGGCTCAGCGATTATCTGGACGACGCCAAGGAGATCATGCTCAAGAGCCGCTTCCGCAGCTACCCCATTCTGGACGAGAACGAGCAGGTCGTGGGTACGATCTCCCGCTTCCACCTGTTAAAACCGCGGCGCAAGCAGGTGGTCCTGGTGGACCACAACGAGGCCGCCCAGTCCGTCCCCGGGCTGGAGCAGGTGGACATTCTGGAGATCATCGACCACCACCGCCTGGCAGACATTCAGACCGGCCAGCCCATCCGGGTCCGCAACGAACCCGTGGGCAGCACCAACACCATCATCACCGCCATGTATCAGGAGCACGGCGTGGTGCCGCCCCCGAAGATCGCGGGCTTGATGGCGGGCGCCATTTTGTCCGATACGGTCATGTTCAAGTCGCCCACCTGCACCAAGCGGGATATCGCCATGGCCGAGCGCCTGGCCCGCTTTGCCCGCATCTCGCTGGATGAGCTGGGCAAGGAGCTCTTCTCCTCCGGCGCGTCCGACGGCAAGAGCGCCGAGGAGCTCTTCAAGACGGACTACAAGCAGTTCCACATCTCCGGCCAGAACATCGGCGTCAGCCAGATCACCAGCGCGGACGCGGAGCATGTGCTGCAGCGCCGCGAGGAGTTTGCCGCCGTCATGAAGAAGGAGCAGGCCTCTCTGGGCTATGATCTCGTGATCCTGATGATCACCGACGTGCTGCAGGAGGGCTCCTACCTGCTCTATGTGGGCAGCGACGATACGATCCAGCAGGCCTTCGGCGTGGAGCCGGAGAACAAGCAGGTCTTCCTCCCCGGCGTCATGAGCCGCAAAAAACAGATCATCCCGATGCTGACGGCCTTGTGGGGCTGACGTCAGAAAAACGCAGAGAGGTCATCCGGCCGCGCAGGCGCGGTCGGATCGACCGCCTGCGTTTTTCTTCCTTTCAACTGCAAAGCGCAAGGCTTTGCAGTTGTTTTGTACGGGAATTTTTTGACGAAGCTCGTTCCGCTATGCTTCCCCGGTGTCCGAAAGCGCCGGGAAAGCTGCGCATCCACTCCCTCCGTCTTCCTTTCCAACCCAAAGCGCAAGGCTTTGGGTTGGTTTTTACAGGAGACGCGGCAGAGAGGTCATCCGGCAGCGCAGGCGCGGTATAAAGGTCGAACGCTGGATATGGCCCCCCTTGCCTAAAGGGGGCTGGCTGGCCGCGCAGCGGACAGACTGGGGGATACAGTCCGGGATCATGATACCTCGTAGCGCCGAGCATTGCTCGGCGTTTCTTCTTCGCCGACCACTGGTCGGCGCTACGGTCGGATGAGCATGTCCGCGGGCGGCTGATCCCGCCCATGCTGGCCACTGACCACTGACCACTGGCCACTTACTTCGCTGCCACGTACAAAGCCGCCGCCTTTTCGACGAAAAGGCGGCGGCTTTTGTTCCGTTTTGCGTTTTATTCCGTGGCGGGCGGCAGATTTTCAATGTAGATCCAGGAGTCGTGCTTGGGCAGGTAGTTGATGACCACCGGCACGAAGCGGGCGGCGGGGGTGCCGAAGGTGACGCCGCCGGCATACTCCACGTCCTGCAGATTGTAAGTGAAGGTGTACATGTCCGTCTCGTAATAGACCCGGTCAAAGACCTTGAAAAACAGCACCGAGTTCTGCCCGTTGTTCTCATCCTCGCCCACCAGGGACTTGGCGGAGTTTACGTAGATGGACAGGAGCTTGCCCGGCTGCCGGTCCTTGAGCTCGTTTGCCACGTGTAGCGCAAAGCCGCAGACCGCGTTGACCGGCGTCGGCGTTGTGGACATCTCCGAGGAGTACATGAACTTCATGGGCGCCTGGCCCTTGTTCGTCTCGGGCACCGGGTGCATCACGTCGGCCAGCACCACCTCGTCAAAGCCCATCGCATAGAGCTCCTCGCACAGCTCCACGATATAGCGGCGCAGCTCCGGGTTGTAGGGGTCCAGCCAGGTGCCGGTGTCGTCGATATAATCCGCGCCGTAGTCGGTGCGCAGGGAGAAGCTGGTGGCCCGGGAGGCGAGCATGGCGTCCACGCAGCAGCTGATCTGCGCCACCATCCAGATGTCCTTCTCTTCCATGTTTTTGAGCTCTGTCACCCAGCCGGCGATGTTGTCCGTCACGGTGTTCTGGTAGTACAGGCCGTAGCTCAGCGCCGCCTCGGACTGGGAGGCCCAGTTGAGGACGCCGCTCCGGGGCTTCATCTCCAGCAGCAGGGCGTTGCCGCTGTTGAGGCGCCCGGCCTTCTCCAGCAGGTTATCGTAATTGAGATCGTCCGAGCCGATGTAGATGGCGCGCACGGGGTTGGTGCCGCGGCCCGCCGTGGCCTCCACATGGGAGTAGTCCGGCACGTCGAACACCAGGCTGGTCTCCACGCGCTCAAAGGTTTTGACCTCATGGCCCTGGCTGTCGATATGGGTGCCCTCGTTCGTCTCCATGCCGGGCAGGACGACTTCCACGCCGTCCTTGCTGATGACCGCGTACTTCTGCACCGTGTAGAACAGAACCACGGCCAGCACCAGCAGCGCCAGCAGTACCACAAAGGGGATCAGCGCGTAGTTGCGCTTTTTCCGGCTGCCCTTGTAAAATTCCAGATTTCTTGCCAAGTGTTATCCCTCTATTTTCCGAATGCGCCGGATGTGGCGCTCATCGTTGGAGAAAGGCGTGTCCAGAAAAGTATCCACGATCTTCAGGGCCAGCCCCTCGCCCACGACGCGGGCGCCCAGCGCCAGGATGTTGGCGTCGTTGTGGGAGCGGGTGGCCTCGGCGGAGAAGCAGTCCCCGCAGAGGGCCGCCCGGATGCCGGGGACCTTGTTGGCCGTGATGGAGATGCCGATGCCGGTGCCGCAGATCAGGATGCCGCGGTCGCACTCGCCGCCGGCCACTGCCAGGGCCACCGCCCGGCCGTAGTCCGGATAGTCGCAGCTGGCCTCGCTGTAGGTGCCGTAGTCCTTATATTCGATGCCGCGGGCCTCCAGGTGCTTCATGATCGCCTGCTTGAGCTGATAGCCGCCGTGATCGCTGCCGATTCCAAGCATGATGCCTTCCTCCGCTTGTTCTTCGTTCATTCTGCCCGCGGGAGAACCGCAGGGACAGTATTTTTATTGTATCACCTTCCCTGTAAAGGTTCAAGCAAAACCTTTCCCGTTGCAATTTGAAAAAACTGGTGTTATAGTAGGGTTACATAACGCCATTCCCGAAAGGGAGGGAGGCCCATATGGCCAATCTGAAAAACGCAAAGACGGTCTATACGCTGCCGGGCCCGCTCTACGCCCCCGGCGCGCCGCTGCTGATCGCGGGCGGCGAGCTGCTGGAGGCGGACGTGCTGCAGTACTGCCGGCTGCGGCTGCAGGTGCTTGACGATGCGCGCATCGCCAGCGTCACCGTCGCCGTGCAGGCGCTGGACGAGGCCGGAGCGGCGCTGGGGCTGGAGCAGCCCTACCGCTTTCTGACCCGGGCGGGACGGGACGCTGTCATCGGTGAGCAGGAGCCGATCCTGCTGGCCTTCAGCGGCGCGGCATCCTTCCGCGTGCGGATCCTGTGCGCCGCCGTTAACGACGGTACCTGGACGGCGGACGCGCCATGGGAGCCGCTCCCCGCGCCGAAGACGCTGGAGGAGCACTACGGGGAAGAGGAGCTTGCCGAGCAGTTTCGCATCCGCTACGGCTCGGACTGCCGCTATGCCATCACGGCGGCGGAGGATCTGTGGTTCTGCACCTGCGGCGCGCTCAACCGCAAGGGGGAGAACAGCTGCCACCGCTGCCACCGGGTGCGTTCCGCGCTGGAGAATGTGCGCGTGGACGCGCTGCAGGCTGAGAGCGACAGCCGCGCCCGCAAGGCGCCGCTGCGTCTCCAGCAGCTGAAGGAGGACCGCCGCAGCCTGACAAAGCAGCTCGTGCGCGGCGCGGCGCTGGTGCTGCCGCTGCTGATCCTGGTGATCGGGCTGCTGATCGCGGTGCCGCGGGAGATCGAGCGCAAAAACCTCTACGAGGGGGCCCAGTGGCTGGCCGGCATCGGCGAGTTTGACGCCGCGCGGGAGACCTATGCCTCCCTGGGCGATTACCGCGACAGCGCCGAGATGGCGGGGCCGGGCATCGATTATCTGCACGCCTGTGAGGTCCGCCGCCGGGCAGAGCAGAACGACCCCTCCGCCCTGCAGATGGTGGGGCACACCCGCGCCGACCTGAATGACGAGACCTCCGCTGCCATGCTGCTCTACGAAGCGGCGCAGCAGGAGTTTGAGGCCCTGGGGGATTATAAGGACAGCGCGGAGCTGGCCGCCAAATGCGCCGAAGGCCTGACCGCGAGCCGCCTGCTGATGCGGCAGGCCGCCTTTGACCGGGCAAACAGCCTGATGGAGAGCGGGAAGCTCTCGGCGGCGCGGCTCGCCTTCCTCGACCTGGGGGAGGAGACGCAGGCCTGTGAGCCGGTCTACCGCAAGGCCGCGGCGCTGACCGAATACATCCGGCACTACAACATCCGCGGGATCTACGCATCCCTGAGCATGGACCCGGAACAGACCTCCTATTTCTCCATGCCGAAGGACAAGGCCCTGGATCTGGGCAGCCAGAGCGTGGCGGATCTGCTGGCCGCCGGCGGGGAGGATCCGGCGGAGCTGCAGCTGGAGGAGGAGCCCGCTGCCGACATGCTGCCCCTGGACGAGGCGGTGATCGCGCTGATCGGCAGCATCGAGGGCTATCCCGGGACGGAGGAGCTTCTGGCCGCCATCGAGGACGCCACGGATCTGACCCATGACTTCTACACCCTCTGCGAGAGCGGGGACATTCCCGCGGCCTATGAGTGGCTCACGGGCTTTGACGGCGAGTTTGAGAACCGGGAGGCCTGGATGCACGATCTGGAGCTCTACCTGCCCTTCTGCGGCGAGTGGTCGCTCTACATGGGCGACGCCACCGTGATCCCGCTGACCATCGGAGAAAACACTTCCTGCAAGAATTTCTTCACCCGCGTGCGCATCCAGAGCGGCGTGGCCACCCTGCGCATCACGGACGTGACCGGCGGCTACAGCGTGGAGCTGCAGGCCGATCAGGGCGATGACCGCTTTGTCAACGACGAGAACGGCCACTGCCTGGTGATGATCAACGGCGTCGGGCATTTCATCTACATGAAGTACAATGCCCGCGGCGAACTGGCCAGCAGCTGCGAATACGAGAGCGTCGGATAAGACAGGGTGCTGTGAGAAACATTGTTTTTCACAGCACCTTTTCTGATTGACAGAATCCACGGTTCCGATTACAATCGAATCCAAATTTTGATGTTTCGGAGGCTGCAATGAAGAAGGTTGCCATCGTGACCGGCGGCAGCGGCGGCATCGGGCGCTGCACGGCGGCGTCGCTGCAAAAAGCCGGCTGCACGGTCTATGAGTTTTCCCGGCGGGAGAAGCCGCAGGAGGGCGTCGTCCACCTGACGGCGGACATGACCGACGAGCAGCAGGTCCGCGCCGCGGTGGACGAGGTGCTGCGCCGCGAGGGGAGGATCGATATTCTGGTGAATAACGCGGGCTTCGGCATTTCCGGCGCGGCGGAGCTGACCGAGAGCAAAGACGCCCATGCCCAGCTGGAGTTGAACCTCTACGGCATGGACAACGCCGTCAAGGCCGTGCTGCCCGCCATGCGCAGCCAGGGCGGCGGCCGCATCGTGTGCATGAGCTCCATCGCCGGCATCCTGCCCATACCCTTCCAGCTCTGGTACTCGGTGAGCAAGGCGGCCATCAACGCCTACGTGCTTGCCCTGCAGAACGAAGTGCGGCCCTTCGGCGTCACGGTCTGCGCCGTCATGCCCGGGGACATCGCTTCCGGCTTTACAGACGCGCGGCAGAAGTCCGCCGCCGGGGACGATTTGTACGCCGGGCGGATCGAGCGCTCGGTGGCGGTCATGGAGCGGGACGAGCGGGGCGGCATGAAGCCCGAGGACGCGGGCGCCTATGTGGCCCGAATGGCCCTGAAAACCAGCAGCAAACCGCTGGTGGCCCTGGGGCTTCCCTACAAGGGGGCCGCCGTGCTGGCAAAGCTGCTGCCGCGGCGCTTCTCCAACTGGATCATCGGCCTGATCTACGCGAAATAAGGACGAGATCCGATCACGCGCGGTGACCGATGTGTTCTCCATGCTCGCCGCCCTGGCCCTCTGCCTCAAAAGCGCGAAAAATGCCGTTTGACACCCCGGCCGGAGCATCATATAATAGGCAAAGACAAAGCAGCCCTGTGCTGCACTGAAAGGAGACGATCGGCTTTGATCCCCAGCTTTTCCGTTGATCACAGAGCCATTGTTCCCGGCATCTTCACCAGCCGGGTGGACCAGGTCGGCAGCGGCGTGGTCACGACGTATGATATCAGACTGACGCGCCCGAACCGCGAACCGGCGGTGGATGTAGGGGCGATGCACTCGCTGGAGCATATCATCGCCACCTTCCTGCGCAATGACCCCGACTGGAAGGACGATATCATCTACTGGGGCCCGATGGGCTGCCTGACCGGTTTCTACCTGATCCTCAAGGGCGAGCGCACGCCCCGGGAGATCTACGGCCTGATCCTGCGGGCCTTCCGCTCTGTGGCGGAGGCGCAGGAGGTCCCCGGTACCGCGCCGGAAAACTGCGGCCATTATCTGATGCACAACCTGGGCATGGCCAAATGGTACGCCGCGCGGTTTGCCGACTATCTGAGCGAGAATGCGGACAATCCCGCCATCTTCGCGTATCCGCAGACCGAGCGCCTGGTCACGGAGGACGGCCGGGCTTTCTTCGATTCGTGAGAGCGAGATCAGGACCGTCAATGGAAAGAAGCACCCCTTCATGGGGTGCTTCTTTTGCTGTTAAAGACGTCTGCCGTAAAGAAAACCGATGCAGCAGTCTTCGATTCCGGGCGTTTACTTGTTCTGCGCTGCGTGTTCGCCGGCGATGAAGCCGAAGGTCACGGCATGGCCGAGGGAAAGGCCGGGATGGAAGAAGGGATAGTCGGGCGCGCCGTAGAACTGGCCGCCCAGGTTGCCGACGGCGTACAGGCCCTTGATGACCTCGCCGCTCTCGGTGGTGACACGGCCATACTCGTCGGACAGGACGCCCGCGGTGATGGAAGAGCAGCGGATATGGCGGCGGATGCCCCAGAAGGGAGCGGTGTCGAACTTGTGCAGATACTTGGCGGGCTTGCCGAAGTCAAGGTCCTCGCCCTTCTCGCACAGCTCGTTGTAGCGATTGAAGGAGGCCACGGTCGCCTCGACGGGCAGACCGAGCTTCTCGGCCAGCTCTTCGATGGTGTCGGCCCGGAAGGTGTCGATCAGCTCGGGGAAGACGCTGACGTGCAGACTGGGATCCTCTTCCTTGAGGTAGCGCTGCATGACGAATTCGGGCACGGGGCCGTTGGCGTATTCCATGTAGTTGTTGTCGTAGATCTGGCAGTACCAGCCGAGGGAGCCGGTCTCCTGATGCTCGGGATCCATGTTCTCACCCTTGAAGCCGGGCTGCCATTTCAGGACGTTGGAGATATAGGCCATATCCACTTCTTCACTGACGAAGCGCTCGCCGTTCATGTTGACGATCAGGTAGGGCGGCTCATCCCACATCAGGCCCGCGTCAAAGTCATGCATGACGCGGCTGTGGGCCACAGGCTCCATGCAGCCGCCGGCTTCGATGGCGAGGATGTTGCCGTCGCCGGTGCGGTGGACGACCTTCTTGTCGAACTTCTCAATGTCCGGGCAGAAGCGGCGGACCATCGTGGCATTGTTTTCGTAGGCGCCGGTGGCGAGGATGACGGACTTGGCGTTGAACTTGATGTAGTTGCCGTCCAGATCCTTGCCCACGCAGCCGATGACGGTGCCTTCCTCATCCTTGATGAGCTGGACGATCGGCGTGCTGAAGAAGACCTGCAGATTGTCGCCGTACTCCTCCTGGGCATCCTTCAGAATGCCGGAGACGAGGCTGCCGTAGTTGCCGGGCTTGGGGCCGAACCAGGGAGCAAAGACCTCGACCTTGTCCTCACCGAAGTCATAGGACTGGGTGCCGTCGTGCCAGACGCCGGTGTAGACGGCGGAGGTGTCCTGGTACTTGGTCACGCCGTACTTGTTGACCCACTCGTTCTCCTCGGTGACGCCGCTCTTCTCGCAGACGAAGCGGAGGGCTTCCTCCGAGCGGTCAATATAGGCCTCGAGCAGCTTGCGGTTATTGCGCCAGCAGTTGACGGCGGTGGCGAAGGTGAGCCACTTTTTCAGGCCGCCCTCGGTGGAACCGCCCTTGATGATGGCGGAGGAGCAGTTGCCCTGGGAGACGGCGACCGCTTCCTTCTGGAGCACGGCAACCTTTGCGCCCATGTCGGCGGCCTTGACGGCGGCGATGACACCAGAAGCGCCGGCGCCGGCGACCACCACGTCAACATCGACTTCCTGGGCAAATTCGGTGATCGGCTCCAGCTCCACAGCGGAGGCGTTGATGTCGTCCGCGGTGATATCGGTCAGAACAAAGGCGCTGGAAGATTCGATCTGAGGCTTCACGCTGCCGGAGTTGACAGCCTCGCCCTTGGCCTGCGCGATGCAGTTTTTCAGAGCGGTCCTTACGGCTGTGCTGGTAATGCTGGCGCCGCTGACGCCGTCGATATCAGCGCCCTGGGTGGCGATGATCTGCTCGATCAGCTGATCCTTGGCAGCCTGGCCGATGGACGGGGTCTCGCCAGAAACATCAAGATCTACGCTGACAATGGAATTCGCGTCAAAGGTGGCGGTGACGACGACAGTGCCCATGCCGTCAGCCGTGGCGGAATAGGTTCCCGGGGTGTAGATCCCCGAGTCATCCGCAAAAGCGGTGATGCCGGTGACAGAAGTGAGGGCGACAGCGGCGGAACCGGCCAGCGCGCCCTTCAGAAAGTCGCGGCGGGAGAGATGTTTTCCGTTCATAATGTACCCCTTTCGGTGAAGTGATGATTTATCATGCTTTGACAGCCCTGATAAAACTATATCAAACATAGCACAGGGGAAAATGAGAGTCAATAGCTAATCAACATCAGTTTATACCGGCAGCACAGGAGGATCCGGCTTTGATTCTATACTCGTCAAATGAAGAAAACGGGTCATCCGCTCCAGAGGCGCGGCAGGACTCGACGTCGCTGCGCGGCACTAGGATGAGCTTACGCTCATCCGTCGCCGGAGCCGGTCCGAGGTTGGGACCACCAATACCAAAAGAAGCACCCCATGAAGGGGTGCTTCTTTTGGCAAAGGAACAGTACTTTGATACAATGAATCAGTTTCTGTTCCGGTGAAGCATTCATCTGCTCGTTTGAAGAGCCCGGTATGACTCCGTGCTTATTTACGCGTAACTGTGCAGCCCGCTCATCAGCGTGTTGACGCCGACGAAGGTGAACATGACGAAAACGAAAGCGCACAGCGCAAACCAGGCCATCCGCTTTCCGCGCCACTTCATGCGCAGGCGCTGGTGGAGAAATACGGCATAAACGATCCAGGTGATCAGGGCCCAGGTCTCTTTGGGATCCCAACTCCAGAAGGTGGACCAGGCCTGCTCCGCCCAGATGCAGCCGGAGAAAATGACGATGCTCAGCATGAGGAAGCCGAAGCAGATCAGCTTGTACGCCAGGGCGTCCAGCTGCTCCAGATGCTTCTCCTCCGCCTTCTTCTCCACAAGCAGATACCGCAGCCCGATCAGTGCCGCCAGGGCAAAAGCGGAATAGGAGAGGGCGGCGGAGCCGATGTGCAGGCCGAACCAGGCGCTTTTCAGGGCCGGCATCAGCTCGGTGATCTCCCGCGGCTGCAGCGCGGCGTAGGACTGCAGCAGGAAGGCCATCGGCGCGCACAGAGGGAGGATCCACTCCATGCGTCTCCGACTGTGCAGGTCCAGAGCGAGGCCGAAGACGGCGACCGTCAGTGAAAACATGGTGGCAAATTCAAATTGATTGGCAAGGGGGATCCGGTGCGCCGCTGCGCCGCGCCAGACAACGTAGCCAAGGTGCGCGGCGATGGAGAGCAGCAGAACAAGCCGCGCAATCTGCGTCAGACGGGTCTTTCGGAAGGCGGCGCCGGCAAAGCAGACGAGGGTTGCCGCAAAATATAGAGCGACACTTACGGTGAAAAGGGTATTCATGAATCTTCCTCCAGTTCCTCCCGGTAGAGATCAATTCTCTCGGAAATATCTTTTCTGCCTGCAAGGGCGATGCCGTCCGACCTGACTGCGGCAGCCTCCGGGATGGCAAAAAAGCAGAGATACAGGCCCAGCAGCATCAGCGCGAAGGACAGATACAAAAGCCAGAGTGTCCATGCCGGCTGCGATTTCACGCGCAGGCCGGGGAAGGGCTGCGGCTCATGGAATTGGAAGAAAACGCCCCCGGCGAAGATCTCTGCCCCGGGATAGATCAGCCCGGTCTCGTCTGTGTCGCCGTCGATCCGGCGGACCTCATAAGCGGGATTCACCGGGTCGCCGCTCTGCGAGACCATCAGCTCCCCGTCCTGCTCCGTGACATTGCTGAACATCCGGGAAAAATAGATCCCGTTTTTCCCGTCGAGTGTCAGAAACGCGGGTTCGTCCAGCCAGACGAGCTCTTCTTCAGGAGCAGCCTCCGTTCTCAGACCGATCACGGCGGCATAGGCGTAGTTTTGCTGATACACCTTATACCTGCCGAACTTCACGGGACGGTTGACCTCAGCGTCCCCGTGCGTCGCCGTCCCGTCCGGGAGAAGCGCCGAAAGGCGGCTGAGATACTTCGTCTCTCCGGTATCCGTCTTCAGAGAGAACGAGTCGAGATGCACGACGGTACCGTCGCCCAGCGTACTCTCACTACCCGGGAACAGGACAATGTCCTCCGACTGGGAGAGCAGGAAGATGCACGCGGCGGCGGCCATCAGAAGAAGCATGGCGAAATGCGTCAGGAACGGTCCCCAGAAGCCGAGGGTATTCCGGATAAAGACGTCTCCGTCCCGGCGGAAATGATGGGCGCGCAGCCATTCGGAGGTCTCTGCGACGGGAAGGACACCCTCCGACCGGAGCGCTTTCAGGGCCAGGGCCTGCCGCTGCTTTTTCAGGCCGAAAACGCGCAGCACTGAGCAGAGCAGCAGATTCATCCCCAGCATGGCAAACAGCGCGATGAAGAGGGGGCTTGAATAGATGCTGTCACGCCCGGTGACGGTTGCGGCTATGCAGAGAATGGCGATCAGCAGGAGAAGAATCATGCCGAAGCGCATGGAGCAAAGAAAGCGGTATAGTTTTTTCATCATATGATCACGCTCAAAAAGAATGGAATCGATGATAGAGTCAACCCCTGCCGCACGGTGTGCGGCAGGGGTGCTGCGTCAGAAAAAGGAAGATTTACTGGACATTGAACATGTAGTTCGTCATCTGGTTGGGAACGTCATTCGTGCGGATGCTCCCGTCTGCCATCTGGCTGGAGACCCGGATCTTGATCAGATAGGAGCCGGCAGGGAGGTCGTTGATGTCCATCTTCCAGTACACCCACTGGGTGGTGTTGGCGTCCTCAATCGGGTACTCCTGCCAGGTCTGACCGTGGTCGAAGGAGAACTCAAGCTTGACGATCGGCTCGTTCCAGGCGTCGGCATAGCCTTCCAGATGCACCGGCTTGCCGAGTTCAAAGATCTGGCCGTCATAGGCGGTGAGAACGCCCACATTGGGCTTATCGAACTGCAGACCGGTGGTCGCGTCGACGAAGTCACCGTAGAAGTCCCAGGAAGCGCCGACGGACACGAAGCGGAGCTCCGCCAGCTGCTTGGTGAAGTTGCCCGCGCTCATCTCGTTGCACCAGAAGGCGCAGGGCCAGCCCTGGTCGGCGTAAATGGTGTCGCCGTTCATACCGACGACCAGAAGCGCCTCTTCCTTCAGCATCGTCTCAAGGGAGATGGGGTAGTAGTAGCCGTCCGCGCCTACCGGCTCCACGATGAGGACGTCGTCATGCAGACCGATGTCTTCCACGATCGCCTTCAGGGGAATACCGGTGATCTCGGCCTGATAGATCATACCCTGGCCGGGGCCGTTTACGGTGCAGTGCGACTTCATCAGGCGGGTCTCGGTGCCATATTTCTCGATAAGCTCCGGCAGGGTGTAGACGCCGCCGTTGTCGATGTCGCCGCTGAGTGTGATGGTCCACTTGTCAAAATCTTCCTGGGAAACCTGACTATCCTTGGTCAGCCAGGTCTCCGGATTGGACTTGATGGTCTTGAAGAACATCTTCTCGTGCGGTGTCACTTCGGTCTGGTTCCACTCGAAGGAGAGGTTCATCTCTTCGGCCGGGCGATCGGCGATGCCGCGGAGGACATCATACTTCACGTAGTCCCAGCGCTGGTACTCGATGGTGCCGTCGTCGTGTCTGGCAATATAGTGGCAGGACTCGCAGCTGCCGCCCATTGCCTTGAAGGTGCTGTTGCGCTCGTGCAGGGTGTGGATGGCGTCGCGCATGTAGTTGTCGTAGAAGCTGTGGCAGCCGAAGCAGTTCTGCAGGCCCTGCTCCACATTATAGCCGTAATAGATGATGCCGTGATAGGTTTCCATGGATTCGAGGGCGTCCTCGATGGTGTGACACGCTGTGCAGCCGCGGTTGTCTGCGTTGAGGAAGTAGTTGTTCCACGAGGCGATGGTCTTGCTCTCCACGTCGCCGGCCTGGGTATCCAGAGCTACGTCATTGAAGGGCGTTTTCTGGACCTGTACACCGTTGTCCATGGTGACCACTCTCGGCGCGTACTTCTCGTCTGCCTCCTCGTTCTTTTCCCAGGAGGTGCGTTCCGACACGTCTTCCTGCGGCAGTCCGCTGTCTGCGTATGCGACGAGGGGGAACGTCATCAGAAGCGCGAAGACGAGTGCGATGACTGTCAACCGTTTTTTCATAGCTTCTCCTCTCAATACCTTTATCCTTCATATTTTTATGCCGTCGCCCGGATGGTGACGAGGGCATTAGTCCTGTTTAAAATATAACACATAGGCATGAGAAAAGCAAGCGCGCTTGCTGCATTATCACGGAAATGCTGCCGGTTTTTGCGGCATAAAACTGTGCAGAAAGCACAAAATAAGGCAGGAGGCCGAAGCTATTCAGCAGTCTTATGCTTTCTATCCAGTGCAGCGCGGCAATCCAGTCCGCGCGTCAGAAGAGCACGAGGCAGGCTTGGAAGGGAAGAGGTAATTCCTTCTCGCCATATTTGAGCGAAGCAGACTACTGCCAGCCGCAGGCTGGCCACCAGAAAAGGGGCATCCGAAAGGATGCCCCTTTTCTGGTGCACCGGGGCAATCCAAATCCGAACCAGAGATCAGTTTTGCATGGGGCGGGCTTGGGAGGGGATTGGGTATTCCCTCCCAAGAATTTGAGCGAAGCGGATCATTGCCCGCCGGAGGCGGGCCACCAAAAAGGAGAGAATCCTGTTCGGATTCTCTCCTTTTTGGTGCCGGTGACCGGACTCGACGCCGCTGCGCGGCACTAGGCCGGGCTGGCGCCCGTCCGTCGCCGGAGCCGGTCCGAGGTTGGGATCGCCAATACCAGAAGAAGCACCCCGTGAAGGGGTGCTTCTTCTGGTGCCGGTGACCGGACTCGAACCGGTACGGGATTGCTCCCAGGGGATTTTAAGTCCCCGGTGTCTACCGTTCCACCACACCGGCGTGCGGGATTACTTTATCACTCGCGTCGGGAAGTGTCAAGAAAAAGGAGAGGCAGGGCCCCTCCTTTTGTCTTTCGTGTTTATCCCACGACGACCACGCCGTCAGCCATGACGGTGACGGTGTCGCCGGTTTTGACGGCCTCCAGGAACTCTTCGCCCAGGTTATCCACCACGGGCATCTTGGCCTCGGTCCAGACGTCGGCCAGGATCGCGCCGGAAGCCGCGAGGGAGTCGATGGGCTTCGAGAAAAGCATGCAGGCGGGCTGCTTGCCCAGCGCGGCCACACAGTAGAGCACCATGCCGCCGGTGGTGGAGCCGATGGTCTGGGGCAGGCACAGGGCCTTGCCCATCATGGGCCGGCCATACAGATCGGCATTGTTCTGGTCGCCGCACTTGACCTCGGTGTCATGGCCCATGGCCTTGAGGTCGCCGAACATGAGGGCCATCTGGTAGCTTGCCAGGGTGTTGAAGCCGCCGTGACTCACCAGGGCCTCTGCCGAGCACTCACCGGGGACGACCACGCGCCCTTTGAATTCACGCATCACGCTTCACCTCCCGTGATGATCTCCAGGATCTCCGCCTCGGTGTGGTATTTGGCGCTGGTGTAGGTGCGGAGCTTGTTGGACGAGGTGATGACCGCCTTGGACTTGCAAAGGGGGTTGTTCATATACATGAGCGGGCAGATATAGCTGAGCACCACGCCGTACTTTTTGAGCCGGTAGGCGTCCATCGTGGTCTCAAACTCCCGGATCACGGGCATTGGCGCCGTGAACACCGTGGGTACGGCCACCTTGTCGCGCCCGTGCTTCCGGAGACCGTCGCCAACGGCTTCGGTCCAGTCCTGCAGCTGCCGCAGCGTCATGTGCGGGCAGCCGACGAAGCAGAGCTGGGGCTTGGCGTCCGGCTTTTTCCAGATGACGGGGTAGCTGTCCTTCACGCGCTGCAGTTCCGCGTCGTCGATGACGTAGACCTGGGCGTCCTCGCGGATCAGGCTCTCGCCCAGCTCCACGGCCTCGGGGGTCAGGTTCTCAATGTGGTAGAGGCCAACCGCGCCGTTGGAGGCGGTGGCCGCGCCGAAGTCCTTGAGATAGGTTCTGGCCTCGTCGTCAAGTTCGGTTCCCAGCCACTTGTCCAGCCCCTTCACATAGGGGACCTCCTCCATGACCTTCATGCCGATGGCGGAGCCGAGGAGCTGGGCCTCGGGCTTATGCTCGCATCTGACTTCGATCACCCAGCTGGCCTTGCGGCCCTCGTCGGTCAGCAGACCGAACTCAGGCACGAAGCCCGCGATGGAGCCCATCAGCTCGATCATGCCGGAGTTGCGGTTGCAGCGGGCGCCGAGGACGGAGTTTGCGTACACGACGGCGGAGGATTCCGCCCAGGAGAGCACATCGCCCTTCTTCGGGACATTCCCCACCTGATCCAGATAGCAGGCGCAGGTGTAGTCGTCGTCGCTGGTGATGCCGAGCTTGCGCATCTGGGCCTCATAGCGCTCCTGCTGGGTATACATGATCTTCTTGAACACCAGATCGTCCAGCAGGGAAGAGGGGACCTTCGGGTCCAGGGGCTTGGGGTCTGCGGTGAACTTCTGGCCCTCGGGGAGCCCTGCCGCGATCAGCTTGTCGTAGAGATCGTACACGGGCTTCATGACCTCCAGCCCGAAGGAGATCACCGTGTGGCCGTATTTGCTGGTCACAGGCACCATGCGCTCGGCGCCGAAGGCCTCGCCGTACATGACCAGGGTCTTGACGATCTTGGCCATGATCTCGCCTTCCTTGCCGTCCAGCAGCGCCTGCTGTTCGGGCGTTAACTGCATTGTGATCACATCCTTTTTGTATTGATTTTCCGGTTGGCTGACAGCCTTATACTGTGTCTCTATTTTAACAGTGAGCGGCGGTTTCGTCAACGAAGGAAAGTGTCGATCCGGGCAGATGAAGAACAAGAATGAGTAAGATTCTTTGCAAAAATGTCAGGCTTTGATCGTGTGCGGGCGCGTAATACGCGCCCCTACGGCTCCGCTCCTCAAGCCACTCCCGGAACCGGCAAAGCCTTCCCCTTGAGGGGAAGGTGTCATCCGGCGTGCCGGATGACGGATGAGGTGTTCGCCCGAAAAAGCCAAAACCCACCGCATAAAGACACCAAGGGGTAGCAAATACCGTCGAATTATGGTACACTCTGATATATCTTCGATAGAATTCATCTTTGCATAAACACTTGTCTCGCATTTCTTACAACGCCTGTAATGAAGTTTGATTACCGGTTGGAGGATATCGGAATGAAAAAAGGCTATAATAGTCGACCTTGACGCAGGGAGAATGGATAAGTTGCTTTTTAAGCAAAACAAGGTTATTCGCTCCAGTTCAGAAAAAGAAGGGTTTGAATTGGCTAAGGACCAATATGCAGCGGCGCAAGACAAACTCGAAGCAAGCTTTCTTTCCAATGTCCAATATCAGGCTTGGGTGGAGGAATCTGCAATACGGATGATCAAAACCCTGATCAAAGGCTTCAATCCTGACGTGGAAGGCCTGGAAGTCGAGGTTGAATTCTACTCCTGAAAAAGAATGGAAAACTCCATGGCAGTCGGTAACGGACCTGCCATGGAGTTTTCACTTTTCTCCCTCACAAATTAAAAATTCATAACCCCGCCCGCCTGTGTTGAAATTCTTTACAAATGTGCTATAATAATTCATTATGAAAAATAGGGCCAATGGCGGCATTTGCCGCAGACCCAAAAAATTGGAGGCATACAAACAAACCATGGGCAAAAAGCAGTTCAAGGCCGAGTCGAAACGTCTGCTCGACCTGATGATCAATTCCATCTACACCAACAAGGAGATCTTCCTGCGCGAGATCCTCTCCAACGCGTCCGACGCCATCGACAAGCTCTGCTACCTGAGCCTCACCGACGACAAGGTGGGCCTGAACCGGGACGACTTCAAGATCGAGATCCTGGTGGACAAAGAGGCCCGCACCATCACCGTGCGTGACAACGGCATCGGCATGACTCTGGAGGAGGCCGAGAACAATCTGGGCGTCATCGCCAAGTCCGGCTCCTACAAGTTCAAGGACGAGATGGACAGCGACAAGGCGGAGGACATCTCCATCATCGGCCAGTTCGGCGTGGGCTTCTACTCCGCCTTTATGGTGTCCGACGAGGTCACCGTCCTCTCCCGCAAATACGGCGAGGAGCAGGGCGTAAAGTGGGAGAGCAAGGGCGCCGACGGCTATACCGTCACCCCCATCGAGAAGGAAACGGTCGGCACCGACGTCATCATGCACATCAAGGCCGACAGCGAGGAAGAGGTCTACGGCTCCTACCTGGAGGTCTGGAAGATCAAGGCCCTCGTGAAGAAATACTCCGACTACGTGCGCTGGCCCATCAAGATGGACGTGGAGCACCAGGAACGCTACGAGACCGGCGAAAAGAACGACGACGGCAGCCCCAAGTACGCCTACCGCATGGTCACCGAGAACGAGACGCTCAACTCCATGGTCCCCATCTGGCAGCGCTCCAAGAACGACGTGACCGACGATGACTGCATCGCCTGGTACAAGGAGAAAAACCGCGACCGCAAGGATCCCTGCGCCCTGGTGCGCGTCAGCGCCGAGGGCCAGGTCAGCTACAAGGCCATGCTCTTTGTCCCCGGCGAGCAGAATGAAAACGTCTTTACCGGTGACAATAAGGGCGGGATCACGCTCTACTCCAACGGCGTCATGATCATGGAGAAGTGCGACAAGCTGGTGCACGACTACTTCGAGTTCGTCAAGGGCGTGGTGGATTCCCCCGACCTGTCCCTGAACATCTCCCGCGAGCTGCTGCAGCATGACCGGCAGCTGCGCATCATCGGCCAGAACCTGGAAAAGCGCATCAAGAGCGAGCTTGAGAAGCTCATGCGGGACGACAAGCCCAAGTATGAGGAGTTCTTCCGCAACTTCGGCAACGACCTGAAGGTGGGCGTCTGTGATGAGTACGGCCGCTACAAGGACTTCCTGCGCGACCTGCTGCTGTTCTACACCTCCGAGGAGCATATGACCACGCTCAAGGAGTATGTGGAGAACATGCCCGAGAGCCAGAAGGTCATCTACTTTGCCACCTCCAGCTCCGTCAAGCAGGCCATGAACCTGCCCCAGTGCCAGGAGGTCCGGGACCGCGGCTATGAGATCATCTACCTCACGAGCCCCCTGGATGAGATGGTGCTGGACGCCCTGCGCGAGCAGGACGGCAAGAGCTTCTGCAACGTGGTCACGGACGATCTGGGCTTCGAGACCGACGAGGAGAAGAAGGCCGCCGAGGAGCGGGACATCGAGAACAAGGAGCTGCTGGACTTCGTCAAGGAGTCCGTGGGCGAGGGCCTGAGCAAGGTCAAGCTCAGCCGCAAGCTCACCACCCAGCCCTGCTGCCTGACCACCGAGGGCGGGCTCACGCTGGAGATGGAGCGCTACTTCCGCCACGGCCCCAGCGAGGAGATGCGCAAGCTGCGCGCCACCCGCGTCCTGGAGCTGAACGCCGAGCACAAGAGCTTTAAGGCCCTGCAGGACGCCTTCGCAAACGACAAGGAGAAGGCCGCGCGGCTCTCCCGCGTGCTGTACGCCCTCGCCGAGCTCTCCGCCGGCGTGGATGTGGAGGATCCCATCCAGTTCGTCGGCGACGTGTCGGAGATGATCTAATCTCAGTGAAAAGTGAATAGTGACCAGTGAATAGTTGAGGTGTCGCTTCGCGACAAGTATACTTTTGTTCCCGCAGGGAACACCGTAACTTTTCACTTTACACTATTCACTATTCACGCTTTCAGGAGTTTTTATGAAACCAAGACTCGGAATCTACATCCACATCCCCTTCTGCGCCAGCAAGTGCAGCTACTGCGACTTCTACTCCCTGGCAGGATGCGACAATCTGATGCCGGAGTACCATAAGGCGCTGCTGGCCCATATCGCCGAGTCTGCGCCCGGGATCAAGAACTACGAGGTGGACACGGTCTACTTCGGCGGCGGCACGCCCAGCTACTACGGCGCGGAGCGCATCGGGGAGATCTTCGACATGCTCAAGCGCAACGGCAACGTGCGCCTGGACGCGGAGGTCACCGTGGAGTGCAATCCCGACAGCATGAGCCCGGAGTTCCTGCGCGAGCTGCGGAAGGACGGTGTGAACCGCCTCTCCATCGGCGTGCAGGCGACGAATAACGATCTGCTGAAGCTCATCGGCCGCCGCCACAGCTTCCAGCAGGCCGTCCGCGCCTTTACGGACGCGCGCAAGGCGGGCTTTGACAACATCAGCCTGGATCTGATCTACGGCCTGCCCAGCCAGACCAAGAGCGACTGGGCCGAGACCCTGGCCCAGATCGTGGAGCTGCATCCCGAGCATATCAGCGCCTACGGCCTGAAGCTGGAGGAGGGCACGAAGATGTATGAGGAATACAGCGGCTCGCCCATCCTGCCCAGCGACGACGAGCAGGCCGATATGTATTCCTACGCCGCCGAAATGCTGGATCGCTACGGCTACAAGCAGTATGAGATCTCCAATTTCGCAGCGCCCGGCTTTGAATCCCGGCATAACCTGAAATACTGGAACCTGGACGACTACATGGGCTTCGGCCCCGGCGCCCACTCCTGCGTGGGAAATCTGCGCTACAGCTTCGTGAAGGATTTGAAGCAGTACATCTCCCGCGTGACGCGAAACGTCAGCATCGTGGACGAGTATGAGAAGGTGGAGCCGCTGGAGCGGGCCGTGGAATACCTGATGCTGGCCATGCGCACCAGCCGCGGCATCTCCCGGGAGGACTACCGCGTCCGCTGTCAGTGCGACTGGCAGCCCATCATCCGCACGCTGCGCGCCTTCGCGGAGAAGGGCTGGGCCGAGGAGACCGACGGCCGCTGGCATTTTACGGTTCCCGGATTTCTGATTTCCAACACCCTCATCGGCATCCTGCTGGAGGCCCAGGCCAACGGCCGGGCCGAGTACACCCCCTGGGTGGACCGGGCGGAGGAGGCCGAGAACAAGATCAGCCTGCCCAAGGGCGAAGACGAGCTCTTCGCCGAGATGTATGAGGAGCAAACCGGCGCCCATGAGGCATAAGAAAGGGTAAAACGTGGCGAACAGACAAGAGAGACCGGGCGGCGCCCATGTGAACCGCGCCGCCGAACAGGCCAGGGATGAGAAGCGGGCACGCCTCGCCGCCGAAAAGCGGAAGGCGGAGATCCTTCGCGCCCGGGAAGAGGAGCGGCGCGAGGCCGAACGCCAGCAGAAGGCGCGCATTGCCCGCCGGAAGCGGAAAAAGGTCATGAAAAAGGTCAAGATCGTGCTGGCCGTACTGCTGGTGCTGGCGCTGCTGGTGATCGGCGGGCTCGTTTATCTCGCCATCCATGTGAGCGAGAGCGACACGAACTTCCCCAATGTGTATTTAAACGGCATCGACGTGGGTGGTCTGACAAAGGCGGAGACCCTGGAGAAGCTGAACGCCGCCGGCTGGGACGAGGATGCGGCTGAGCCGATGGTGGTGACGCTGCCCATGGGCACAGGTTTTGAGCTGGACCGGCGCACCGCCGGCGCTGCCCTGACGGCGGAGACCGCCGCGGCGGCGGCCTACCGTTTCGGACACAGCCAGGACGCCTATGAAAACCTGCTCAACTACGTGGGCAGCCTCACCAACCAGACCGACGTGGCGCTGGACTATCCGATCCTGGACGAGGACTATGTACGCCAGGAGACGAAGAAAGCCCTGGCGGCCTTCAACGAGAAGGTCTCCGGCAGCCCGGAGCCCGAGGTGGATCTGGAAAACGCCGTGATCCGCTCGGTCAAGGGCGCAGGAGAGCTGAGCCTGAATGAGGACGCGATCGTAAACGGCCTTACCCGCGCTCTGCTGGACGGGCAGCGCAGCTTCCGCTATGAGCAGATCGACGGCACGCCCACCATGCCGGACTACGACAGCCTCTATACCCGGCTGAACGTGGAGCCGCGGGACGCCTATTTCGCCGACGACGGCAGCTTCACGGTCATTGACGACGTGGTCGGCTGCACCTTCGACGTGGCCGGCGCGAAGGATACCTGGCAGAAGGCCGGACTGATGGATACGGTGGAGATCCCGCTGACCATCACCGAGCCCGCGGTCACCGCCGAGAGCCTGCGCGGGCTTCTCTTCCGCGACGTGCTGGGCTACCAGACCACGGTCTTCGCCTCCAGCGGCGAAAACCGCATCAACAACATCAAGCTCGCCGCCTCCAAGCTGGACGGGCTGGTGCTGATGCCGGGCGAGGTCTTTTCCTACAATGAGACCATCGGCCAGCGCACCAAGGAGGCCGGCTTCCTGGAGGCAGGCGCCTACGCCGACGGCGAGGTGGTGCAGGAGGTGGGCGGCGGCATCTGCCAGGTGTCCTCCACGCTCTACTGCGCGACCATGTTTGCAAACCTGGAGACCGTGTCCCGCACGAACCACTATTTCCGCGTGGACTATCTGCCCATCGCCTACGACGCGACGGTCAGCTGGCCCGGGCCGGACTTCAAGTTCCGCAACAACCGGGACTACCCGATCCGCATCATCGCCTACACCACCAACGACACGGATCTGACCGTGGAGATCCACGGCACCAACGTGGACGGCAGCTATGTGGAGCTGACGAACGCCACCTATGTGGTATACGACTCGACCTATACCAATGTGCAGATCGGCTGGGGCGCCCAAGCGACCCGCCATGTCTACGACGCGAACGGCAACCTGATCGCCACCATCAACGAGCCCTACGGCATCTACAACAAGCACGCCGAGGATATTGACTGGCCGCCCGAGTACTATTCCGGCGGCACCGCCTCCGTGGCGGACAATTCGGGCACTATCTTCCCCGGCATGGAGACGGGCGACGCCTCGATCATCTATGGCTAAGCAATTTTGAGATACAGGAGAGAAGAGAGCATGGAAAAGAAAACCTTCTACATTACCACCCCGATCTACTATCCCTCGGATAAGCTGCACATCGGGCACACCTACTGCACCGTGGCCACCGACGCCATCGCCCGCTACAAGAGACTGCGCGGCTATGACGTGATGTTCCTCACCGGCACCGACGAGCACGGCCAGAAGATCGAAGAGAAGGCCAAGGCCGCCGGCATCACGCCCCAGCAGTTTGTCGACCGGATCGTCACCGGCGAAAACGGCGTGCTGGATCTGTGGAAGCTGATGAACATCTCCAACGACCGCTTCATCCGCACCACCGACGATTACCATGTGGCCGCCGTGCAGCGCATCTTCAAGAAGATGTACGAGAAGGGCGACATCTACAAGGGCGCGTACAAGGGCAAGTACTGCACCCCCTGCGAGAGCTTCTGGACCGAGAGCCAGCTGGTGGACGGCAAGTGCCCCGACTGCGGCCGCGAAGTGCACGACGCCGAGGAGGAGGCCTACTTCTTCCGTCTCTCCAAGTACGCCAAACCCGTGCAGGAGCTGCTGGAGACCGGCACCTTCCTGGAGCCCGCCTCCCGCGTCAACGAAATGATCAACAACTTCATCAAGCCGGGCCTGGAGGACCTCTGCGTCTCCCGTACCAGCTTCTCCTGGGGCATCCCCGTGGACTTTGACCCGGGTCATGTGGTCTACGTCTGGGTCGACGCCCTCTTCAACTACTGCACCGCCATGGGCCTGCTGAACGATCGCTACCACGATTTCGACAAGTACTGGCCTGCCGACGTGCACATCGTGGGCAAGGAGATCGTCCGTTTCCACTCCATCATCTGGCCCGCCATGCTCATGAGCATGGAGCTGCCCCTGCCCAAGAAGGTCTACGGCCATGGCTGGCTCGTCATCGACGGCGGCAAGATGTCCAAGTCCAAGGGCAACGTGGTGGATCCCTATGTGCTGGCGGACAAGTTCGGCGTGGACGCGCTGCGCTTCTTCCTGCTGCGCACCTTCCCCTTCGGCTCCGACGGCAACTTCTCCAACGAGCTGCTGATCTCCACCATCAATACCGACCTTGCCAACGACCTGGGCAATCTGGTCTCCCGCACCACCGCCATGGTGGAGAAGTACTTCGGCGGGAAGCTCCCCGCCGAGCGGGAAGCCGACGCTGTGGACGAAGAACTTGTGAACATGATCAGCACCACCGGCGAGGCCTACGCCAAACAGATGGACGCTTTCCAGCTGCACCTGGCCCTGGAGGAGGTCTTCAAGCTCATCCAGCGCGCCAACAAGTACATCGACGAGACGGCCCCCTGGGTTCTGGCCAAGGACGAGGCGAAGAAGGCCCGCCTGGCTACCGTTATGTACAACCTGCTGGAGGCCCTGCGCGTCTCCCTCGTGATGCTCACGCCCTTCATGCCCGAAAGCTGCGAGAAGGCTTTTGCGCAGATCGGCGCCGAGGGTGAGGCCAAGACCTGGGACAATGCCTGCGAATACGGCGTTCTGCCCGCGGAGGTCACGGTGCATAAGGGCGAGACCCTCTTCCCCCGCATCGACATGGCAAAGATGCTCGTGGAGCTGGAGCAGGCCGAGAAGCCCGCACCCAAGACGCCCCCGGTGCTGCCCAACGTGACGATCGACGAGTTTGCCAAGTGCGACATGCGCGTCTGCAAGGTCCTCTCCTGCGAGGCCGTGAAGAAGAGCGACAAGCTCCTCAAGTTCTCCCTGGACGACGGCTCCGGCACCCCGCGGCAGATCCTCTCCGGCATCCACAAGTTCTATGAGCCCGAGGATCTGGTGGGCAAGACCGTGGTCGCGATCCTGAACCTGCCCTCCCGCAAGATGATGGGCCAGGAGTCCAACGGCATGCTGCTCTCCGCCGTGCGCGAAGTGGACGGCAAGGAAGAGCTGCATCTGCTGATGCTGGATGACTCCGTCCCCGCCGGCGCACAATTGTGCTGATCGGCGTAAGAATGAAATGAAAATGTTAAGGGCCGCCCATTTGGGCGGCCCTCACGCTGTCTATTGCAATGAATCTATGGCGAAACAGCTTATTGCTTTTCACCATCACAGATTTATTTAACGGAAAGCGCTGCAAAGAACAAGGCGCTGAAATGCACAAAAAACAGGCTCTGTCCGTCGGACAGAGCCTGTTTGTCACGATTCTGCCGATTTCCTGCGCCCGATGAGCAGCAGGCAGACGGTCAGCAGCACCATCATCGCGAGGGCCGGGAAGGAGGACTCCACGCCGAAGCCGGTGTCATAGAAAATGCTGTCGGCGGCGGCCTCCAGATGCAGGAAGGAGCCGGCGGACACCATGCCGGAGTTGGGCAGACCGAAGAAAATGCTCTGGGAGTAGTTCCAGGCCGTGTGCACCGCGATACAGAACCAGAGGCTTCGGAGCTTGATCATGGCCACGCTCAGGGCAAAGCCGACCGCCACTACGTTCAGGATGCCCAGCACCGTGACGCCGTTGTTGAAGAGATGCAGCGCGCCGAAGAAGAGGGCGTTGAAGGCCGCAGCGACCCAGACGTTATAGCGGTCGCGCAGGACGCCCATCATATACCCGCGGCAGAGAAGTTCCTCCGCGCCGGACTGGATGCACACGCACACAAGGGCCGCCAGCAGATAGAAGGGCCGGAAGGCGCCCAGAGAGAAGTGCAGATCCCCGTGCAGCCAGGCCAGCAGGATGCAGCCCGCGTTCATGCCGAAGCCCACCAGCAGGCCGATGCCGAAGAGCTTCCAGGTGTTGCCCTCGCCGCCCGCGGCGCGATAGCCAAAGGTGCGGAACACCGGCTTTTCAAAGAGCCAGGTATAGAGCAGCACGACGAGGTCGATGCCGAGAAAGCTCAGATACATGAACAGGAAGAGCACGCCGCCGTCCTGCACGTGAAAGAGCCTTGCGAGAAAGCCGGTGAACAGATCACCCAGGATCTCGCCGAGCAGCATCAGCAGCAGGCTGATCAGCGCTGCGGCCCACATCATGTGCCGGATGGGCTTGCGTTCCTTTTTCGGAGCCTCTGCGGCAGGCGCTGCCGCAGCT
Source organism: uncultured Clostridia bacterium (assembly GCA_946628965.1). Lineage (GTDB taxonomy): Bacteria > Bacillota > Clostridia > Oscillospirales > Oscillospiraceae > Limivicinus. The sequence continues at coordinate 9,202 of CAMOXI010000002.1, read as the reverse complement.
TCCGTGATGTCCTTTTCTTCCATTTTTTCTCCTCTCAGCGCCCTCTGCGCCGCTTTGTTTTTCCTTTTGCCCCGAGGCGCTTGAGCAGCGCGCCCCAGAGAATGACCTCGATAAACCTGTCCGCCCGGATCTCCAGGCGGGTGCCCGCGTCGTACAGACGCCGGATCCATGTGGTGTTCATAGGATTTCCTCCCCGTATTTCTGATCTGAGACAGGCGGACTGCGGCGGATTCAGCCGTTTGAAAGCTCCCCGCGGAGCTTCGCCACAAATTCCGTGAGTCTTGCCTCCAGCGGCGGAAGGCTGGCTTCCATCCAGTGCTGCCGCGAAAGATAGTATTTGAAGGCGGGACCCAGCTGCTCCCCGTCCAGCTTCAGCGGGCAGAGCCGGATCTTCCGGCCCAGCTCCTCAAAGGCCAGATCCACCTCGTTGAGCACATGCTCGGACTGGAGGCTGTTCCTGCTGACGATGACAATAAAGTGGCTGCAGCGGGAGATGGCGCTCACAATGGAGCTGGCATAGTCGTTGGTATCCACGTTGCGCGGCGCGTACCAGACCGGGATCCCGGCGGCCTCCAGCTTGGCGCAGAGATTGTCCGCCACGTTGCGGTCGGCGCCGGCGTAGCTGATGAAAGCCAGGGGCAGACTGCTGTCCGGCTGCTTCGGCTTCTCCGCCCTGCTGCGGACGAGCGCGTAGGAACTGTCCAGCGCCTTTGCCATGCGGTAAGCCTTGGAAGCGCTGCGCGCGAAGATGCTGATCTCCTGTATGTCCTCATTCAGCCGCAGATAGCGGAGACATTCACTGATGATGGGAGGGGCGATCAGTTCAAGGGAGAGCGCCTGATTGCCGGTGCCGAGGACCGGCAGGGCCAGCGTCCGGATCTTCGTCCCGGAGACGGAGGCCAGGTCCAGCATACGGAAATAGGCGCGGATGGCGGAAAGAATGTCGGATTCCTGCTCGCTCGGATGTCGGCCGGGCTGCCGCATTTCGATGCAGCCGATGCGGGAAATGGGGAGCCTGCTGTTTTGGATCCGTTCGGAGAGCCAGACATGACTGAAGCGCCTCAGATCCAGCGCAGGCTGCGCGGCCAGCGCGGAGACAGAGATCCCCTGCTGCTCCAGAGCCCCGATCATGGTGCGCGGCACCGGCGCATAATCGCCGGCAAAGGCGGAGACGGTCATCACGTCGAGAGGCTTCTCCCAGCCTGCGACGTCGCCGCAGCATACCGAGAGCGTCTTGCTGCCGGACGGCGTTTCGATGGTGACGGATGTCATGATTTCCAAAGTGCAGCCCCCTTTTTCTTTTCCCGATCTTTCATGGACCGCGGATTACAGCAGCGCCTGCGCGGCGGACAGAAGCGCCAGCAGCAGGAGATTGATGCCGCTGAAAACCAGCAGGTATCGGCCCGTGTGTGCGTGCTCCGAATGGGAATAGAGCTTCATGCTGATGAGACTGGCAAGGCTTGCGATGGGCGTCCCCAGCCCGCCGATGTTCACGCCCAGGATCAGTGCCCGGGCATTGCCGGTAAAGCCGGAGAGCAGCAGCGCCGCGGGCACATTGCTGATGACCTGGCTTGCAAGCATTGAGACGGGAAATTCCCGCCCCTGCAGAAGGCCGCGGAGCAGCCTGTCCACCGAGTCCACCCGGGCGAGATTGCCGGAGAAGACGAAGAAGGCCACGAAGGTCAGAAGCAGCAGAAAGTCCGCCTGCAGCAAGGCTTTCCGGTCAAAGACCGCGAGCGTCGCGAGGACGATCAGCAGCATTGCAGCCCAGTGCAGGACCCGCAGCACCACCAGCAGGCAGACGACAAAGAGCGCGGCATAGAACAGGAGCCGCTTTTTGTCGGTCTCAGGCTTCTCTCCGAGAAAGAGGCTCAGCTTCTCATGGGGGAGCAGCAGGCAGCCCAGCGCGCAGAGCACGAGAGACAGAAGCCAGACCGGCCCCGTGATGCGCAGAAAATCGCCGAAGCCCAGGTCATAGTACGAGTAGAGATATAAGTTCTGCGGATTGCCCACCGGGGTGAGCATGCTGCCCAGATTGGCGGCCACGGTCTGCAGCACCACAACGAGGATCAGATCCTTCTTCCGGTGGGCCATACCCAGCACCACCACCGCGAAGGGGACAAAGGTCAGCAGCGCCACGTCGTTGGTGACGAGCATGGAACTGAAAAAGCACAGCAGCACCAGCGTAAGCCCCAGCAGGCGCACGCTCTCCACCTTCTCGCACAGGATATGGGACAGGGCGGAGAAAAAGCCGGCGCTGCGCAGCCCGGCCACCACCGTCATCAGGCAGTAGAGCAGGGCCAGCGTGCGAAAGTCAGGATAATGGAGGTAAGCCGCGTCCGGCGGCACGAGAAAGCAGCTGACGAGCGCGGCCAGCACGACCGCCATCAGCACGGGTTCGCGCTTGAGAAAAGAACGGATATGTGCCATGTCGGGTTCTCTTTTCAGTATGTATTTCGATCAGTGTTGGGCGTCCGGCCCCCGGTATTCCAGGCAGAGCATGGTCAGATCGTCAAACTGCTCGGCGCCGGCGGCAAAGTCGCTGACCCGCCGGGTGACATGCTCCAGAATCTCCCGGGGCGTGCCGTCCTTCTGCTCGTTGAGCGTCTCGACCATCCGTTCGACGGTGTACATCTTCCCGTCGAGAGCGGTCGCCTCCGGCAGACCGTCGGTGTACAGGAACAGCTTGTCCCCGCGGCTGAGATCCAGTTCGTAGTTCTGATACCGCATCCCCTCCATGCCGCCGAGCACAAAGCCGTGCCGGTCCTTCAGCACTGCAAAGTCGCCGCCGCTGCGGCAGAGCGCGGGGTACTCGTGGCCAGCGTTGCCGCAGACCATATGCCCGGTGGAGATCTCCAGGATGCCCAGCCACACGGTCACGAACATGTCCGCGCGGTTGTGGGTGCAGATGTTGTCGTTTACAAAGCGGAAGATCTCTGCGGGGCTGCCGCCCATCTGCGCCCGGTCGCTGATGAGGATGTTGGTGACCATCATGAAGAGGGAGGCCGGGATCCCCTTGCCGGAGACGTCCGCAATGACGACGGCCAGGTGATCCTCGTCGATGAGGAAGAAGTTATAGAAGTCGCCGCCGACCTCGCGGGCGGGGTCCATGGAGGCGTAGATGTCAAATTCATGCCGGTCGGGGAAGGCCGGGAACACCTCGGGCAGAGAGTCTTTCTGGATCGTCGCGGCGATGGAGAGTTCGGCCCCCATGCGCTCCTGCTCGGCGGTGACGGCGGTCAGATCGTCGATATAAGTGACCATGTCCGTCTCCATGGAATTGATGGAGCCGACGAGGTTGCATATCACGTCATATCTGCTGAGATCGCCGAGAGGCGTGCTCTTGGTGTGCTCCTTGGCGAAGCGGGCCGCTTCATCGGCCACGGTTTCCACCGGGGTGATGATGGATTTTCGCAGGAAGTTTGCCGCCAGGGCGGAGATGACGATGACCATCAGCACGGCGCCGAAGAGGATCATGCGGACATAGGGCTCCACGGCGTTGGTCATCTCCGAGATGGGCCGCTGGATGCAGAGGATCGCCGTGACCTCGCCATCGGTACTGTTTACGGGAACCAGCGTGGTGATATGGGGGTGCTGGTCACCCGGGGGATTGAGACGGAACACAGTCTCGTAGGGGGAGCCGTCCTCATAGATCGCGCGATATTTCTGCGCATATTCGTCGTTCGTGGTCTCGCGCCGGTAGCCCAGATCCCAGGCGGTATAGGCGGTATCGTCCACATCGTTGTTGACCGCGTTGAAGACGGAGACGAAGCTGCCGTAGTCGCTCCGGTCGACGGCGATGACATAGACCAGGGAGACGTTCAGCTTGCGGGAGAGAGAGTCCAGCCTGCGCTGGGTGACTGCGTACTCAATGTCCTCCTCGCCTGCGAGGTAGCGGTCGATGTGATCGCCGTTGACGGTCACCGTCGCGGCCTGCGCCATGTGATAGGTGACCGTGGAGTATTCGCTCTTGAACGCGTCGACAAAGCAGATGTAGCCGATGATGCTGACGATCAGGCCAAACAGCAGGATCAGAGCGACCAGACCGCCGATCACGTTCATGGCCATATTGGAGCGCAGATCTTTGAATGTGTTCATGATTATCACCCTTTACTGCCGAGCTTCAGGAGAGAGGGGAACAAATACCGGCTGCCTTTCAGGGCCCATCCGGAACCGAAGCCGGGTTCTCCGGCCCGTGATATTCGAGGCAAAGCATGGTCAGGTCATCAAACTGATCTGCCTCGCCCGCAAAAGCATCCACGGCGTTGCGTACCTGTGCGAGGAGTTCTTCCGGAGCGCAGGCGGCATTTTCATTCAGCGCCTCAAGCATTCGCTCGTTTCCAAAAAGCTCTCCGCTGCTTCTCGCCGCCTCCGGCACACCGTCGGTGTAGACGAAAAGCTTGTCGCCGGGGTTCAGCCGGAACGAGTAGTCATTATAGAGCATATCTTCCATGCCGCCGAGGACGAAGCCGTGAGGATCCCGGAACAGCTCGAATCTCCCGGAGGAAGCCTGATAGATCACGGGATACTCGTGCCCGGCGTTGGCGGCGGTGATCGTTCCGGTGGAGATCTCCAGGATCCCCAGCCAGACGGTCACGAACATCTCTACCCTGTTGCCGGAGCAGATCGTGTCATTGGTGAGTTCAAGGATCTCGGCAGCGCTCTTGCCGATGAAGGCGTTGTTTTTCAGGATCGCCTTGGTGACCATCATGAACAGCGCGCCGGGAACACCCTTCCCGCTCACGTCCGCCATCACCAGAGCCAGATGATCTTCGTCGATCAGGAAAAAGTCATAGAAGTCGCCGCCCACCTCTTTGGCGGGGGACATGGAGGCGGAGAGCGAAAACTCTTTTTTCCCGGGGAAGGGGCGGCGGCCGTCGGGAAGCATGCTCTCCTGGATCCGTGCGGCCAAGGACAGCTCCGTGCCGATACGCTCCTTTTCGGCGGTCATGCGGAAGAGCGTCTCAGTGTTCTCAACGATGCCGGCCTGCATGGCGTGGATGTCCCGGCTCAGTTCGCCGAGCTCGTTGCCGGGGCGCAGATCCTCCCAGCTGGTCTTGTCAGGGGAATAGCGCCCGTCCTCTTCCGGCCTGAACGCCTTCGTGACCCGGGCCAGCTTCTGGATGGGCCGTGTAACGTTGCGCCGCAGCAGAAAACTGCTGACTGCGGACGCGATGACTGTCAGGACCAGAACATAGAGGATGCTGTTGAGCAGGAAGAAGCGGTGTTCACGATCGGGCTCGGTCATATCGTAGCTCAGCCAGATCCGCCCCTCACCGTTCTTCAGCGCAAAGCGCTCCAGATGTGCAAGCAGCCGGGTGTCGTTGACCCTGACATGAATGAGCGTCGGATCGCTGATTTCTTCCACGGGCAGATCCAGGAAGGATTCCTCCAGCCCGAAATCTTTATTGGAGGAATAGCTCCGCGTCCTTCTGTTGCAGTGGGCGACCCGGTAGACAGTACCGTCCTTTACGACCTCGGCACAAACCTCGTCATAATCGCCGGATTCCATCATCGCATACAGAAGCAAGTCGGTTTCGGTCCAGTCTATAAACAGGTTGGCACTGTCTCGAATGCCGGCTTCGGTGCCCGAATAGGGCTGCTGCTCCATCCAGGCGATCAGATGATCCTCCCCGGTGCCGGCGCCCTCTTTGGCAGCCTGCAGTTCCTCCGTGCCCAGATAAGGCGCAAAATGCTCCAGATAGGGCACCAGTGCAGAGCATTGGATCTCAGCGTCCCGGATTTGATCCTCGTAGGGCGCCAGTACGGCTTCCCGGTACGCTCTGTCACAGATGGCCACCAGCGACAGGGAGATGGCGAGAGTGATCACGATGATCATCGTATTCACCATGAAAGCCAGAGGGGCATGTTTTTTCTTCATAGGTATTCTGTCTTTCTTTGGTTCTCAGCGAAGGGTGAGCAGGCACACGCACTCGATATGTTTCGTATACGGGAACATGTCCACCGGCTGGATCTTCTGCACCCTGTAGCCGCCTTTGGTCAGCACGGCAAGGTCACGGGCCAGGGTCTCCGGATCGCAGGAGACGTAGACCACCTTTTTCGGCGCGGCGCGCAGCAGAGAGGAGAGAAAGCGCTCATCGCTCCCGGCCCGGGGCGGGTCGAGAAAAACCAAATCCGGCCGCATGCCGTCGCGCGCCATCTGTTCCATGTATTCCCCGGCGTCCCCGGCGGTGAACCAGCAGTTTTTGATGCCGTTCAGGCGGGCGTTGGCGATGGCGTCCGCCACCGCGTCCCGGTTGAGCTCCACGCCGATGACCTGTTTGGCCCTGTCGCTTGCGGTGATGCCGATGGTGCCGATGCCGCAGTAAGCGTCCAGCACGGTCTCCGTCCCGGTGAGGCCCGCAAAGTCCACCGCCGTGCGGTAGAGCTTTTCGGTCTGCACGGGATTGATCTGGTAGAAGGAGCGGGGCGAGATGCGGAAGCGGTGACCGCAAAGCACATCCTCGATATACCCCTCGCCGCAGAGTACCTTCTCCCGGGTGCCCAGCACCACGGGCCCGAAGCGGTCGTTGATATTTAATACGACGGAGGTGATCTCCGGGCGCTTTTCCCGGAGGGCCTTCACAAAAGGCTTCTGCGTGGGGAAGATGGGGCTCACCGCCACCAGCACCACCAGCACTTCGCCCGTGGCAAAGCCCCGGCGCACCAGCACATGCCGCAGCCAGCCGGTGCCGCTGCGCTCGTCAAAGACCTTGATCTTGAAATCAGGCAGCATGCTGCGGATGTCCACGATGATGCGGTCGGCGGTCTCGTCCTCAATGAGGCAGGAGTCCACCGGCACCACCGCGTGGCTCCCCGGCTGGTAGATGCCGGAGACGATTCTCCGGTTCCGATCCAGGGCGAAAGCGGCTGTCACCTTGTTGCGGTAGTGCGTCGGCTCCTCCATGCCCAGAATGGGCAGGACAGGCCCGAAGCCGCCCAGCAGCTCCTGCACCCGGCGCTGTTTCTGGTTGAGCTGCCGCTCATAGGGCAGGTGCTGCAGCTGGCAGCCGCCGCATTTCTTCGTGTGCGGGCAGGATTGGATGCGCTGTTCGTCCATGAATGCCTCCGAGACCATATATATTCAATCTACTATACCACACAAATCCCGGTTTGCAAAGAGCGCGGGATGTGTTAAAATGGGCTGAAGAGGTGATGGAATTGGAGATTCTCTATCGGGACGAGGCGATCCTGGTCTGCCTGAAGCCGCCGCGTGTGCTCTCCACCGACGAGCCGGGCGGCCTGCCGGAGCTGCTGCGGCAGGAGCTTGGCGATGAGAAGGCGGATGTGCGCACCGTGCACCGGCTGGATCGGGTCGTGGGCGGCGTGATGGTGCTGGCGGGAAGCGCGCAGAGCGCCTCCGAGCTCTCGCGGCAGATACGCGAGGGAGAGTTTCACAAGGAATATCTGGCCGTGGTGAACGGCGTGACGGAGCCGGAGGGCGAGCTGCGGGACCTCCTGCGGCGGGACAGGGCGCGGAAGATGACCTTTGTCGCCGACGCGCCGGGCAAGGACGTGCAGGAGGCGCGGCTGCGCTATGTGACGATCGGCCGCAGCGGGGACCGGAGCCTGGTGCGCATCGAACTGGAGACCGGGCGCACCCACCAGATCCGCGTCCAGTTTGCCTCCCGCGGTCTGCCGCTGCTGGGGGAGAGGAAATACGCGGAACCGGCGGATTCCTGCGAGCTCGCGCTCTGGTCGCACCGGATCGGCTTTACCCACCCGCAGAGCGGGGAGCGCCTGGACTTCTGCGCCCTGCCACCGGCTCAGTATCCCTGGACGCTGTTCCGGAACCCCGATGCGTTTTGAATAATCTGAAAACTGTCAAGCGAAATCCTTGCAAAGCGAAGAGACCGGGATTATAATTATTTTTACTTTTTGAATTGAATCCGGAGATGTACGATGAATATTGGAAAACTCCTGATTATCCTTGTGATCGGCTATCTGCTGGGCTCCCTCTCCTCCTCGATCCTCCTCTCCCGGAACGCCTGGGGAGGGGACGTGCGCAAAAAGGGCAGCGGCAACGCAGGCGCCACCAATATGGCCCGGGTCTACGGCTGGGCAGCCGGCATCCTGACGCTGGTCTGCGATATGGCGAAGGCCGGCCTTTCTGTCTGGATCGGCTGGAAGCTGATGGGGGACTGGGGCCTCGCCGCGGGCGGCATCGCCTGCATGCTGGGGCACTGTTTCCCGGTCTTTCACGAGTTCAAGGGCGGCAAGGGCATCTCGGTCGGCGCGGCCCTGGGCCTTGCAATCGACTGGCGCGTGTTCGTGACGATCGTGGTGGTGTTCCTGATCGTGGCGCTGCTGACGAAGAAGGTCTCGGCGGGTTCTGTGGCGGCTTCGCTGGCGATCGCGATTTCTGCGATCCTCTTCGGCGTGGGCACGCCGAAGATCCTCCTGGCGATCGTTGCCGCGTGCATTGCGATCTTCCAGCACCGGGGCAATCTCAAACGCCTGGCGGAAGGGACAGAGCCGGATTTCAAGGCGGCGGACGACAAAAAGAAAGAGACAAAGTGAGTGAAAGCCCCGGGAACGCCCGGGGCTTTACCATATCTGAGAAATCTGGTATAATAATTCATTCCTATTTCTACAGGCGGTTTTTCAATGGATACGAAACAGTTTTATTCTCTTCTGCTGGACGGCATCGATAACGACGCCACGGTCGCGCGCATCGTGCGCGGCGTGTCCTGGACGGCGGCCGTGCTGAGTGATGGGCAGGCCGGCGTTGCCATGCACACGGCGGGGGAGAGCTTTCCCCGCATGTTTGAATCGCTGCTGAACCTTCCCGCGCGGGAGGCGGCGCAGGCCGTGCTCTCCTGGAACCTGGAGGAGGCCAGCGAGGGCATGGCGGTCGTGAACGCCTGCTATAACCGCCCCTCCCGCATGGAGAGCGAGAGCATCTTCTATACTGACAGCGCTCTCTCCGGCATCGACCTTACCGGCAAAACGGTGGGCTTTGTGGGCCACTTGCTGCATCACAGCGGCATCACAGAGCAGCTGGTTTCCGCGGCGAAGGAGTATTTTATCCTGGAGCGGGAGCCCAAGCCCGGCGATTATCCGGACACCGCCTGCGAGTATCTGCTGCCGCAGTGCGACGTGGCGGTGATCACGGGTTCCGCCGCGGTGAACAAGACCATGCCGCGGCTGCTGGAGCTTGCGCAGAACGCGCAGATCATCCTCACCGGCCCCACGGTGCCGC
>CAMOXI010000001.1 GCA_946628965.1 uncultured Clostridia bacterium | reverse complement strand
GCATGATCATGCCGGCGCCGGAGGTACCGGCGGTGCCGATGGAGGCCAGCGTCGCCGTCACAACGATGACGATCATCTGCATGAGCGTCAGATCGACACCGATGCACTTGGCGAGGAAGATCGCGGCCACGCACTGATAGATGGCTGTGCCGTCCATGTTGACCGTTGCGCCCAGCGGCAATATGAAAGCGGAGATCTCATGGTGTACATCCATATCGTCGCAGCACTCCTGCGTGATGGGCAGCGTGGCCACAGAGGAGGTGGAGGTGAAGGCGAAGGCGGCCGCAGGGAAGATGCCCTTGAAGAACTTCATGGGGCTCATCTTCGCGAAGATCTTCACCGACAGGCTGTAGACCAGCACTACATGGAGGATATAGCCGATATAGGCGGCCAGCAGCACCAGGCCCAGGGAGCCCAGGATTTTCGGACCCTGCGCAGCAACGACCCAGACCATCAGCGCAAACACGCCATAGGGGGAGACCGCCAGGATGAAGGACATGACGCGCTGCGTGACCTCATTGAAGGAGGTAACCAGATCGCCGAAGGGCTTGCCCTTCTCTCCCGCGACCAGAACGCCGCAGCCGAAGAACAGGGCGATCACGATGATCTGCAGCATGGAGGAATTGGACAGCGGCGCCACGGCGTTGCTCGGGAAAATGCCGACCAGCGTATCCATCAGGTTGGCGCTCTTGGCCTCATAGGCGGCGTCCTCCGCCAGCTCCAGCACAGGGAAGGCGCCCTTGAAAACATTGGCGACCGCGAGCCCGATCACGCAGGCAATGGCGGTGGTGACCAGGAAGTAAGCCACGGTCTTCCAGCCGATCTTGCCGACCTTATGGATATCGCCCATGGAGATGACGCCGTCCATGATGCTCAGCAACACCAGCGGCACAACGATAAACTTGAGCAGGTTTACAAAGATATCGCCGAAGGGCTTGATGTATTTGGCGGTAAAGCTGCCGGCGGCCTCTGCGCCCATGACGGCCCAGAAGATCGCGCCCACAACAATACCGGCCACCAGGCCGATCAGGATCTTCATACCCAGATTCAGTGATTTCTTGTCCTTCATAACTTGACACTCCCTTCTCTTTGAATACGGGAACCGGAATTCTTTAGCACGCCATTTCAAAAAAGAATTACCAGTTCCTGTATTTTATTATAGTGGAATCGTCAAAAAATGTTAAGTATTTTTTGATCCATGAGAAACTTTCATCGTTCTTGACAAAAACAGCTTCCATTTTTTGTATGTCTTAACATACTGTTCATAATTTTTGTTGCTATTTCGATGCAGTATAAAAGCGATGATAGGAAGCCGCTATGATGATCATAGGAAACGGGGATGGTTTCCCATCCCCGTTCCAGACTGTAGACAAATTCATGCGACGGAAGCAGGACACGCATGGGGAGAGCGCGAGAGGGGATTGGTTATTCCCTCTCGCGTTTGATAATCTCAAAAATGAGAACTTTTCCGGAAGTTCTCATTTTTGATGCTCAAGGTGTCGACACTTTGTCGACACCTTGAAACGGGGATGGTTTCCCATCCCCGTTCTGCATTTTATCTTGTGTTATCTGGCTTCCCAGAGCACGGTGCCGTCCAGCGTGATGCGCTGCACCGCGTGGATATCGACGGCCGTGCCCCAGTGGCAGCTGTTGTTGACCGTTCCGTCGGCATAGGTACTGGTCATGGAGCCGCCGGTGGAAAAGCGCTCGCCGCTTTCCAGTTCGATTTGAGCGCCGATGGTGACATACTCCTCGGGCGCCGCCCACTCGACCAGACGACTCTGATCCCGGTCGGCATGAATCTCTTCATCGTCTGCGAAGCTGAACTTCCAGACCGCGCTGACCGGCGTCAGCTCCAGGCCCACAATGTGCAGCACATGGCCTTTTTCATCCGTATAGGAAGCGTTATCAAAGGCAAAGTACCGGGTCTCTTTCTCAGTTCTTGGAATTTTCACGCTGCCGAATTCCTTGATTTCTTCGTCCCCCTGCCAGAGGCCGACGTGAAGCACCGCGTCCGCACCGCTTAACTCCTTGAGGTGATATTCGTTGCTGACAGCGCAGCAGATCGTGTAGGTCTGGGTCTCGGGGTCGTAGCAATACTTGTTCAGCGCCTCGCGGATCTCCTCGGGGTTGGTGAGCGAAAGGCCGTCCGGGACCTGAGCCTCGCAGATGCCCCTGCCCTTCACGCCGTCGATGCGCCACAGAAGCTCCAGCTCTCCAAAACGATCCAGCTCCTCTTCCGTGAGCGGAGAAATATTCAGGTAGACCTTCTGAAAATCCCCATCATTGATGGTGGAGAGCAGGACGACGCCGTCGGCGTTTTCCCCGGGGACCTCATACTCCACATAGCTTGCCGTGTTGTCTGCCTGGAGAGAATCGTGCAGCTCCTGCTGCCGCTGCGCGTGGATGCTGCTCACGGCGTAGGCAACAACGCCGAGACTCAGCAGCAGGGCCGCCGCCAGGGCAAGGGTGATGATCCGTTTCTTTTTCATGGGTCGAATCCTTTCCGAGGGGCCGGATGCGCCCACGGGGGCCGGGGCCGTCGCCTCGGCCAGATAGCGGCTGTCGATGCCGCCGATCGCCTCAGACAGTGTTTCCCGTTTCATACAAGCAGGCCCTCCTTTTGTAGATAGTTTCGCAGTTTTTCACGAAGACGGAAAAGACGGACGGAAGCGGACACGCGGCTGATCCGAAGCTCCTTTGCCAGCGCTGTCACCTCGTCGGCGAAGAAGTAGCGCCGCACGAAAAGCCAGCGGTCCTCCCGGTTCTGGGACGCTAAGAAGCGGTTGATGGCATCGGTCAGTTCTTTGGCGTCATATGCTTCTTCCACGTCCATGTCCGAAGGGATCGCCTCGGCCAGCTCGTCCAGCACCAGATCATAGCGGCCGTCCCGCTTCTCGGCAGAGAGCTGTCGCAGGCGGGACACCGCGGTGTTGCGCGCCACGCGGCAGATATAGCCGCCCAGCGGGTCGGGCCGCAGCGGCGGGATGCTGTTCCAGAGTGCGAGCCAGGTATCGTTCGTGCACTCCTCCACATCTTCCCGGTCCCGCAGGATATTGGAAGCCGTGCGGCGCACCGCCGGCCCGTAGCTGCGTTCCAGCTCCCCGATGGCCTGCTCCGAGCGCTCAAAGAGCAGGTTCAGGATCTTGCTGTCGTCCAAATGTCTCACGTCCTTTCTGTCTCACCCCATCTATCGCAAAAAGGAGAGCATGTGTTACAGGAAAAAGAGATTTGACAGGCACATTTCATAAGCCCTGCGCTATCCTTAATCTTATCCAAAAGAAAGTCAGGCGAATCCGCAGCTTGGTACGAATTCGCCTGACTCTCTTCAGAATGCAGTCTGTGCCGCCGGGCGGCTAATAGCCGCCCCTACGGTCTCAAACCGGGGTGTGCATAGGCTTTACTTGCCGAAGTAAGTGATGATGTGCCGCGGGCAGATATCCGCGCAGTGGCCGCACTGGATGCACTTGGACGTATCCACCTGGGCCAGGTTGTTGACTACGGTGATCGCGTCCGCCGGACATTCGCGCTGGCACTTCATGCAGCCGATGCAGCCGACCTTGCAGATCTTCATGACCTGCGCGCCTTTATCCATGTTGCGGCAGGCGGGCATGATCTTCTGGCTCTCGGGGATCAGCTTCACGATGCTCTTGGGGCAGGCGTCCACACAGGCGCCGCAGCCCACGCAGTTGTAGCGGTCCACCTTGGCGACGCCGTTTTCGATATGCATGGCGTCAAACTTGCAGGCCTTGGCGCAGTTGCCGAGACCGATGCAGGCGAAGGTGCACATCTTGCTGCTCTTGCCGCCGAAGAGCATGGCGGCGCGGCAGTCCTCGGGGCCGGTGTAGTTGAAGCGCAGCTCCGCGGCCTCGTTGCTGCCGGAGCAGGGCACGAAGGCGACCATCTTCTCGGCGCCGTCGTTGCTCACGCCCATGATCTCGGCCACCTTGGCCGCCGTGGCAGCGCCGCCCGCAACGCACTTGTTGCAGGGCGCCTCGCCCGCGGCAACAGCCTTGGCATAGCCGTCACAGCCGGGGTAGCCGCAGCCGCCGCAGTTGGCGCCGGCCAGGGCCTCACGCACCGCGGCCTCTCTCGGATCCACTTCCACGTGGAAGATCCTGGCCGCGAAGGCCAGCACCGCGCCGAACACAGCGCCCAGAATGCCCAGGACGAGAATGGATTTCAGAATGGTGATCATAATTCCCTTCCCTCCTTAAAAGATCTTCATGCCGCTGAAGCCCATGAAGGCCAGAGCGACCAGGCCGGCGGAGATCAGGCAGATGGAAAAGCCCTCAAAGCACTCGGGATAGTCGGCAAACTCGATGCGCTCACGCACGGAGGCGAAGAGCACGATGGCCAGCATGAAGCCCAGGCCGCCGGTGACGCCGTAGACCACGGACTCGATGAAGTTGTAGTTGTTCTGCACGTTCAGCAACACCACGCCCAGCACCGCGCAGTTGGTGGTGATCAGGGGCAGGTAGATGCCCAGGGCGGAGTACAGGGAGGGGACGGACTTTTTGAGGAACATCTCCACGAACTGCACCAGAGAGGCGATGACCAGGATGAAGGCCAGGGTCTCCAGGAAGGCCAGGCCCAGGGGGATCAGAATGTAGGTGTCGATGACCCAGCAGATGGCGGAGGCCAGACCCATGACGAACACGACGGCGAGGCCCATGCCGGCCGCGGTGTCCACCTTGCTGGAGCAGCCCAGGAAGGGGCAGCAGCCCAGGAACTGGGAGAAGATAAAGTTGTTGGTCAGAATGGCGCCCAGAGAGATGGCAAGAATATTGGTAAGCATTATTCGTCCTCCTCCTTATCGGCAGCAGCCTCCGCAGCGGCACGCTCCGCCAGGGCTTTCTTCTTCGCGCTCTTCTTGAGGGCGTACTGCATCACGGCGATCAGGAGGCCCAGGGTGATGAAGCCGCCAAAGGGCAGGTTCATGATGCCGGCGCCGTACTCAGACGGGAAGATCTGGATGCCGCTGCCGGTGCCGTCCAGCGTGAAGCGGAAGCCGTTGGTGATGTCGATCAGGCCGCCGCCGAAACGGCCGGAGCCCACGAACTCACGGAACACGCACATCAGGATCAGCACACAGGTGTAGCCCAGGCCCTGGAAGATGCCGTCAAAGAAGCTGGCGGAGACGGTGTTCTTCTGGCAGAAGGCCTCCGCGCGGCCGATGATGATGCAGTTGACGACGATCAGCGGGATGAAGACGCCCAGCGCCGCGCTCAATGCGGGGATATAGGCCTGCAGCAGCAGGTCCACGATGGTGACGAAGCCCGCGATGACGACCACGAAGATGGCCAGGCGGATCTCATCGGGAATGATCTTGCGGATGGCGGAGACCACCACGTTGCAGCAGGTGAGGATAATGAGCACCGACAGACCCATGCCCACGCCGTTGAAGAGCGTGGTGGTGATGGCCATGGTGGCGCACATACCGATCTGCTGAACCAGAACGGGGTTATTGGTGATCAGGCCTTCTTGAAACTGTTTCTTGATATTCATCTAAGCCTTCCTCCTTAACCCAGAGATTTGACGACGGCGATGCTGGTCGCGGTCGCCTCGGTGACGGCGTTGGACGTGATGGTCGCGCCAGTCAGGGCCTCGATGCTGCCGCCGGCCTTGGAGAGGGCGATGTCCTCACCCTGGCCAACGAACTGCTCGCGGAACTTCACGCCGACCTCGGCCGTGCTGGCCGCGTTCGCGCCCAGGCCGGAGGTCTCGGAATGCTCAATGATGGAGATGCCGGTGCACTTGTAGTCATTGTCCACACCGACGACCATGGTGATGCTGCCCTGTGCGCCGGAGAAGGTGGACTGGACCACATAGCCCGCGCCGTTGTCCGCCTTGCTGACCACGTCCACCGTGGGGAAGGCGGCCTTGTCGAACTCGACCTCGTCATAGCGGTCGGAGGCGAGGACGACGGAGTAGGCTTCGATGGTCTTGGCATTCTTCTGCATGTAGATGCGGTCCTTGGTGACTTCGTTGACGACGCCCAGGATGCCCGCGGTGATGGCGCAGATCAGGAACAGAATGAAGGTGAGCTTCAGGATCTTTTTCGTATCGCTGTTCATTTCGCAGCCTCCTTTGCAGCCTTCTTCGCGGCCTTCTGGGCCTCGATGTCCTCCTTGGTGACGCCGAACTGGTGACGGTGGAAGGCCTTGTCAATGGCCCAGGAGCAGAGGTTCATGATCAGGATGGCGTAGGTCGCGCCTTCGGGGTAGGCACCGAACTTGCGGATCAGCACAGTGAGGACGCCGCAGCCGAAGCCGTAGAGGAGCTGGCCCTTCAGGGTGACGGGGCTGGTGGCATAGTCGGTCGCCATGAAGGTGGCGGAGAGCATCAGGCCGCCGGAGAGCAGCGTATAGATCGCATACTCGCCCTTGCCCAGGTGACCGCCGCCGCCGAAGATCAGGCTCAGGAGGAAGACGGTGCCGAGGAAGGAGGCGGGAATGTGCCAGGTGATAACCTTGCGGCAGAGAAGGTACACACCGCCGATCAGCAGCGCCAGCGTGCTGATCTCGCCCAGAGCGCCGGGCATGTTGCCCAGGAACATGGACTTGATGGTGTAGATGGCGGGCATGGAGCCCTCGCCGTACAGCACGCTCAGCGGGGTGGCCATGGTCACGGCGTCCACCGCGTTCTTCAGGCCGCGGGGCACCAGGTAGCTGCCGCTCAGCGCGGTGGAGTAGGAGGCCAGCAGGAAGGCGCGGCCTGCCAGGGCGGGGTTCAGGAAGTTCTTGCCGATGCCGCCGTAGAGCTGCTTGACCACAACGATGGCGAAGAAGGTGCCGACGACGGGGATCCAGGCGGGGCAGTTGGCCGGCATGGTCAGGGCCAGCAGAAGGCCGGTGACCACGGCGGAGAGATCGTCGATACTGGCGGTCTTCTTCGTGAACTTGCGGTAGCCCCACTCAAAGAACACAGCGGAGGCCACGGAGGTCGCCATCACCAGCAGGGCGTGGAAGCCGAACTGGTACACGGCAACGCACACGGCAGGCAGCAGGGCGATCAGCACGTCCAGCATGATGCGTTGGGTATTGACCTCGGTACGCACCTGGGGCTGATACGCAACGTCCAGGATGATTCTTTCTTTCTTCTCGTTCATTTCTTGGCCTCCTTTGCTGCTGCGGCCTCGGCGGCGGCCTTTTCCTTGGCGGCCTTGGCCTGGAACATCAGCTTCGCGGTCTTGAAGGCGTGGGTCAGCGGCATGCGGGCCGGGCAGTTGAAGGCGCAGCTGCCGCACTCAAAGCAGTCGTTCACATGGTACTTCTCCATGTTCTCGAAATCGCCCTTGCTGTAGTACATATACATGAACACGGGCTCGAGGCGCATGGGACACACCTGGATGCACTTGCCGCAGCGGATGCAGTGGGGCTCCTCCTCATGCTTGTCCTCGTCCTCGGTGAAGAACAGGACGCCGGCGGTGCCCTTGATATTCGGCGCGTCAAAGCTGGTGGCGCAGATGCCCATCATCGGGCCGCCCAGCACGATCTTGCGCGGGGTCTTGACGAAGCCGCCGCACTGCTCGGCGAGATAGCTGAAGGGGGTTCCCACTCTCGTCAGGGCGTTCACCGGGGCGGCCAGCGCGCTGCCGCCGACGGAGACGATGCGCTCGATCACGGGCTTGCCCTCGTAGCAGGCCTGGTAGATCGCGTAGCAGGTGCGGGTGGAGACCACGTTCGCGCCCACGCCGGAGGGGAGCCCGCCGGGCTTAACGGAGCGGCCGGTGACCGCGTAGACCTGCATCTTCTCAGCGCCCTGGGGGTACTTGACCTTCTCGGGCACGATCTCAATCCCGTACTTGGCGGGATCCAGAGAGTTCAGAAGATCAATGGCGTCCTGCTTGTTCTCCTCGATGCCGTAATAGGCCTTCTCGACGCCGCTGGCGATGCGCACCAGCTCGATGCCCTTGAGAAGCTGCTCGGGGAAGTTCAGCATGGTCAGATGGTCGCCGTTCAGATAGGGCTCGCACTCGGCGCCGTTGATGACCAGCTTGTCCACCTTGCCGATGCCGCCGCGGATCTTAAAGGCGGTCGGGAACATGGCGCCGCCCATGCCGACGACGCCGGCTTCCCGGATGCGGCGCAGGATCGCGTCGGGATCTCTGCGCTCGGCTTCCGTGAGAGGCTCCATGAATTCGGGCTCATCCTTGTAGTCGTTCTCGATGACGACGGACATGATCATGTCGCCCAGGGGATGGGGCCGGGGCTCCACCGCCACGACCGTACCGGAGACGGAGGCGTGGACCGGGGCGGAGACGGGCGCCGGGTTTTCGCCGATCTTCTGGCCCATTTTCACATGGTCACCCTTCTTCACCAGGGGCTGGCAGGGTGCGCCTATATGCTGGGCCATGGGGATGACCACTTGCGCGGGCGGTGTGATGACGGTCACCGGAATCTGCGGTGCCTTCATGTAATCGGGGTGCACGCCGCCAATAAACGTTTGGGACATAAGCTTCACCTCATACTTGTATTGACGTTATCGCGGGGACAAAATTACCTACCGTAGAGTTTAACACAATTTGTCGTATCGTGTCTACCCGAATTTCCGGTTTTTGGGGCATTTTATATAGATAAGTTTGTAACAATCTGTTCATGAATGGGAGCGGGCCGGCTTTTCTCCAGCGCAGCCCCTCCCCTGCCACTCTATGCATCATGCAGAATGCGCAGAAGTATCAAAACGGACCTGCCCGAGCAGGCAGGTCCGTGCAATGTGTACAAAGCCTGCACAAGCAAAAACAGAACTGTCATCCTGAGGAGCGAAGCGACGAAGGATCTCATTTCCCGTTCAGAAAACGAACTTTTTGAGATCCTTCGACTCCGCTGCGCTACGCTCAGGATGACAGGAACGAGCTTTGTCTACATTCTGAACGGACCTGCCCGAGCAGGCAGGTCCGTGATGGCAGAGCTTAGTTCTGTGATTGATACAGCTTCGGGTAGGCTTTTCTGTCCAGCGCCTTCAGGGCGATCGCCGCCCCGGCGGAGAGCAGCGTCACGCCGAGGATCACCGCCCAGGTCCAGACGGAGCCGGCGCGGTCATAGAGCTGGCCGATGAAAAGATTGATGCTGCCCGTCACCGCCGCGTAGGCCACGCTCATGAGGCCGTTGATGCGCCCGCGGTGGCTGGCCGGGATGCGGGTCGAGACATAGGGCCCGGAGGAGAGCACGTCAAAGATCTCGCCCCAGGTGAAGATCAGCATGGCCAGATAATAGCCCGGGATGAAGCCCAGCAGCAGGAGGAAAGCCAGATAGCCCGCGAAGACCAGGAATCTGCCTGTGAGCAGCTTCCCCGTATCGCGCATACCGGCGAAGAGCTTCGTGATCAGCGGCGTGAAAATGACCACCGTGATGCAGTTGAGGCTCGACACCGTGCCGAAGATGACGGCACCGGCGTCGCCGTGGACGGCGGCCATGTCCAGCGGCATGATGAAGTTATACTGCCCGTAGGCGGCAGAGTACAGCGTACCGCAGAGGAGATAGAGGATCAGCAGCGGATTCTTCCGGAAAATCGCAAAGACGCCGGTATTCTCCTGCTTCACCTGGTAGGCGGCCTCCTCGCTGTGATCCTCCACTGGCGTCACGTCCTTGACAAGGAGGGCGATCAAAACCGTCGAGAGGGCGATGGAGACGCCGCTGATGAGAAAGCTGAGCCAGAGGTAGTTCTTGAAGAGCAGCCCCGCGATGGTCGGCGAGAGGACGAGACCCAGGTTGCCGCCCAGATAGCTGAGGGAAAAGGCCCGCTCCCGGTCCTTCGTTATGGAGAGGTCGGCAAACAGCGCGTCGTAGGAGGGATATTCCACGCTCTGGAAAATGCCGGCGAAGACGAAGAGGAAGATGGTGCCCATCCCCAGCGGGATCGCCGCGCTAATGAAGTAGCAAACAATGCTGACGCAGTCGCAGACCACGATCATCCACTTTTTGTTGAAGCGGTCGGCCAGCCTGCCGCCGATGAGATTGGCGGGCAGCATGATGAGGCCGGAGAGGACAAAGTAAAAGGAGATCTCCGAGGCCGATAAGCCCAGCTTCTGGCTCAGGATCATGGTCATGACCGGCCAGACCATGCTGCCCAGATTGGTGACCATCCTGCCGAAGGACAGGATATATATTTCCCGCCGCAAGCCGCGGTATTGTTGAAAAAGTGACATGGCAAACCTCACTTGTAAGGTGTTTGGTGTTCCGAAATCTTGATCGAATTTGACGTACGCCTCGGACTCAACATAGCAGTTGAACGACACGAAGGCAATCACCGCTCCGTTGAGTCTTCAGATTCAACCGCTCGTTGAGCTGCGGCAGAGGCAAAAAGATAGCCGCGGCAGACAGCCACGGCTTCGTCGAAAGGCGCAAAAAAGCCGTGACCAACGGCCACGGTTCCGCCAGGGAAGGATGCCTGTCAGAACGACAGCGCAGAAACCGAGGTCATCACGCCATATTCCGTTTTCGAAGTAAATCGGGCAAAGCGCATGGGTGACAGCCTCCTTTCTTATGATTGCAGAACGACTATAGCAGATAACCTTCAGCCAGTCAACCGGTTCTTGTGCACGGAGAACGCAAAAATGGCTCTGACCATCCTGGTCAGAGCCATTTTTCTGTTTTTCTTCTCAGCTGAGCAGGTTCTCGCCGGTCATGGCGGCGGGCTGCTCCAGACCCATCACGTGCAGGATGGTGGGCGCGATGTCAGCCAGCTTGCCGGGCTTGAGCGCGGCGCCCTTCACGGTGACGCAGAAGGGCACGGGGTTCGTGGTGTGGGCGGTGTTGACCTTGCCGGTCTCGTCGAACATGCAGTCGGCATTGCCGTGGTCTGCGGTCACGAGCAGCACCATGTCGTCGTGCTTCTCGATCTCGGCCACGATGCGGCCCATGCAGGCGTCCACGGTCTCGACGGCCTTGATGGCGGCGTCCATAACGCCGGTGTGGCCGACCATGTCGCAGTTGGCGAAGTTGCAGACGATCAGGGCGTACTGCTCGGAGGCGATGGCCTCCACCACCTTGTCGCAGACCTTCTCGGCGCTCATCTGGGGCACCAGGTCATAGGTGGCGTACTCCTTGGGAGAGGGCACCAGGCAGCGCTCCTCGCCGTCGCACTGCTTCTCCACGCCGCCGTTGAAGAAGAAGGTCACATGGGCATACTTCTCAGTCTCGGCCACGCGGAACTGCTTGAGCCCGTGCTCGCTGATCAGGTCGCCCAGGGTGTTCTCGATCACCTCGGGGGGATAGGCGATGGGCAGCGTCAGTGCCTCGTCGTACTGGGCGGTGCAGACGTAGCTCAGGGGGTAGACGGTCTTCTTGCGCTCAAATCCCGCAAAGTCGGGCAGGTTCAGGGCCCAGGTCATCTCGCGGGCGCGGTCGGGGCGGAAGTTCATGAAGATGACGCTGTCGCCCTCGTTGATGGCACCCTCGGGGCAGACAACAGTAGGCTCAACGAACTCGTCCGTCACGTCCTTCTCGTAGCTGGCCTCCACGGCGTGCACCGGATCGGGGTCCTGTACGCCCTCGCCGCAGACGATGGCGTTGTAGCCCTTCTCCACGCGGTCCCAGCGCTTGTCGCGGTCCATGCCCCAGAAGCGGCCCTGGATCGTGGCGATCTGCGCATTGCCCAGCGCGTCGCACTTCTCCTTCAGCTCACGGACAAAGCCAGCGCCGCTGGTGGGCGCCACGTCGCGCCCGTCCAGGAAGCAGTGGACATAGACCTTCTCCACGCCTCTCTGCTTGGCCATATCCAGGATGCCGAAGATGTGGTTCAGGTGGCTGTGCACGCCGCCGGTGGAGAGCAGGCCCATGATGTGCAGGGGCTTGCCGTTGGCCTTGGCGTCTTCCATGGCCTTGATGTAGACCTTGTTCTCAAAGAACTTGCCGGTCTCGATCTCCTGGCTGATCTTGGGCAGGATCTGGAAGACCACGCGGCCGGCGCCGATGTTGGTGTGGCCGACTTCGGAGTTGCCCATCTGGCCGTCGGGCAGGCCGACGAAGAGGCCGGAGGCCTGCAGCTGGGTGGTGGGGTATTCAGCAAAGAGCTTATCCAGATTGGGCTTCTTGGCCTGGGCGATGGCGTTGCCCGCGGTGGGCGCTGCCAGGCCATAGCCGTCCATGATGATAAATACTGCTTTTTTCATAAAAGAATTGTTTCCTTCCGATAAAACTCAATTCTTAATAATGGAAAACAAGGGGATGTGAGATTCACATCCCCCTGCGCTTAATTCAGACTCAGTCCTGGTTGGTGGCCGCGACGATGGCCGCGAAGTCCACAGGCTTGAGGGACGCGCCGCCGATGAGGCCGCCGTCGATGTCGGGCTGGGCCAGCAGCTCAGCCGCGTTCTTGGCGTTCATGCTGCCGCCGTAGAGGATGCTGACGGCACGGGCGGGACGGGCGCCGTAGATCTTGCGGATAACGGCACGGATGCCCTCGCAAACTTCCTGCGCCTGCTCGGCAGTGGCGGTCTTGCCGGTGCCGATGGCCCAGATGGGCTCGTAGGCGATGATGCAGCGGCGCAGCTGGGTAGCGTCGATGCCGCTGAGGGCGGCCTTGACCTGGTAGGCCACGTACTCCATGGTCAGGTCCATCTCACGCTGCTCCAGGCTCTCGCCCACGCAGATGATGGGGATGATGCCCTTGGCGAGCAGAGCCTTGGCCTTGGCGTTGACGAGCATGTCGTCCTCGCCGTGGTACTGGCGGCGCTCGGAGTGGCCGACGATGCAGTACTTGGCGCCGATGTCCGCCAGCTGATCGGCGGAGATCTCACCGGTGTAGGCGCCTTTCTCGTACTTGGACACGTCCTGGGCGCCGGCGGCGACCTTGGCGTCCTTGCCGGCTTTGATCATAGTGGGGACCATGACGGCGGGGGTGCAGAGCACGATGTCGCAGTTCTTCTGCTTGGGCAGGTTCTCTTTCAGCTCTTCGATGAAGGGCTTGATGCCGGAGGCCAGCTGGTTCATCTTCCAGTTGCCGGCGATAACGGTTTTACGGTACTTTCTGTTCATATATATCAATCTCCAATCTATAGATGCGACGGCGGTCGGAGAGGAAGGACCTCTCCGACTGCCGGTCGATAGCTTTATTACGCGTCGAGCAGGCAGGCCACGCCGGGCAGCTCCTTGCCTTCCAGGAACTCCAGGGAGGCGCCGCCGCCGGTGGAGATGTGGGTGATCTTGTCGGCAAAGCCGAGCTTCTCTACGGCAGAAGCGGAGTCGCCGCCGCCGACGATGGTGACAGCGCCGCTCTCAGCCAGGGCGCGGGCCATGGCCTTGGTGCCGCCGGCGAACTTCTCAAACTCAAACACGCCCATGGGTCCGTTCCAGACGATGGTGCCGGCGCCCTTGACGGCCGCGGCAAACATCTCCTGGGTCTTGGGGCCGATGTCCATGCCCATCAGGTTCTCGGGGATGTTGCCCTCGACGAGGACGGGCTCCGCGTCTGCGGAGAACTCGGCAGCGCAGTAGTTGTCAACGGGCAGCAGGAACTTGACGCCCTTGGCCTCGGCCTTGGCGATCATGTCCTTGGCGTAGTCGATGCGGTCGGCTTCCAGCAGGGACTGGCCGATCTCAAAGCCCTGGGCCTTCTTGAAGGTGTAGGCCATGCCGCCGCCGATGATGATGGTGTCGGCCTTCTCGAGGAGGTTGTTGATGACGTTGATCTTGTCGGAGACCTTGGCGCCGCCGAGGACCGCGACGAAGGGACGCTTGGGATCGTCAAGAGCCTTGCCCATGACGGAGAGCTCCTTGTCTACCAGCAGGCCGGAGTAGGCGGGCAGATAGGCCGCGACGCCGGCGGTGGAGGCGTGGGCGCGGTGCACGGTGCCGAACGCGTCGGACACATAGATCTCGGCCATGTCGGCCAGGGCCTTGGCAAAAGCGGGATCGTTCTTGGTCTCACCCTTGGCGAAGCGGAGATTCTCGAGCAGGAGGATCTGGCCGGGCTGCAGCGCGGCGGCCTTGGCCTGGGCGTCCTCACCGATGGTGTCGGCGGCAAAGATCACGTCCTGGCCCAGCAGCTCGCTCAGGCGCTTGGCGACGGGAGCCAGGGTCAGCTTCTTGAGGGACTTCTCCCACTCTTCCTTGGTGATGTCGGCCTCGTTCTTGCCCTTCTCGACCTGCTTTTTCACATAGCTGTCGAAGGTGGCAACGGGCTTGCCCAGGTGAGAGCAGGCGATGACGGCGGCGCCGTGCTCGAGCAGGTACTTGAGCGTGGGCAGAGCGGCGACGATGCGCTTGTCGCTGGTGATCTCGCCGGTCTTTTTGTCCTGAGGAACGTTGAAGTCGCAGCGGACAAGAACCTTCTTGCCCTTAACGTCTACATCGTAGATGGTCTTCTTGTTGTAGTTCATGCTGTATCCTCCTTAAAAAATTTAAAACCAGTTTCCTATTAGGCTCCCCTGTACAAGGGGAGCTGTCAGCAAAGCTGACTGAGAGGTTGCTAGATTTTTGCGCACAGTTGCTCCCCTGTGTAAGGAGAGCATCCCGCCGTGCGGGTGTGGGGACGCGCAGGGATCACGGGGTTTACTCGGTTTTCATGCTGCCCGTCTCCAGAAGGCCCGGAAAGCCCTGCTGGCGCAGCGCCTCATAGGCCAGGATGGCGACGGAATTGGAGAGGTTGAGGCTCCTCGCCTCCGAGATCATGGGGATGCGGATGCAGCGGTCACGGTACTTCTCCCGCAGCCATTCGGGCAGGCCCGCCGTCTCCTTGCCGAACATCAGCGTCACATTGGGTCTGAAGTCCGCCTCGTGATAGGCGCGGGGTGCTTTCGTGGTGGCGAGAAAGAGATTCCGGTCGCCGTGCTTTGCGAAAAACTCGTCCAGGTTCTCGTACACGGAGATGTCCACCAGATACCAGTAATCCAGTCCGCAGCGCTTGACCGCCTTGTCCGAGATGTCAAATCCCAGGGGCTTTATCAGGTGCAGACGGGCGCCGGTGGCGGCGCAGGTGCGGGCAATGGCGCCGGTGTTGTGCGGGATCTCCGGTTCCACCAGAACGATATCCAGCACAGCCCTCGCCTCCGCTCGCATTCAAGCATTACTTTCTCCGCTTCGGCAACATTTTAGCACAAGATTTCTAAATTTCATGCATTTTTTTGCCCTTTTTGCAAGTTCTTGCAGAATAGACAAAATCAGGGTATAATCATTGGCACAATCGCTGATATTTATGTCAAAATGAACAGGGAGCAGCTATGGATATGATCTGCAATGACTGCCCGCGCAGATGCGGGGCCAGACGCACGGACGAGACCGGCGGGGGCGTGTGCCTCTCCCCTGCCCTGCCCCGGGTCACGAGGGCGGCCCCGCACTTTGGGGAGGAGCCCTGCATCAGCGGCACGCGCGGCTCCGGCGCCGTGTTCTTCTCCGGCTGCAATCTGCGCTGCGTCTTCTGCCAGAACCGGGAGATCAGCCGCAAAAGCACCGGGCAGACGCTGACTGTGCCTGCTCTGCGCGAGACGCTCCTGCGCCTGCGGGATACGGGCGTACACAACATCAATCTCGTCACCGGAACGCATTTCGTCCGCCCCATCGCCGAGGCTCTGTCCGGGCTGGATCTCGGCATTCCGGTCGTCTGGAACAGCTCCGGCTATGAGAGCGTGGAATCCCTGCGGCTCCTCGACAGGCTGGTGCAGGTCTACATGCCCGACTTCAAATACTGGAAGTCTGAGCCCGCAAAGCGCTACAGCGCGGCGGCGGACTATCCGGAGGTCGCCAAAGCAGCCATCCGGGAGATGTATCGCCAGCGCGGGCCGGTCGAGCTGGATGGCGAGGGCATGCTGCGCTCCGGCGTATTGATCCGGCATCTGATCCTGCCGGGGCAGGATCTCGCCGCGATGGACGTGATGGACTTTGCCGCAGAGGAGTTTCCCGCGGGGAGTGTACTCTTCTCCCTTATGAGCCAGTATACCCCCATGCCGGGGCTGGAGCGCTTTCCCGAGCTGCAGGGCCGCGTCTCTCCGGAGACGAACGACAACCTGATCGCCTATATGCAGAAGCTGGGCCTGGAGGGCTACTGCCAGGAGCCGGAGGCCGCGACAGGCGAGATGATCCCGGCCTTCGACGGCACAGGCCTCTCCGCGCCGGAAGCTTAACGCTTGACTTTGTTTCTCCCCTGCGTTTTAATAGGGATAAGCAAAACGCAAATATGCCAAAAGGAGCGATACTTATGAATTATAATGAAGTTCTGGCCGCCGCGCGCGACCAGATCGGCCCCTACTGCAAGGCCTGCCCCGTCTGCAACGGCCGCGCCTGCGGCAACGCCATGCCCGGCCCCGGCTGCAAGTACCCCGGCCCCACCGCTCAGCGCAACTTCGACAAGTGGCAGGAAATCTGCGTGAACATGGACACCCTGTGTCCCAACGTGGAACCTGACATCTCCTTCGAGATGTTTGGCCACAAGTTCTCCGTCCCCATCTTCGCCGCCCCGCTGGGTGCGCTGAAGCTGCACTACGGCGACAAGTTCACCGACCAGGAGTATAACGCCATCCTCGTCAAGGCCGCCGCGGAATACGGCAGCATGGCCCTGACCGGCGACGGCGTGGACCCCGAGATCATGAAGGCCAGCGTGGTCGACATGGGCAAGGCCGGCGGCATGGGCTGCCCCACCATCAAGCCCTGGAACAAGGAATTCGTGTTTGAAAAGCTGGACGTGGTCAAGGCTTCCGGCATCTTCTGCGCCGCCATGGACGTGGACGGCGCGGGCCTTCCCTTCCTCAAGGCCATGAACCCCAACGCGGGCAGCAAGTCCGTCGCGGAGATGAAAGAGATTATCGACTACGCGGGGATCCCCTTCATCATCAAGGGCATCATGACCCCGGACGGCGCGCGCAAGGCCGTGGAGGCCGGTGCCGCCGGCATCGTCGTCTCCAACCACGGCGGACGCGTGCAGGGCGGCGTGCCCTCCACTGCGGAAGTACTGCCCGCCATCGCCGAGGCCGTCAAGGGTCAGACCGTCATCCTGGTGGACGGCGGCATCCGCTCCGGCGTGGACGTGTTCCGCGCCCTGGCGCTTGGCGCCGACGGCGTGCTGATCGGCCGCCCGGTGCTCACCGCCATCTACGGCGCAGGCGCCGAGGGCTACAAAGTCTTCATGGACAAGATCGTGGGCGAGCTCAAGTCCACCATGACCATGTGCGGCGCGGCCAGCCTCAAGGACATCGACCGCAGCAAGATCTGGCAGGGCTGATGGATCTCAAAACTGCATAAAAGAACACCCGCGGCTTTCCGCGGGTGTTCTTTTATGTAAACCAGTTTATTGTTTACTATGTTACGTTTACTTTATTATTGTTTACTATTTTATGTCGATTCTATTTTTGTATACTAGATTATGTATACTTGTGTCGTTTTTCTTCCTGATCAGCCCTGTTCCGCCACATAGATACTCAAGCGGCTCTGGATCTGGCGGGCGGCCTCCTCGGCGCTCTTCTGCCCGGCAAAAAAGGCGTTTGCCTCGCTGCGGATGACCTGCAGCAATGCATCGTCGGCATGCACCAGCTTCGTCGTGCCATATACCTGCTCTCTGAGCCGCGCCGCGTCATCGGCATTGAAGTTGTCGATGGCAAAGCGGGCGTCCCGGGTATTGGTGATGGCCGCGTCCACCTCCCGCTCGAATTCATCGCGAAAAACGGAAACGCCGTCGCTGATGCTCCCCTGCGGGTTTTGCATCAGGGTCTTCACAAAGCGCCAGGCGCCGTCCTGATTCTGCCCGGAGGCGAGGATGCCGACGCGAGTATTGCTGCCCATGGTGCGGCGCATGGCAGAGGGACTGAGGCCGAGCTTTAGAAAGTAGCTGCCGGTCTCCTCCGTCTCGGGAAAGCCCGTGATCACATAGTCGTCCTTCAGCTCGTAACGCGCGCCGAAGCCCGCATTGAAGGCGTAGTCGTAATCAACGTTCAACAGCTTCGCCTCTTCGCTGTACTGCCCGCCGTCGGGCAGCGCTTTTATGAGTTCCAGCCAGTGGACGAAGGCCGGGCTGTCAAAACGGCAGTTCCCGCTCTCCCAGTCGATGAACTCCGCCGTGGCGGCCCAGGCGAACAGCGTCAGCAGCAGCTCCCGGTCATAGCTGTGCCAGAGGGGATCCATCTCCGGATGGGCGGAAATCAGGTTTTCAATGGTTTCCACCGTCCAGGACTCCCGTCCCGGAAACAGCGCGGGATGGGTGCTCATGGTGAGCAGGGTGAAGCGGGAGGTATACTCATAGAGCCCGCCGTTTCGCAGCATGGCGGCAAGCAGGGGCTGGATGAAATCCTCCCGGCTCAGTTCGGGATCCGCATCGATCAGCGGCAGCAGATCGGTCAGCACACCGCCGTCCAGCGCGTTGTCCGGCAGAAAACTGGTATCCAGCAGGTCCAGGTCGCTCCCGGTGGCAAGCCGGATCAGCATCCGCTCCCGCTCCTGCTCCCCGGCGTACAGCACGGGCCGGATCTCCACTCTGTATTCCGGATCCGTATGGTTGAAGCGGATGATCGCGTCCATCAGCTCCATGGTGCAGCTGTAGGTGGGATCGCCGCCGAAGGCATCCGCACCGCTGTCGCCGAAGCATGCCAGCGTCAGGGTTTTGCGAAGCGGCACGCGGCCCGGCGAAACCTTCACAAAGCCGCTGCGGCAGGGATAGTACAGATCACCTGCCGCGTTTTCAAAGCTGCCCCGGCCGCCCATCTCCCAGACGCTGAGGGCCACGTCCATCCAGGCGAAACGCTCCGTAAGCTGCTGCGCCGCGGGATCGTATTCGCAGAGCGCCCGGTTTTCCGAACACAGGAAATGCCCGGCATTGCTGGAGATGGGGCTGTCCGTGCGCAGGGAGATCGGCGCGCCCAGTGTGAGCGAAGAGGCGTCAAAGGGCGCGTAGCCGTTCTGTGTCCAGAGATAGAGCGTCTCGTTGACCCGAAAGCGCAGCAGCCCCGTCGCAAGTTCCGGAAGCTCCGGGCGGGAAAGGATGTTCGCGTCCCTGTCCACCACATAGCAGTGCTCGAAGCCTGTGAGCAGGGCGCGCCCGGCGTCCAGAGCCAGCAGGCTTTGAAAAACGGGATCGCTCCCCTCGCTGCCCACGTCCCCCTCGATCCGGATCGGCACACAGCGGCTCTCTCCGCTCTCCAGGTCGAGAGTGAGCAGGTAATAACCCA
The DNA here is from genome assembly GCA_946628965.1 of uncultured Clostridia bacterium. Classification (GTDB taxonomy): domain Bacteria; phylum Bacillota; class Clostridia; order Oscillospirales; family Oscillospiraceae; genus Limivicinus. The sequence continues at coordinate 102,045 of CAMOXI010000001.1, read as the reverse complement.
GCTTCTCCGGAAGCTTCCCGCTCTGATACTCCTCCCAGCTGACGCCCTCCCGCAGCAGGGCCCAGGCGCTGTGACCGGCGATGGACAATACCTCCGCGTTGGGATGGCGGGCGTCGGCGCTTTCCAGATCATAGCGCTGCCAGGAATCCGCCGCCGTGTCATAGCAGGCGATGATAAGCCGCCCTTCCGCGTCGTGATCGGCCACATAGATGCGGTCGCCCACGGTGTCCATGGCCTGGTAGTTCCCGGTGTCGGAAAGCCACTCCGGCTTTTGGATCTCCTCGGTCACATAGCCCGGGACCGTCTCCCCGGCCGGTGCGGCTTCGCTGCCCGTCTCCGCTTTAGCGCAGGCGCAGAGCGGCAGCAGCAGGAAAAGGGCCAGCAGCATGCAAAGCAATCGTCTCATACGTTCCTCCATGCGTTTTTTCTCTGTATATATAAACGTATTTTTGTGCCCTTTCGTCACAGTTTTCTGATAATAATTTTCAGCCGCGTCATTTGACGCGGCTGATTTCGGTTCCGATTCTTTTCTCAAAAGAGCAGCGTGTCCACCCGGGGCAGGAGCTCCTCCAGATGGCGGCGGCAGTTTTCGATCTCCGCCCGGCCCTCTTCGCTCTCAAAACCCTTGCGGCGGATGCGGCGGCGCATGATGCGGGTATAGCCGATGATCCTGGCCTTGTCCTCCACCGCCTTCACGGTCTCCTCGTCCGCGCCGTCCAGATACAGGCGCAGGGACTTCTGCCAGAATTCCACGGCCGTCTCATGGGGGATGCCCAGGAAGGACTGGGAGATGGAATTGTCCAGCTCGCTGTAGCCGCAGTAGGCGTTGAACATACTGCCGAGCTCGAAGACCGGGTGCCCGTGGCAGAGCGTGTCCATGTCGATGAGCAGGACTTCCCCGTTCTGGAGCATCACGTTTTTGATATGGTAGTCGCCGTGCATCATATGGTTATCGGCCGGGACGGCCTCCACCAGCGCATGCAGCTTCTGATAGAGCTCTGCATCCAGATAATCCTTCAGGAACTCGGCCCAGTTCAGCGCGACAGTCTTCATATCCGGCATGGAATCGGGCTTGACTACCGTGGAGTGGATGATTTTCAGCAGCTCGACGCTCAGCTTCGCCGCCTCGTCCACGCTCATTTCGCCGTTGTTGAGGAGCTGGGCGAAGCTCTGGGCGTTGAGCAGCTCAAACACAGAGCCGTAGCCGCCGCCCTCGATCCGAACCACGTCATAGGGGATCGCAGTGGGCACGCCCAGCACAAAGGCCGTGCGGGCCAGCTCCCGCTCACGATGGATCTCCGGCAGGGAATCCGGGTTCAGATAGACCTTCACGATGGTGTCCCGGTCGATGCGGTAGACAGCGCCGTTGGCGCCCTTGCCGATCACCTCGCAGCCCTCCACCGAGAGGATGCGGTAGGCCTTCTGCACGTCCATCATCTCGGTAAAGCCGGTCATATCCAGCACTTCATAGACCTCGGGCTTGACGTTTACGATCCGCGTATCGGCCACCGCCTTCTTGCAGCGGAGGATCACGCGCAGCCCGGCGCTGGAGATATAGCCCAGATCGCCGAAGTCCAGGAGCAGCGTTTTGCACGGATTCGCGGAACGAATGCCCGTGATCTCCTTCTCGGCGTCGGCCGCGTTCGCGGAATCGATGCGGCCGGAGAGAAAGATCGTCAGCACACCGTCGGAACAGTTAAACTTGTATGTTTCGCTCATCGTCATCCTGCTTTCTGTTTCCTATACAAAATGATCTGTTAATTATTTTAACACAAAGCGTTGTAAAAGAAAAGGAGTATTCCTGTGTCATTCCCGGGCAGTGCAATCAATATAGAAAACAATAAAATTATGTAAACTTAATTATTGTAAACCAATTATTGTTTTGCCCGCTCTTCTTCCACGATGGCGCACATCTCGTCCCAGTGCTCCTCCATGTCCCGGATGAGCTTGAACTGCGTGCGGCAGCGCACCTTGTTGTGCTCGGGGTAGTCGATGGAGAAATAGGGGTCGCCGTTCAGATAATCGGCCAGGAAGCGCAGGCCGACCTCCAGCGTCATCGTAAAGGCGCCCAGGGGCAGGGCCTTGACCTCCTCCTCGGTCAGGCTGGGGCAGGCCTCCAGAAAGCCCCGGGTAAAGGTGCGATAGAGGTTCAGATCCAGGTGAACCTTGCTGAGGTCCGGCTCGTCCTCGGCGGCGGTGGAGGCGCCGAAGCGGATCGCGTCGCCGAAATCGAAGGCGGAGAGGCCCGGCATCACGGTGTCCAGGTCGATGACGCAGATAGCTCTGCGGCTGTCCTTGTCCAGCAGGACGTTGTTGATCTTGGTGTCGTTGTGGGTGGCGCGCACAGGCAGAATGCCCGCCTCGCGCATATGGTGCAGCCGGCAGGCCTTTTCCTCCCGGTCCAGCACAAAGCGCACCTCCTCCTCCACCTCATGCAGCCGCCCGGCCTTGTTGTTGGCCACGGCCTCCCGCAGCTGGCGGAAGCGGTCCACGGTGTTGTGGAAGTTCACAATGGTCTCTTCCAGTTTTTCGGCCTGAAAGCCGTTCAGGGAGTACTGGAACTGACCGAAGGCGCGGGCGCACTCATAGAAGTCCGCCGGGCACTCGGGCCGCTGCAGGCAGATGCTGTTGGGAACAAAGCGATAGATGCGCCAGGCGCCGCCCTCGCCGTCGTCGTAATAGTTCTTGCCGTCGAGCGTGTCGATATAGCTGATCATGCTGCTCTTGCCCGCCTCATGCTCCCGCAGATAGGAGCTGATGGCGGACATGTTGTTCATGATCGCGTTGACGTTGGGGAAGACATACTGGTTGATCCACTGGAGAATATACAGCGCGCCGGTGTCGGTGGTGATCAGATAGGTCTCGTTGATGTGCCCGCTCTTGATGGGCTCACAGGAAACGGGCTTACCGTCTGTGGGAAAATGGAAAATGGCCTCTTTCATGTCTTTGTGTCTGCCTTTTCTAATAGAATTGCTTCGTCTTATGCCTCGACGATGTGCAGCAGGATGTTCACCATGGTGTCCATGTCCTCCGCGGTGATATGCTCATAAGGGCCGTGGCAGGCATAGCCGCCGGTGCCCAGGTTGGGGCACAGGAGCCCCCGGAAGGAGAGCTGCGCACCGTCGGTGCCGCCGCGGATGGGGACGCGCTCCGGCGTGAGGCCTTCCTTCTTGATGGCCCGCTCGGCCAGCTCCACAACTTCCATATGCTCCTGCAGCTTCTCGGCCATGTTGCGGTACTGCTCCCGGAGCGTGAGCCTGGCCGTGCCTTCGCCGTACTTCTCGTTGATGAACTTCTCGATCTGCCGCATGGTCTGCTCCCGCGCGGCGAAGGAGGCCGCATCGTGGTCACGGATGATGTAGGCGAGCGTGGCCTTCTCCACCGTGCCCTGCATATCGGTCAGGTGGTAGAAGCCCTCGTGATCCTCGGTGTGCTCCGGCCGCTCGGCCGCGGGCAGCATGGCGTTGATTTCCATGGCAACCAGGCTTGCGTTGATCATGGTATTCTTGGCGCTGCCGGGGTGCACGTTGAAGCCGTGGATCTCCCAGGAAGCCCCGGCCGCGTTGAAGGTCTCAAAGTTGATGGTGTTGGGTTCGCCGCCGTCCACGGTGTAGCCGAAGCTCGCGCCCAGGCGCTCAAGATCCATCAGCGCCGCGCCGTGGCCCACTTCCTCGTCCGGGCTGAAGCAGACCGCCACGCGCCCGTGGGAGCGCTTTTCAGCGAGCAGGCGCTCGCACATGGTCATGATCTCGGCGACACCGGCCTTGTCGTCCGCGCCGAGGACGGTGGTCCCGTCGGTGGTGATGAGGGTCCTGCCCTTCAGAGAGGGCAGATGGGGAAAGGCGCTGACCGTGAGCACGCGCCCGCTCTCGCCCAGCTGCACGTCGCCGCCGTCGTAGGCTTCATGGATCACGGGGCGGACGTTCATGCCCGGAAAATCGTTGTCGGGGATGGTATCCAGATGGGCGTTGAAGGCGATGCAGGGCAGCTTCTCGCAGCCGGGCGTCGCGGGCAGAAAGCCGTAGGTGTAGGCATGCTCGTCGACGAACACGTCCTCCAGGCCCAGGGCCTTCATCTCGTCGGCCAGCAGGCGGCTCAGATCAAACTGCCGCTCGGTGGTGGGCGTTCTGCTCAGATCCTCCGAACTGGAGGTGTGTACCTGCACGTATTTTACCAGTCTCTCGTATGCTCTCATTTCAATCTCCTTGCCTGCGGAAGCAGACCGCGCTATCGCGCGGGATTATTCATTGTCCGCATTGCGGACACCGCAATTCTTCATTTTTTATTCTTCATTATTCATTAGCGATAGATCTCCGCATACACGAACAGCCGCCCCTTGCGGGAGGTGCCGCCCGTGCCGGTGACGCAGCCCTTGCCGGCGCCACGGAGCGAAATAATATCGCCGTCTTTTACAGCAAAGTCCGTTTTAAGGGACTCCTGATAGTTTATACTGACATTGCCGGCGGAGATCTGGCGGGCCGCCTCCGTACGGGAGAGGTTGAACATGCCGCCCACCACCGCATCGAGCCGCAGGGACTGGACCGAAAAGCTCTTCTGCTGCACCTTCCGTTCCGGTGCCGGAACGGCATCCAGCGCCGCGTCTTCCGCCGTGACGCCGCAGCGGCCGACCTTTTCGATGCTCAGCAGATGGCGCTGCACGCTGGGCAGGCAGAAGATGTATGCGACGTTTTCTGTCACCCAGATGTCCCCCAGCCACTCGCGGCCGATGCCCATGCCGAGCAGGGCGCCCATGTAGTCCCGGTGGCCGGGGCTGCCGAAATGGGCGGTCAGGCGGATGGCGCGGAGATATTCGGCGGCCTCAAAGGTTTCAGGCTCCAGATACTCCGGCAGGAAGAAGCAGACCGTGCGCTCACACTCCGGCCGCCCGCCGTCAAAGACGACGGTGCAGTCCGGGGCGTGGGCCGCCCAGTGTTCGATCTCGTATCGTTCGGCGGGCGTCAGATAGCCCGTGTGGGTCACGGTACCGCTGCGCTCGCAGCGCTCCCGCAGGTCCTCAGCCCTTTTGATCAGTTCCGTTTTTTCCATTTGTCAGTCCGCTTTTCAGTTTGGTGGTGTGGGCGTTCCGGTTGCTCTGCTTCAAAACCGCGTCGATCTGCTGCAGCACCCACTCCAGTTCCAGTGAGAATTCCTTGGAGCTGGTACGAAGCACGCCGGAGCGCAGGGCGGACAGGCGGATCAGATTGTCGCTCGTCACCACGCGCACGTCGTAGTTTCTGCCGATCTCATCGGCGAAGCGCTCGATGAAGGCGTCCGCGGTCTCGCCGTCGGCGGTGAAGGCCACGTGAATGTTGTGGTACTCACTGCGCTCGCCGGGGTTTCCCGGCTTGCGGAAGCCGTCAAAGACCAGCACCAGCTCCGCCTTGGTGAAGCCGCAGTAGTTGGACAGGGCGTCCATCAGCTTCCCGCGGGCCAGATCCAGCCGCTCCTCCGCCAGCTTCTTCGTCTCGCTCCAGGCGAAGATCAGGTTGTAGCCGTCGACGATGAGGTATTCCTTTTTCCGCTGCACGGGGACGGCGTTCGGCGCCTCGTTGCGCTGGGCCGGGCGGTATTCCGGCCGCCGGATGGGGCCGAATTCCCGCTCCATGATCGCCTCCAGTTCCCGCTCGTCGATGCTCATGCTGCGGCAGATCTGCTGCACCGGTTCCGGCGCCGCCTCTTTCTTGAGGCAGCTCTCCAGGTGCATATACTCAGGCACCTCCGACCAGCGGACGTTGAAACCGCCGCCGTGGGCGCAGAAGACCGAGTCGGCCGGGTTCTCCGTGTCGCTCTCCGGATCGTAGCCGATCGCGGCGATCGCCTTCTCCTGTTCATGGCAGGGCCGGTAGCCCTCCAGGCGCAGGCTCAAGCGGCCGCGGCCCCGGCTGAAGGAGACGAGCTCCTCCATATAGCCCTGCATGGCCGAGACCGGTGCACTGCCCTGCAGACACAACATGTCCCCGGCGTCCTCCGGGGAGTCAAACACGCCGTTCATGGCGCGCACATCGCTGATCACCCGGCCGATCTGCTCGGCGGGCACCTCGATGCGAAAGGCGTACCAGGGCTCCAGCAGGATGTTCTTTGCCTGCATCAGGCCCTGCCGCACGGCGCGGTAAGTGGCCTGCCGGAAGTCGCCGCCCTCGGTGTGCTTGAGATGGGCGCGGCCGGCGGCCAGTGTGATTTTCATATCGGTGATGGGGCTTCCCGTCAAAACGCCCGGATGCTGGCGCTCGGCCAGATGGGTCAGGATCAGGCGCTGCCAGTTGCGGTCCAGCACATCCTCGCTGACCGTGGAATCCAGCACCAGGCCGCTCCCCCGGGGCAGCGGCTCCATCAGGAGATGGACCTCAGCGTAGTGGCGCAGGGGCTCAAAATGGCCCACGCCCTCCACCGTGTCGGCAATGGTCTCCCGATAGAGGATATGCCCGGCGTCCAGGCCAACTTCCACGTCAAAACGCTCCTTCACCAGGCTGCGGAACACCTCGGTCTGCACCTTGCCCATCAGCTGCACGGAGATCTCCTGCAGCCGCTCGTTCCAGCGGATGTGCAGCTGCGGATCCTCCTCGTCCAGCTGCTGCAGCTTCGGCAGCAGCACGGCCGGGTCCGTCCCCGCCGGGAGCAGCAGGCGGTAGCTCAAGACCGGTTCGAGCACCGGGGCGGCTCCCTCCGGCTCCGCGCCGAGGCCCTGTCCCGGGAAGGTGGCCGTGAGGCCTGTGAGGCAGCAGATCTGCCCCGTGCCGACACTCTCCGGCGATTCAAACTTTTCGCCCGCATAGACCCGGATCTGGGTCACTTTTTCCTCATGATCCTGCCCGTCCTCGCCGCGATAGCGCAGCAGGTCGCGCACTTTCAGTTCGCCGCCGGTGATCTTCACGTGGCTCAGGCGCTTTCCCTGGGCGTCGCGGGAGATCTTGTAGACCAGGGCGGCAAAGGCCCCCCGATCCGGGGAGCAGGGCCGCAGCCGCTCCAGAGCCTCCAGCAGCTCCTCCACCCCGTCGAGCCGGAGGCCGGAGCCGAAGAAGACCGGGAACAGCTCCCGCCGTGCGATCATGCCCCGCAGATCCTCGTCCGTGAGCGCACCGGTCTCCAGATAGCGCTCCATGGCCGTCTCGCTGCACATGGCGAGGCGCTCCTCCTGGTCGGCGGCGGGGCTGGTGAAGTCCACGCAGCCCTCGCCCAGGCGGCGGCGCAGCTCCTCCATGATGGCCGCTTCCCCGCTGCCCGGAAGGTCCATCTTCGTGACGAACACGAAGGTGGAAACAGCGTAGCGCCGGAGCAGCCGCCAGAGCGTCTCCGTATGGGCCTGCACGCCGTCCGTGCCGCTGATGACCAGCAGCGCGCAGTCCAGCACCTGCAGCGTCCGCTCCATCTCGGCGGAGAAGTCCACATGCCCCGGGGTGTCCAGCAGCGTCAGCTCTCCGTCAGCAAGCGGCAGAACCGCCTGCTTGGAGAAGATCGTGATGCCGCGCGCACGCTCCAGGCTGTGGGTATCCAGAAAGCTGTCCCGGTGATCCACGCGCCCCAGCTTTTTCAGTTTTCCCGAAAGGTACAGCATGGCTTCGCAGAGCGTGGTCTTGCCCGCGTCCACATGGGCCAGAATGCCGAGTACCGTCTGTTTTTTCTCGCACATAAAAGTAATTGTAACAGTTTCCCACTGAATAATCAATAAGAAGCTTCCTTGCTTCTGTCAGACAACTGATTTACATAACGTGTCTTTTTTATGCAATTTTATTGAAAACTTTTTTGGCGCCGTGACTACCATTTTTGTAAAAGCTATGATATAATTACTTGTCAAATTGCAACCTGCTACTCGCATGAGGAGGAGATTATAGATGAAGAAGATCCTTGTTCTGGAGGATGAAGCCAACATCCGCGACTTTGTCGTCATCAATCTGCGCCGCGGCGGCTATGAGCCGATCGAAGCGGGCAGCGGCAGCGAGGCGCTGGAAAAGCTGAAGGTTAACCCGGACATCTGTCTGGCCCTGCTGGACGTGATGCTGCCCGAGCCTGACATTGACGGCTTTGAGGTCTGCCGCCGCATCCGCGCCTCCGGCTCCAAGATGGGCATCATCATGCTCACCGCCAAGAGCCAGGAGATCGACAAGGTGACCGGCCTGATGACCGGCGCGGACGACTATGTGACCAAGCCCTTCTCCCCCGCGGAGCTGACGGCCCGCGTGGACGCGCTGGTGCGCCGTCTGGGCGTGGATGAGGACGAAAAGGCCAGCACCGAGATTGCAAGCGGCCCCTTCCTGCTCAACACTCGCAACCGCACCCTGGAGAAGAACGGCCAGCGCCTGAAGCTGACGCAGATCGAGTATCTGCTGATGAAGCTCTTCATGGAGAATCCGGGCAAGGCCATGAGCCGCGAGGACATTCTCTCTGCCGTCTGGGGCAAGGACTTTTCCGGTGAGCTCAAGACCGTGGACGTGAACATCCGCCGCCTGCGCATCAAGATCGAGTCCGATCCCACCGAGCCCGAGTACCTGACCACGGTCTGGGGCTACGGCTATAAATGGGGATACTGACTTGCCTGTTCAGCCCCTGAGGGGCTAAACAGGCAGAAACACTCGCGCTTACGTCGTCGCAAGCTCCATATCTCTCGCCTCCGCCAAGCATGGCAAAGGCTCGCTCATTCCGCTGCTCCTCCTTTCAAATTCAAAGCCTGATGCTTTGAATTTGTGAGGAAAACGGAAGGAGCGGACAGGGAGCTTTCCCGGCTCTTCGCAACCGGGGAAGCGGACTGCAGCGAGTTTTGTTTGACGACGGCGCGAGGCTTCGCAAAGCTCCGCTCAGGGTGTTTTTGCCGAGGCGAAGCCCCGTCAAAAACAGATTTCTTATGTGTTTTCGCCGTGCGCGGCGAAAATCAGAGGGCAAAGCCCTCTGAACTCCCCTGACGCGTAAATGAAACAGCGATTAGGATCGAACTGATATGTTTAGAAGTCTGAAACTTCAGCTGATGATCTCCGGCGTGGCGTGTCTGGCGCTGCTGCTGCTGGCGGTCTGGCTGATCACGCGGCATTACCTGTACACGGCTATCGCCGTGCTGGTGATCGTCTGCATGTATATCATTCTGGTGATTCTGTGGTTCTGGCGCTATGTGTCCGATCCGCTGATCCGCCTGACGCGCTTTGCCAACCACATCGCCCAGGGCAGCTATGGCAGCCAGATCGAGGTGGGCGGCGACGATGAGATCGGCCGTCTGGCCGACCAGATCAACGAGATGTCGGAGAAGGTGGCCCAGGCCGACAAGGCACGCACCGACTTCATCTCCCAGGTCTCCCACGAGCTGCGCACGCCGCTGACCGCCATCACCGGCTGGGCCGAGACGATCGCCTATGACGAGGCGGTGCAGGGCGACTCCCTGCGCGGCATCAACATCATCTCCCGCGAGGCGGAGCGCCTGACCGGCATGGTCAAGGAGCTGCTGGAATTCACCCGCATCCAGGACGGGCGCTTCAACCTTCGCATCGAGCTGATTGACATTGCGGCCGAGCTGGAGGACGCGCTCTTCACCTACGGAGAGCTGATGCGCCAGGCCGGCATCGAGGTCAACTATACCGAACCGCCCACGGAGATCCCGCTGATCCCCGGCGATTCCGAGCGGCTCAAGCAGGTCTTTCTGAACCTGCTGGATAACGCCATGACCCACGGCGGTGAGGGCAAAAAGATCGACGTGACCCTGGCCGCGGACCCCGAGGGCGTACATATCACCGTGCGCGATTACGGCCACGGCATCCCGGAGGCGGAGCTTCCCCATGTGAAGGAGAAGTTTTACAAGGGCAGCTCGAAAAACCGCGGCACCGGCATCGGCCTTGCCGTCTGCGACGAGATCGTCACACGCCACGGCGGCAAGCTGGACATCGCCAACGCCCCCGAGAAAGGCTGCATGGTGACGGTCACGCTGCCCTACGGCTCGCCCTGAGCCCGGTTGGCCCGATGGGACGGCGGGCGATTCATGAATCGCCCCTACGGGCGGGATACCGTTCGGACGCAGCAGAAACCGAACGCTGTGTCGCAGGGGCTGACGCCCTCGGCAGCACGCATTTTAATCCGCCGCGAAGCGGCACCGCAATTCTTCATTATTCATTGTTCATTCGCAAAGGAGAACCCCCCTATGCCCGAATCCAACGCATCCTGCTCGTTCCGCACGTCCATCGGCGGTCAGGCTCTGATCGAAGGCATCCTCATGCGCGGCCCGAAAAAGCAGGCCATCGTCTGCCGCACCGCGGAGGGTCTGGTGGAAAAAGTGGATGAGCTGAAGCTCATCAAAGATAAATATCCCATTCTCGGCGTTCCCTTTATCCGGGGCTGCGCCATTTTTCTGGACTCCATGGTCAAGGGCATGCAGGCCCTGACCTATTCGGCGAGCCTCGTTCCCCTGGAGGAACAGGGCGAGCCGGACAAGCTCGATCAGTGGATCGAGGCCCATTTCCCCGAGGACAAGGCCCAGAAGCTCATCATCGGCGTGGCCGTGGTGATGGGGCTTGCGCTCTCGATCTTCCTGTTCATCTTCCTGCCCGCGCTGCTGGTGGGCTGGATCAAACCGCTGACGCAGAGCTATCTGGTGCGAAATCTGTCCGAAGGTCTTTTGAAGGTCGTCATCCTGCTGGGCTATATGAAGCTCGTGTCCGGGATGAAGGACATCAAGCGCCTCTTCTCCTACCACGGCGCCGAGCACAAGACCATCTTCTGCTATGAGCACGGCAAGGCGCTGACGGTGGAAAACGTCCGGCCCGAGAGCCGCTTCCACCCCCGCTGCGGCACCAGCTTTCTGCTCGTTGTGGTGCTGGTCAGCATTCTCGTCAACTCCGTGGTGCGCGTCAGCAACACCTTCGCCCGCGTGGGCTGCCACCTGCTGCTCCTGCCCGTCGTGGTGGGCATCAGCTATGAGATCAACCGCTGGTGCGGCGCCCATGACAACTGGCTCTCCGCTATCCTGTCCGCCCCGGGCAAGTGGCTGCAGCGCATCACCACCAACGAGCCGGACGACAGCATGATCGAGTGCGCCATCCGGGCCATGGAGCTGGTCATCCCCGAGGAGAAGGGCTCCGATACCTGGGGTAATTAATTCTCCCATCTGTCGCGCAGCGACACCTCAATTATTCATTATTCACTATTCATTCGTTTAAGAGAGAACACATGAAGACATACAACGAACTTTACCTCTCCACACGCAACATTCTGCGCCAGCGCGGGGTGGAGGGCTACAATCTGGAGGCGCGGCTGCTGGTAGCTCAGGCCGCGGGCAAGTCCACGACCGATCTGATGCGGGATATGAGCCTCTACACCACCGACGCGGTGGAGCAGAAGGTGCTGGACTATACGGCGCGCAGGCTCCGCGGCGAGCCGGTGGCCTACATCACCGGGCTCTGGGAGTTTTACGGGCTGCCGATGATCGTGACGCCCGACGTGCTGATCCCCCGCATGGACACCGAAGTGCTGGTGGACACCGCCAAGGCCATCCTGACCGGACGGAAGATGGACGCGCGCGTCCTGGATCTCTGCTGCGGCAGCGGCTGCATTGCCTGCGCCATCGGGCATGAGATGCCGGCCACCCGCCTGGTGGCCGCCGATATCAGCGCCAGCGCGCTTGAGGTCTGCCGCCGGAACGTGGCGCTCAACCGCCTCATTTCCCGGGTGATCTGCATGCAGGCGGACGCCACGGTCTCCCCTCCCCTGAGCATGGGTAAGTTCGACATGATCGTCTCGAATCCCCCTTATATCGAGAGCCGGGAGATCATGACCCTGGATTCCTCCGTGCGGGACTATGAGCCGATCTGGGCCCTGGACGGCGGCGAGGACGGGCTGCGCTTCTACCGCAGCATCCTCAAGTACTGGCGCTCCCTCCTGAAGCCCGGCGGCTGGCTGCTGTTCGAGGTGGGCGAGGGCCAGACGGAGACGGTGAAGGACATGATCCTTTCGGCGGGCTTCGCTGCGGCGGATACCCGCAAGGATACCCTCGGCGTGGACCGGGTCGTCATCGGCCGGATGTATGACGACGACGGCGAGATGTATTCCGGATTCTGATTCATATATTCTGATTTCATCATAAAAGGAGACACAGACAAGATGGCTGAAAAGAAAAAGGTTTCTCCCGTGGCCGCCCCCTCCAGCGACAAGAAAAAAGCGCTGGAGACCGCGATCGCGAAGATTGAAAAAGACTACGGCAAGGGCACGATCATGCGCCTGGGCGACGATATTTCCGTGAACGTGGAGGCGCTCTCCACCGGTTCCCTGTCCCTGGACCTGGCCCTCGGCATCGGCGGCGTTCCCCGCGGCCGCATCGTGGAGATCTACGGGCCTGAGGCCTCCGGTAAGACCACGCTTGCGCTGCACGTGGTCGCCTCCGCCCAGAAGGCCGGCGGCGAGGCCGCATATATCGACGTGGAGCACGCACTGGAGCCCGCTTACGCCCGCGCCCTGGGCGTGGACATCGACAGCCTGCTGATCTCCCAGCCGGACACCGGCGAGCAGGCGCTGGACATCGCCGAATCCCTGGTCCGCTCCGGCGCCATCGACGTGCTGGTGGTGGACTCCGTGGCCGCCCTGATTCCCCGCTCCGAGCTGGAGGGCGAAGTGGGCGACACTGTGGTGGGCGCGCTGGCCCGCCTGATGAGCCAGGCCATGCGCCGTCTGGCCGGCGCCATCTCCAAGAACAACTGCACCGTCATCTTCATCAACCAGCTGCGCCAGAAGATCGGCGTCATGTACGGCAACCCCGAGACCACGCCCGGCGGCCTGGCCCTCAAGTACTACGCCTCTGTGCGTATCGACGTGCGCCGCATCGAGACCCTGAAGGTCAACGGTGAGATGATCGGCAACCGCACCCGCGCCAAGATCGTCAAGAACAAGGTGGCGCCCCCCTTCCGCGAGGCGGAGTTCGACATCATGTACGGCGAGGGCATCTCCCGCGTGGGCGAGATCATTGACCTGGGCGTGAAGCTGGAGATCATCGACAAGGCCGGCGCCTGGTTCACCGTGAACGGCCAGCGCCTCCAGGGCCGCGACGCCGTGAAGGAATACCTGATGAACGACGAGGAGGCCCGGGACAAGATCGAGGCGGAGATCCGCGCAAACGCCCACAAGCTCATGTCCCCCCAGTCCCGCAAGGCCGCCCAGGCCTCCGGTCGCATCGCCCCCGCCCCGGCGGTGGACGTGTCGGCGGCGGACTTCGACCTAGACTGATCTCAAAGCACCCATATGGGTGCTTTGAGATCAAGGGCACTTGCGCATATCGCACGAGGCGCGCGTAAGAAAGCGCCTCGTTTGGTCGGCGCAAGGCCTCGCCCTGCTCGGCTCAGGGTGTTTTTGACGAGGCAGAGCCCCGGCAAAAACATATCTGAATTGTTTTTCGCTTTCCGAAGCGAAAAATCAGAGGGGTGATCCCCTCTGAACTCCCCTGCCTGCGCGTGTGAAGAGATTCTTCGCTTCGCTCAGAATGACAGCTTGAAGGAACTTCTCTTATGACCATTACCGCTCTGCGCCAGACCTCCTCCGACCGGGTCACGGTCGCGCTGGAGGACGGGAGTGAAATCAAAAGCTCCCTCGGCGTGGTGACCGACTGGCGGCTGTTTACCGGAAAAACGCTCGACGAGGAGGAGCTCGCCGCGCTTAAGCGGGACTCCTCCCGTTCCCTTGCCAGGGATCGGGCGCTGGAGCTCATTTCCCGCCGCCTCATGTCCCAAAAGGAAGTGCGCGACAAGCTCATGCAGAAGGGCGTGGACGAAGACGCCGCCGACTATTCGGTCAGCTGGCTCTCAGATCACGGCTTTCTGAACGACGAGAGCTATGCCGCCGCCATCGCCCGGCACTACGCAGCCAAGGGTTACGGCGCGGGCCGCGTCCGCTCCGAACTGAGCCGCCGCGGCGTCGACCGGGAGCTCTGGGACGAGGCCGTGGAGCACATGCCGGAGACGGACGGCAAGCTTGAAAAATTCATTTCCGCGCGGCTGAAGGATCCCACCGACCGGGATCAGATCCGCAAAGTCAGCGCCGCTCTCTTCCGCAGGGGCTACTCCTGGGAAGAGATCCGCACGGCGCTGCGCCGCTATACCGACGAAAGCATCGAGGACGAATGATGGATGCAACATTTTGCCTGATCTCTCTTGGCTGCGCCAAGAATCTGGTCAACAGCGAGCAGATGCTCTACCTGCTGGATGAGGCCGGCTTCACGCTGGTGCCCGAGGCGGAGGGGGCCGATCTCGCGATCGTAAATACCTGCGGCTTCATCGACGCCGCGAAGAGTGAGGCCATCGACACGATCCTGGAGATGGCGGAGCTCAAAAAGGCCGGGAAGCTGGGTGGCCTGATCGTCACCGGCTGCCTGACCGAGCGCTACAAGGACAGCGTGCTGGAGGAACTGCCGGAGATCGACGCCGTTCTGGGCGTCGGCAGTTTCAAGGACATCGTGGGCGCCGCAAACACCGTGCTGGCGGGCCGAAAGGCCAGCCTCTTCGGCGATCAGAACGCCCCCGTGGACGAGATCCCCCGCGTGGTCTCCACCGGCCCCTCCTGGGCCTATCTGCGCATCGCCGAGGGCTGCGACAACTTCTGCTCCTTCTGCGCCATTCCCTACATCCGGGGCCGCTACCGCTCCCGCACGCTGGAAAATGTGCTGGCAGAGGCGAAGGATCTGGCCGAGCACGGTGTGAAGGAACTCATTGTCATCGCGCAGGACATCACCCGCTACGGCACCGATCTTTACGGGAGGCGCTGCCTCGCGCAGCTCTGCCGGGAGCTTGCGAAGATCGAAGGCGTGGAGTGGATCCGGCTCCACTACCTCTACCCCGACCAGTTTGACGACGAGCTCATTGATGAGATCGCGTCGAATGATAAAATCGTCAAATACCTGGATATCCCCATCCAGCATATCGATAACGCCATCTTAAAGCGCATGAACCGCCGCGGTACCGGCGACGAGATCCGCGCCCTGTTCAAAACCCTGCGGGAGCGTATCCCCGGGCTCGTGCTGCGCACCAGCCTGATCGCGGGCCTGCCCGGTGAGGGAGAAGCGGAGTTCGAAGAACTCTGTGAATTTCTCAGGGAGGCGCGCATTGAGCGCGTGGGCGTGTTCCCCTTCTCCCCCGAGGAAGGGACCCCGGCCGCGAAGATGGCCCATGTGGACAGCGAGGAAGCCCAGCGCCGGGCGGATCTCATCATGCAGCTGCAGGCGCCGATCATGGACGAATTCTGTCAGAGCTTCGTCGGAAAGACCATCCGCGTGCTGGTGACCGACTACGATGAGGAGAGCCAGCAGTGGGTCGGCCGATGTTACGCCGACTCCCCCGACATTGACGGCGAGGTGTACTTCGAGGGCACGGCCCGAGAGGGCGAGTTCTCCGAAGTCCTCATCACCGCCGCCGAGGACGGGATCCTGTACGGCGAGGAGGCATAAGCATGACCACTGCCAACAAGATCACCATCGGGCGCATCGTCGCCGTCCCCGTGTTCCTGGTGCTGGCCTATCTGGACCATCCCCTGGGGGCTTTTGCGGTGTATGTGCTCGCCTGCCTCAGCGACTTTGCCGACGGCTATATCGCCCGGCACTACAACCAGATCACCGACTTCGGCAAGTTCATGGACCCCCTGGCCGACAAGATGCTGGTGCTTGCCGCCATGTGCTTTTTCACGGAGCGCGGCTATATGCCCGGATGGGCCGTGGCCATCGTCCTGTTCCGGGAGTTTGCCGTGAGCGGTCTGCGCCTCATCGCCGTGGAGCAGCAGCGGGTCATCGCCGCCGCCTGGTCCGGCAAGGTCAAGACCGCCGTCACCATGGTGGGGCTTGCCGCCATGCTGCTCTTCTCCAGCTACCCCCTGGTCAACGGCATCGTCACCGGTCTGATCGTGGCCACCACCGTCTACTCCGGCGCGGAGTATTTCATCAAAAACAAAGACGTCTTCAAGGATGTAAAATAAGGAGCTGTCATCATGTATCTTTATAATTCCGCTTCCCGCAAGAAAGAACTGTTTGTTCCCAACCATCCCGACATTGTCAAGATGTACACCTGCGGCCCCACGGTGTACCACTTCGCCCACATCGGAAACCTCCGCTCCTACATCATGGAGGACGTGCTGGAGAAGTATCTGCGCTACGCAGGCTACAACGTCAAGCGCGTCATGAACATCACCGACGTGGGACACCTGACCTCCGACGCCGACGAGGGCGAGGATAAGATGCTCAAGGGCGCCAAGCGCGAGCACAAGAGCGTCATGGAGATTGCGAAGTTCTATACCGACGCCTTCTTTGCCGACTGCGCGAAGCTCAACATCAAGACCCCCGACGTGGTGGAGCCCGCCACCAACTGCATTGACCAGTACATCAAGATCATCTCCAGACTGATGGACACCGGCTACGCCTACTTTGCCGGCGGCAACGTGTACTTTGACACCTCCAAGCTGGAGCGCTACTACGTCTTCAACGACTTCAACGCCGAGGATCTGGACGTGGGCGTGCGCGAGGGCGTGGAAGAGGATACCAACAAGCGCAACAAGAACGACTTCGTCCTTTGGTTCACCAAGTCCAAGTTTGAGGATCAGGCCCTGAAATGGGACTCCCCCTGGGGCGTGGGCTATCCCGGCTGGCACATCGAGTGCTCCGGCATCTCCATGAAGCACCTGGGCGAGGATCTGGACATCCACTGCGGCGGCATCGACAACGCTTTCCCCCACCACACCAATGAAATTGCCCAGTCTGAGTCCTATCTGGGCCACAAATGGTGCAATTACTGGATGCATGTCCTCCACCTGAACACCAACAGCGGCAAGATGTCCAAGTCCAGCGGCGAGTTTCTGACGGTCTCCCTGCTGGAGGAAAAGGGCTACGATCCCCTGGCCTACCGCCTCTTCTGCCTGCAGAGCCACTACCGCAAGTCCCTGGTCTTCTCCTGGGAGAACCTGGACAACGCCCAGGGCACCTACAACAAGCTGATCGGCCGCATTGCCGCGCTCAAGCCTGAGGACGGCGAGATCGACGACGAGGCTGTCCAGGCCCTGCGGCAGAAGTTCTGCACCGGGCTTGACAACGATCTGAACACCTCTCTGGCTGTTACCGCGCTCTACGACGTGCTCAAGTACAAGACCAACGACGCCACCAAGCTCTTCGTCCTGGGCGACTTTGACAAAGTGCTGGGGCTGAGTCTCCTTGAGAAGGCCGCCGCCAAGCGGGAAGAACTCAAGAAGCAGACCGTCACCGCCGGTGAGTTCACGATCATCTCCGAATCCGGCGAAGAAGATGCCGAGGTGGAGGCGAAGATCCAGGCCCGTCAGGACGCGAAGAAGGCCAAGAATTTTGCGGAGGCCGACCGCATCCGCGACGAGCTGAAGGCCGCCGGCATTGAGGTCACCGACATCCCCCACGGCGCAAAGTGGAAGCGGATCTGAGTGTTGAGTCGTGCGTGTTGAGCATTGAGGAAACGATTCTTTCCTCTCAACATTCGTCCTGCTGTTTTACTCAAAACCCAAAACTCCAAGCTCAAAACTAAAACCGGGGAATGTGTTCTCACATTCCCCGGTTTCTCGGAGGCAGCCATGTTCTCTCTCCTGCTTGCCATCATCTATCTCTCTTTCATATCGCTGGGTCTGCCGGACTCGCTGCTGGGCTCGGCCTGGCCGATCATGCATGCGGAGCTGTCGGTTCCCCTGTCCTGGTCCGGCGTCATCTTCATGATCATCGCCGCCTGCACGGTGGTCTCCAGCCTGCTGAGCGACCGCCTGACCCGGAAACTGGGCCCCGGTCTGGTGACCGCGATCAGCGTGGCCATGACCGCCGCGGCCCTGCTGGGCTTTTCAGTCAGCCACCGCTTCTGGATGCTCTGCCTCTGGGCCGTCCCTTACGGTCTCGGCGCGGGCAGCGTGGACGCCGCGCTCAATAACTACGTGGCCCTGCACTATGCCAGCCGCCACATGAGCTGGCTGCACTGCATGTGGGGCGTCGGCACCTCCGTCGGGCCGCTGATCATGGGCGCGGCCCTCTCCCGCGGCGCGGGCTGGAACACAGGCTACCGCGTGATCGGCCTGCTGCAGATCGTGCTCTCCGTATGCATCTTTCTGAGCCTTCCGCTCTGGAAAAAGAGGGCGGACATGGAGGCAGGCAGAGGGAGCGGCAAGCCCCTCTCCCTCGCCGGGATCGTCTCCATACCCGGAGCCAAGTCGATCATGCTCTGCTTCTTCTGCTACTGCGCCCTGGAGCAGACCGTTGGCCTCTGGGCCAGCAGCTATCTTGTCAAGGCCCGGCTTGTCGATGAGATCACCGCCGCCCGGCTTGCCAGTCTCTTCTTTCTCGGCATCACCGGCGGCCGCGCGCTGAGCGGCTTTGCCACCTATAAGCTCAATGACCGGCAGATGATCCGGCTGGGCTTCGGCCTGGTGGGCTTCGGCATCCTGTTGGTGCTGCTGCCGCTGGGCAACGCCTGCGCCTTTGCGGGGCTGATCATCGTCGGCATCGGCTGCGCGCCGATCTATCCCAGCATCATCCACTCCACGCCCGCGAATTTCGGTGCGGAGCGCTCCCAGGCCCTCATCGGCGTGCAGATGGCGAGCGCCTACATCGGCACCTCTCTCATGCCGCCCTTCTTCGGCTGGCTGGCCGCCCGGCTGGGTCTGGGGATCTTCCCGCTGTACCTGCTGGCGCTGCTCCTGCTGATGGCCGTCATGCACGAAAAGCTCTGCCGCACGGTGGATAAAAAATGAAAAAGCATAGGAAAGGGGCTGTGAAAAAACTGCGTTTTTTCACAGCCCCAGTTTTGAGTCGTGAGTTTTGAGTTTTGAGATTCTTTCGCAACTGGTTCGGAATGTTGGCTTTTATCTGTCTGCCCTCCCGGAGAACAGCTCCAATTTGACATCAATTCCAGCCGTTCTCCTCAAAACTCAGCACGCAAAACTCAAAACTGAACGGGGATGTGAAGAAATCACATCCCCGTTCTCGTTACATGCCCAGGATGTCCTTAATGCGCTCAAAGAATTCCCGCACCGAGGAGACCACGTTTTTCACGGTCTGTACGAAGCCGACCACTTGGGTCTTGGCCTCGGAGACCTTGTTGAGGGTGTTCTGCACGTCCTCCACCCGCTGCTTGAGGGCGCTGGGATCCAGCTTCTCCAGCGAGCGGCAGAGCGTGATCAGCTGCTGGATCTGATTGTCCGTCAGCTTAACGTTGTACTGGGCCGCGATGGCGATGATCTCCTGCCGGATCTCCTCGTCCGTCATCTTCCGGGTCTCGTCCAGCATCAGTTTCAGGTCGTTCACGATGGACGTGGAGTCCATGCTGCCGATCTCCTGCGCAAGGCCGCCCGTGATGGTCAGCTCCTGCGTGGAGACAGCCTTGGCCAGATCGTCCAGCTTTTTCCCGGTCATGTCCTCATAGGCCTTGTAGACCCCGGTCAGGGCCGCCGTGCCGCTGACGGCGAAGGGCGCCGCCACGACGATGCGCGCATCGGTGATGCCGGCGGTGGCCAGGGCGCTCATATACATCTCCGGCGTGCACCAGGTCACATTGCTGGTGCTCACATCCATATTGGCGCCGGCTGGCAGCAGCTCCACATACACGCTGGAGATGGAGCGCGTGCCGATCAGCGCCGGGTCCACATAGCCAGCGAGCCACTGGCGCTCCTCCGCGTTGGTGACGGTGAGCTCGATCACGCTGCCGCGGCTCACACCGAAGGCCTGATACACGGCAGAAATCTGCTCAGGACTGAGATCGGCGCCGATCACGGCCCGGCTCTGGTTGATACTCGTCTGAGCCGGGGCCGGCGTATTCACCGGCACATTGATACCCGGCTCACCGCCGTTTTCCACAACGATGATCGCATCGGTCGAGCCTTCGGCAAAGGCCGCAGGCAGCACCGACAGGAGCAGCACAGCCGCAAGCAAGAAAGATAGTAGTTTTTTCATTTGGGTTTCCTCCTTGGAACAGTGCCATCCTACCATGCACAGCCGGAGAAAGAAAGCATATTTTATGAATTTAAGAATTCTTCAGAACTTTCCGTGGCGATTCAGCCAGGCCTCCGCCTGCCGCAGGATCTCCCGGTCGTTGTCATAGCTCAGCCGTCGCAGGGCCTCCTCATAGGGGAGCCACAGGATGGAGCGCAGCTCCTCTGCCTGCACGGTCGTCTCCCTGCTGTCAGCCCGAGCAATGAAATAGATGACCTCCTTCCAGCAGCCCGGATAGGGGCTGTAGCTGTTGGAGGCGCGAAAAGCGGTGTCCAGCTCGACCTCCAGCCCGGTCTCCTCCCGGATCTCCCGCTCCGCCGTCTGCGCCTCGGTCTCCCCCGGCTCCACGTGCCCCTTGGGCATGGCGAAGTGACCGCCGCGCATCTCCTCGATCAGATACAGCCGCTCCCCCGCGGTCTCATGCCACACCACGGCGCCGCAGCTTTTTTCTCGGGTCACGTGTTTTATGTCATCCATGTTATGTTACCTATTTTATGTTTATCCTATTATGTTTATTAGATTATGTAAATCATTTATTGAAACGCCGCGCATAACCGCAGCGCTGGCAGAGCGGCTCCACGGCCTGTCTGCGGGAAAAGCCCTCATAGAGGGCGCGGGCCCGTTCGGTTGACATAATATCATCCAGTTCCTGCTCGAACAGATTGCCCAGCGGGATGGCCCCCTCCCGGTCCAGGCAGCAGGGCACCACGGTCCCGTCGCAGAGGACGCCCACCTGATCCCGCAGGCCATAGCAGAAGCAGCGCTCTCCCAGGCTGGGAAGCGACAGATCCGGCCAGTCGAAGCGCGCGCCCGGCTCCAGCCAGATCCGCTCGGCCAGGCGGAAGCCGTTTCGGCTCTGCTGCCAGGGCTCCGGGAAGCTTTCCGCCAGGATTCCGCGGATCGCCGGGTTCATGCTCTCCCAGCCGCCACGGTTCCAGAGCCGGAACTCGCAGAGCTTCCCCGCGCCTGCCGCGGCCTGGGCAAAGTCAATGCAGCCCGCGAGATAGTCCTCCAGCTTTCCGCCGTCGTTTGCCTCAAAGGACTGGAGGGAGATGTTCACCTTATGCAGCGCCGGAGCGGATACCAGCAGTTCCTGCCGCTCGGGCAGAAAGGTACCGTTTGTGGTTAACATAACTTTGAATCTCAGTCCGTCCGCGATGTCCAGGAACGTCCCCAGCTCCGGGTGCAGCAGCGGCTCCCCCATCAGGTGGAAATAAAGATATTCCGTGTGCCCGCGCAGCTTTCCGGCGAGCAGGCGAAACTCGTCCACCGTCAGAAACTTTGGCGCGCGCTTTGTCCCGGGGCAGAAAGCGCAGGACAGATTGCAGACGTTGGTGATCTCCAGATAGGCCTTGCGCAGCATTTTGCTCTCCTTTACGAAACGCAGCGAAGAAGCCCCTGCGCAAAACAGGCAGGAGATTCTTCGCTGCGCTCAGAATGACAGTATTGACTCAGCTTAAAAAAGTCCGGGGAAGCCGCCCATGCCGCCCTGCAGCTTGCCCATGGCCTCGCTGGTCTTGTCGTCAGCCAGCTTGATGGCGCCGTTGACCGCCGCGAGGATCAGATCCTGCAGCATCTCCACATCCTCGGGATCGACTACTTCGGGATTGATCTCAATGGACTCCAGCTGCCGGGTGCCGATCATGGTCGCCTTGACAGCGCCGCCGCCGGAAGAAAACTCAAACTTGGTCGCCTCCAGCTCCTGCTGCATCTTCATGAAGTCCTGCTGCATCTTCTGCGCCTGACGCATCATGTTTGCCTGGTTGCCGCCGGGGAAGCCCCCGCGAAATCCGCCTTTTGCCATACTAAACTCTCCAATCTTTTGTAGAATATCTTAATTGAAATGAACTTCCTTGAATGCTTTCAGCTCGTCCAGACTGCGCTGGGGCCGCTCCTCTTCCCGCATTTCGCCGATCTGCACCCGGATCTCTCTGCCGAGCAGGGAAGACGCCTCTTCGGCAAAGCTCTCCAGAATCTCCTGCCGGTTGAAGCGCCCGTACTTGAAGCCGGGCTGCACCTGCAGCTGGAGTATGTTCCCCGTGAGCGTGCCGCGGATCACGCTGTCGTCCATGGAGTAGCGCAAATCGTTGGGCAGTCGGGGCGCCACGCGCTCGCAGAGCGCCTTCCAGTCAAAGGGCGCGGCAGCCGGAGCTTCCGCGGGAATGGGAGCCTGCACCGGGGCGGCTTCCTCCTGCCGCGCAGCCTGAGGAGCTTCCTCCCATACCGGTGGCGGCGTTTCCTCTTCCCACTCGGGGGGCGGCGCCTCCTCCGGGGTAAAAACCGGTTCCTCGCCTTCCTCTGCTTCGGGGCCATACAGCGCGTCTTCCCGCCGCAGCGCAGGCTGCGCGGCATCTGCAGGCCGCATCGGGATGCCCCGGGCCACTTCCTCCTCCAGTCGGGAGATCCGGGCACGCAGATGCAGCAGGCTGTCCCCTCCCGCGTCGGTACAGAGCGCCACGAGGCACAGCTCCGCCGCGGTCTTGGGATTGCGCGCGTCGCGCAGGCCGGTGATCGCTTTCTGCAGCGTGTCCATGGCCGCGATCAGCTCCTCACTGGTGAGGCGCTGGGCGAAGGCCTGGAGCGTCGCCCTGTCATAACTGCCGGAGACCAGCTCCATCGCCCCCTTGGGCGCCACATGGAGCATCAGCACATCCCGCAGCAGGCCGCTGAGCTCGCCCAGCAGGGTGCTCGGGTCCTTCCCGTCCATCCACATCCCGGCAAACTCTTTCAGAACTGCCGCCGTATCGTGCTTGAGGATCCGGTCCAGCATCTGTGCCACGCGCCGGTTCCCGGCAAGGCCCATCGTGGCGTAGACCGACTCCACGTCGATCTTATCTGCCGCGGAGCACTGATCCAGCAGGCTCAGCGCGTCGCGCACGCCGCCGTCGGCCAGTCTTGCGATCAGCTCCGCCGCCTCATGGGTCATATCAAAATGCTCCGCCTCGGCGATCTTTTCCAGATACGCCGCGATGCGCGGGGTGTCGATGCGCCGGAAGCTGTGCCGCTGGCAGCGGGACAGGATCGTGGCCGGGACCTTCTGCAGCTCCGTCGTGGCCAGGATGAACATCAGGTGGGCGGGCGGCTCCTCCAGGATCTTCAGCAGGGCGTTGAAGGCCGCCGTGGAGAGCATGTGCACCTCGTCGATGATGTACACGCGCTTTTTCACCACGGAGGGCGAGAACACCGCTTCCTCCCGCAGGGCGCGCACATTGTCCACGCCGTTGTTGGAGGCCGCGTCCAGCTCCACCACGTCCATGATGGTGCCTTCCGTGATGCCGCGGCAGGAGGGACAGACGCCGCAGGGGTTGCCGTCCACCGGGTGCTCGCAGTTGACCGCCTTGGCCAGGATGCGGGCGCAGGTGGTCTTGCCGGTGCCGCGGGTGCCGATGAAGATATAGGCGTGGGAAAGGCGGTCGTTCTTTACCTGGTTTTTCAGTGTCTCGGTGATATGCTCCTGCCCGACGACCTGATCAAAGGTCTGCGGGCGCCATTTGCGATAGAGCGCCTGGTACATCGAACGTCCCCTTTCACAATTGAATAAATGGCTCTTGACAAGACTGCACACCCGACTCCGAATTATGCACTATGCCCGTTACGCCGGCAGCCGGCTCGGACCCGGCGACCTCACGGCACAAGCCAAGCACCGCTTAATGCTGCTCGGTTCCCCGCCTGACATGGTTCACGGGTCGACCTTGCGCAAGACCGGATCTTCAACGCTGCTTACCGGGGTCAGACGACACATCACATACCCTCGGCTGGGACTTCATCCCTGCTGTAGCGGATTGCAGGTTACAGGGCACCGCTGGCTCCCCGACTAGTGCAGCCTTGTCAAAAGCCACGATCAGTATTCTACACCATTATTGCCTGAGAATCAAGTTTTTCTTCTGCTACACATCAATCTTTTCCTCAACTTTTGCTTTACAAATCAAAAATATGTGTTATAATAGCAAAGCTGACAACAAATGGGGGCGTAGCTCAGCTGGGAGAGCGTACGGTTCGCATCCGTAAGGTCAAGGGTTCGAATCCCTCCGTCTCCACCAAAAAGAAGGACAGGCTAAATGCCTGTCCTTTTTTTTGGTGGAGACGGAGTTTTTTCCGCTTCACTCAAATCTGTTGGGAGGGAATAACCAATCCCCTCCCAGGCCCGCCCCATGCGTGTCCGGGCGCGTGGAAAACGGAATGCGAGCGATTCCCTCCGTCTGTTTTTTTATCCTTGAAATCCATGTAATTCCTTTTGTGTGTGCCATAAAACCGCGAGTTTTTTCGCGAGAGGACAGGTAAAAATTTCGCCTTCCTTGTTTCTCATTCACAATTCTCGTAACTTATCATGTTCCTTTTTTGCGATTGAAGCAGACATGTCAGTCCAAACATAATAGCCAACAAAGATATGATACATACTTTATTCGTAAACCACGCATGAATCATGGAATGATTGGTAGCAAATGCATACCACACGATTGGTGCCAAACTTACAAGCAAAAATGGAAACAAAACTCTCAACATATTACCGATCGTGTAATGATTAACCTTTATGTTTCGTATTATTAGATATACTGTATTTACCACGACCAGTACTGTTACTGGTGTAGTAAAGAATGCTTTGAAATTCTTTACTTCACATTCAAGTACTCCATACTGAACTGCTCCGTCTACAGATTCATTTGATGTTCGCATTGCTACCCTTGCCAAACCATCTGCAATCACATTATTCCCGGTGATAATGCTTCCAATGATCCATTTAGCAGCCCACATACATCCAAATCCGACACACCATACAAGACCGTATTTAATCATTCGGCTGATTTTTGACTCTGTAGAATCAACGCCATCCAATAGAAGCCAAAAAATCATAGGAACTCCGAATGTAGCTAAAGGGTAAGTTAACAAATCAAAGAAAGCTGCTAATATTCCGCAATACAAGAAAACAAGGTAAGATTTTTCTTTTAGTTTTTCCTCTGGCAAAAGTAATAAACTGATACACCCTATTGTAAATACATAAAAGCATGATGAAAACTGAAACGCCTTTGCTAACGCTATCGGCATCAACATGCAATAAGAAAGAACATACGGAATAACTGCGGATTTCAAGCCTTTTTTATAAAGCAAATAACCGGTTACAATTACCAAAAAGGCCTGAATAATCCCATTTATAATTCTGACAGTATCGTAATTTAGGAAAAGAAATAAAGGTTTAAGAAAAATCAAATATCCATGCCAGTATCTAGGGTAATGGATTATTCTATCAAATTCAATTCCATCAATATAGTGAGCTGTAAGAACAGCATCTGGCAGTTTTTCTTCAATATGTCCCCTTGGTGCATTCATTGCGTCTATTAATGGGGATATCTCTGTGTCATTTGCTGCTTCTAACAACATAATTGAATCTGTAAAATTATCCAGTCGGCTAGTAAACAGTTCTGACAAACAAGGATAAGTCCCTTCTGATCTTATTGTATTCGCAGACGCTTTTACGTTATTGTTTATCTGATCTACCGGGAGCCTATATACCGCTGCAAGGAGAAGTGTTCCCACAAAGGCGGCTGACAGTATATTTAGGAGAATAATACCGACTTTCTTCAGTGTAGTTACAATAGAAGCATTTTCAACAAACTCCAACTTAAGCTTTTTGTAATCAATGACGCCAAAGAAACGAATAATATATGGGAGTATAATACTAACGATATTAAATACAAACGGAAAAGCAATCAAGCCGATAACCGTACTTGTTATAAGAAGGCCTTGCACATAATCCGAAAACACTTTCGTAACAAGATTCCTCATAAAGTTAATAGACGGAATCCATATATTGTAAAAACTCCTAGCGGCCAGATAGCAAACAATAAGCCCAATAATCGCTGACACTAAATACTGCCTTCTATGGATTTGTTCTTTATTTCTCTGAAGATAAATATATTCTCCTACTCCAAATAATAATCCAACTAAAAATGCTATCACTAAGGAAGATGTTTTTCCTGAAGCCCAGAGTATAAAAAATGCAATCGCCGAAGGAATAACAAATAAATAGCATGCTCTTTTATTCATCAGACGATTTCCTCTTATTTACTTTTTCGTTATATAGGCTTTCGAAGATTTGAAGTCTATATTCAAAGGCTTGTTTATCTTTATGTATCAAAGTTTCCAGAATCATTCCAGCAGTAAATGAGAGCTGTGCTCCGATTGCAACAAATCCGCATACAATCAATGTGGGAAATCTCATAACTAGACCTGTCTTGAAATATTCAATCAATACTGGAACAAAAAAAGCACTTGCAATTAATATCTCAATTAAAGAGATTGTTCCAAAAAACTTAAATGGTTTGTAGTTTTTATATAGATTAAAGATTGTTTTGATAACCTTAATACCATCAGATATGGTATTTAGTTTTGATTCACTACCTTCTGGCCTATCACGATAAGCTATTATGCAATTTTTAATGTTCATATTCTTGTCAACAGCATGAATAGTCATTTCAGTTTCGATTTCAAATCCCTGAGATAAGACAGGAAAGGTTTTTACAAATCTATAGCTGAATGCACGAAGGCCAGTCATAATATCCTTAATATCCGTCTTGAAAATATCGTTAATAAGCCACCTCGTTAATGAGTTCCCCAAATTATGAAAGGGTCTTTTATTTTCTTCAAAATATGTTGAAGAGAGCCTGTCTCCAATAACCATATCAGCTTGATTATTTAAGACCTCAGCAACCATCGTCGGAGCTGCATCAGCAGGATATGTATCGTCCCCATCTACCATGATATAGCATTCTGCGTCAATCTCACGAAACATCCTTCTGATAACATTTCCTTTTCCTTGTACTGGCTCATATCTGATAACAGCTCCTGCTTCACGAGCAATAGCATCCGTGCCATCCTTTGAATTGTTATCGTAAACATATATTGTGGCTTCAGGTAGCGTTGTTTTCCAATCACGTACAACTTTATGAATGGTTTGGCTTTCATTATAGCAAGGGATTAAAACAGCAATTTTATCCATATTCACGCCTCATATTCACTTATATTTAGAGAGATTATTTGGAGAGAACAATAATAGTTTATCACAATAACACTAATATTTCAATCCATAATAGTTTAGCATCCTCTTACCCCCATAACCAAGGGCACTGCTCGACTCTGTATCTATAAAGAACATAAAGTCGATATGCAAGTGATCTTCAGGAGTCGTGTCCCTGTTCATCATATTATGGCCAAGCCATTCGGCGCTGCAATAAGGCTATGATATTATCATAGCCATTATCAATGAGAATGAATGCATATTGAATGCTCTGATTCTCAAATTCCTTTGCAAATTACAAGAAAAGAAACTTTTTGTATCTGTAGGGAGATGTTGACTGCATGTAGAGGAATGCACTAAATTATTAATAGCCTTAGGGATTGAAGGATCCATATCTCATCTTTTTCAAAATAAATCATTTTCCTGAGAGCGCACAAGTAAAGACGAAAATAGCCGATCGTTGAATAACATTGTTGACGAGACGGAGGGGGCTTCCCAGCTGCACGGCTTCTACATCGACTTTGTGGACAAAACCATGAGTTTTGAAGTGGTGCTGGAATTCGGCGCGCGGAGCCGCGAATCCCTGCGGGACGAGCTGAAGCGGAAGGTGCTTGCGGCTTTTCCGGCGTACGACATTGCCATCGCGGTGGAATACGATTTCACGGAATGAGCCATAATCTTGGCAAAATAGAAAAGAAGAGGCTGCTTTTGCAGCCTCTTTCTTTATTCATGTCCGCCTGTCCGATCTGTTATTGTCCTCCGCCGCTGAAGAAAGAAATAACCTTGTCGATAAAAGAAACGCTGGCCTTGATATGGGAGTTGACCCAATCGTTGTAAAGCGCCCGGTCCGCCGAGATCACATAGTCACGGTAATCCAGGGAATCCGGCTTGGCCCCCGTTTTCAGGACGATCAGCTTTTTCTCCTTCAGCTGGGCGACACAGGTCTCAAGGACGCTTTTATCCATGCCCTTGATTTCCATGTGCGTGTTCGCAATCACGTCCATCAGATAGAGATAATATCTGTGAGGATTTCCCTCATACATGGGGTCCGGCACATAGACCGGAACCGTATCCTCGGGGATGTCATCGATATCAATGCCCATCGCCTCACAAGTCATTTCAGCTTCTCTTTCCGATATTTCCCATGCGCGGGAAGCCTGTTCCAGATTCATCTGCTCTTCCTTTCTATCGACAGCTCTCCCCTGCCTGACGCCCTGTACGGTTCACGGAACGATTGCAGGGCCGGCGGCGGGAAGCGCGTGCGACGGTCGTGGTTTTCCGGTATCGGGCACATTTTAGCACAGTCTCCATGCGTAGTCAAATGAACAAGGCTCTCCACCGCTTCGGGAAGTCCGGTTTCGGCCTTCCCGTGTTTTTTCCCTTTCCCCGCCTTACGAAGAATACCATCTGCGGCACAAAAGAACCCGCCCAGAGAGCATCTTGCGGTTTACTTCCGGCAGACTGGTATGCTATACTGAAAAGAAAGAATTCTTTGATCCCGCTTCGGCAGATCATAACGGAAAGAATAAAACGGAAAACGAGGATGAATCCTATGAGCACTTTACAGGAACTGGTCCGCTACTGCACCGAGGAACAGCATTTCGGCGCGCTCCTGCTCACGGGCGAATGGGGCTGCGGCAAAACGCACCTGATCGAAAAAGAACTGGCGGAGGCGCTTAAGTCCACGCACTTCATCATTCGCGTTTCCCTGCTCGGCCTGGACAGCGTATCCGCCTTGAATAACGCCGTTAAGAAACAATGGCTCTATACCTGTACGCCGTTTCTGGGCAAGCTGAACCGGGAAGGCGAACGGATGAAAAAAAACGGCATCGTGAGTGTGATCAACAGTATCCTGAGTTCCCTCAATCCGGCCAGCGCCAACATTGCCTCCGCAATGGTTGCCGTCGATCCGCTGGAATATATCGCTCTTGAGCCCGTCGTGGAGGATTTCCACGAAAAAGGGGCGAAAAAAAGAGTCGTGCTGGTCTTCGATGACCTGAGCCGATCCAAGCTGGATCTGAACGTCGTGATCGGCACCATCAACGAATACTGTGAAAACAAGGGCTTTCCGACCATCGTCATCGGGGAGGAGGAGTTCATCAAGGCAATGGCCTCGGCCGATCCTACAGTCTACCGGATGGTAAAGGAAAAAACGATCGCCCGCACCGTGCGGTATGTCCCTGAGTATCAGGAGATCATTCACAGCATTATCAACAAATCGAAATGGCCGAATCCGGACTATGCGGAGTTTTTGAACGAAAACGAGCAGATCATCCATGCTGTCTTTGTCACGGATCCTCAGGGTCGGGAAGGCGTGCCCGGGAAGTATCGCAACTTTCGCAGTCTGACCTGCGCCCTGCAGGAGTTCTCCCGCCTTTACGATACCATGAGGGAGCATCAGGTTCCGAATATCGCTCAGTTTCTGTATTCCTTCATCGCCTATATCTTCATTTCGAGAAACGGCGTCAACAAAAACGGTCAGCCCTGCTTCGAGATCGAGGACGCGGAGATCAAAAAGCTCTATCCCGACTATCAGCCGGAGCTGCTGCCGGGAAGCATCCGCCAGTGGATCGACAGCGGGATCTGGGAGGAAGAGGAGATCCTCCGGGACGTGTCCCCCCGCGATGTAAAGGTGAGGCCGGAAAAGCAGGGCTGAAAAGGCAGTTCGTAAACAGATCAAATACTCATGGAAAGACGGTGAACCTATGACACACGAAGGAAAGGCAAAAAGCCGCAACGGTACCAAGCGGATGATCTTCGCGCTTGTCTCCATCGGGCTGGAGCTGCTGGTGATCCTGATGGTTTTCTTCCAGCTCAACCGCTATGCAGCCTGGATCGACATTGTCACAAGAGTACTGGCCCTGGGCATGGTGCTCGTCATCTACGCGAAAAACGTCACCTCCACGATGAAAATGCCCTGGATCATCCTGATCCTGATCCTGCCCATTATGGGCATCGCGCTCTATTTCCTGGTGGGCCTGAACCGCGGCACGCGGGACATGCGCAAGCGCTATGACGACATTGACAAGGCGCTGCTGCCGCTGCTGCCGGAGAACAAAGAGGAGTTGGGCGCGCTGCGGGAGAAGCTGCCGAATGTGGCGGGCGTATCCACCTGCCTGGCAGATAACACGAGCTTCCCCGTCTACCACGACACCGCCGTGACCTACTATGACGACGCCAGCCTCGCGCTGGAGGCCCAGCTCAAGGCCATGCGGGAGGCGGAATCCTTCATTTTCATGGAGTACCACGCCATTGAGGACGCCTCCTCCTGGCAGCGGATCGAGGATGTGCTGGCCCAGCGGGTTCAGGACGGGCTCGACGTCCGGGTGTTCTACGACGATATGGGAAGCATCGGCTTTATCAACACCAGCTTCGTGAAAAAGCTGGAAGGCCGCGGGATTGCCTGCAAGGTCTTCAACCCCTTCCATCCCGGCCTGAACCTGTTCCTGAATAACCGCGACCACCGCAAGATCACCGTCATCGACGGCAAGATCGGCTTTACCGGCGGCTACAACCTGGCGGAGGAGTACTTCAACATCACCCACCCCTTCGGCCAGTGGAAGGACACCGGCGTCCGCCTGGAGGGCGAGGCCGTCAAGAGCCTGACGGCGGCCTTCCTGGAGATGTGGTACGCGGGCAGCAAGGAAGATTGGAGCGGCGTGGACTTCGACCGCTTCTTCCCGCCCAGCGGCTACACCGGGGAGCCGGACGGCTTTGTGCAGCCCTATGCCGATTCGCCCATGGACAACAAGCGCGTGGGTGAAAACGTGTATATCAGCATCGCGGAAAAGGCAAACTCCTACTGCTGGTTCATCACGCCCTATCTGATCCTGACGGATGAGATGATCCACAGCCTCTCCCTCGCCGCGCGGCGCGGCGTGGACGTGCGCATCATCACGCCCGGCATCCCGGACAAGAAGATGGTCTACAGCGTCACCCGCTCCTTCTACAACAGCCTCGCGAGAAACGGCGTGCACATCTACGAGTGGACGCCCGGCTTCTGCCACTGCAAGATGTGCGTGTCCGACGATGCGGTGGCCACCTGCGGCACGATCAATCTGGATTACCGCAGCCTGTACCACCACTTTGAAAACGGCTGCCTGCTCGCCGACAGCAAGGCGGTGCTGGATATCAAGCATGACTTCGAGCAGACCTTCACCCAGTGCCGGGAAGTGACGGAGCAGTACCAGACGATCCGCTCCGAGTATCTGAAGCTCAGCCAGATGGTCCTGCGTCTCTTTGCCGAGCTGCTCTGATCGCCCATGAAGAAGCAGGAACGCGAAGAGAAGCTGCTGCAGTCTGTGCAGGAGCTGGGGGCGGAGATCATCGACTCCGAGCGTTTTCGGGCCGCCGAGGCCATCCCCCACCATCTGGCGGGCAACGTGGCCCAGCACAGCCTGAACGTGGCCAGAGAGAGCTGCCGGATCGCAGAATGGCTGAACCGGCACGGCGCGAAGGTCGACGTGAAGGACGCGGTCCGCGGAAGCCTGCTGCACGACATCGGCATGACGGAAAAGGAAGTCTTCCGCAGTCCCTCCTGGAAGAAAGCCTATTCGCACCCCGACCGCGGCGCCAAGCTTGCGCGGGAAGAATACCGGGCAAACGACGTACAGGAGGACGCGGTACGCCGGCACATGTGGCCCATCTGCCTCATTCCCCCAAAGCACGCGGCCGGCTGGATCGTTTCTGCGGCGGATAAAATCTGTTCCATCAAAGAAATACTGCACCGATGACGGTGTCCGCCCCGGAAAGGCCCGGGGCAGGAAGGAGAAAACCATGAAAGCATGGATTGCAGTTTTACTCGCCCTGGTGCTCTGTCTGAGTCTGACGGCTTGCGGGGACAGCGGCGTCATGTCCGTCCTTGCTGAGGAGAAAGAGGAAGCGAAGCCGGAGGTGGAGATCCCCGCCGCGGTGCTCAGTCTCACAGAGGAGGACGAGATCCTGCTCAACGGGGAGCTGAAGAACGGGGTGTACACGAACCGTTACTTCGGCATCCGCTTCACCGCACCGGATGGCTGGAGTGTCAGCCGCCTCAATGACGACGCGGAGGAAACGACGGAGTTCTTTTCGCTGCGCAGGGCCTACGAGGAGGACATGGGCGGGATCTCCTTCATGGCAAATCCGGAGTCCTTCGACCGCTACGTCATTCTGAGCATTCGTGCCCTGCGGGACGACGAGCTCGGTCTGAACGAGGAAGAGCTGGTCAGGCGGAATAACGACCGGATTTGGGAGATCAACAAGCTCTTCGGCGAGGACCGCGGTCCGGCGCTGGAGACAGCCATGTTCGCCGGAGAAGAGCACCCGATGGCTTTTCAGATCTCCGATACCGTCGATGGGGAGACCCTGTATGTCTCCTTCTATCTCCCCCGGGGCGACTTCGTCTGCGACATCAGCATCAGCGCGCCGAACGGAACGCTGGAGCAGATGACAGCGCTGTTTGAGAAGATTTGATTCCGACTGCCATCATATAAAAATGCAACGCCGGCCGGAGCGGCAAAGCCGCTCCGGCCGG
Organism: uncultured Clostridia bacterium; assembly: GCA_946628965.1. Classification (GTDB taxonomy): domain Bacteria; phylum Bacillota; class Clostridia; order Oscillospirales; family Oscillospiraceae; genus Limivicinus. The sequence goes on along the minus strand of CAMOXI010000001.1, from coordinate 69,597 downwards.
TATTTCTGTCTCTTCTTCAACTGCTCAGGACCGTGATGACGATCGGCGAAAGACCGGCAGCGCGGATCTTATCGAGATCCGCCTCCATCACCGGCTGTCCCTTCGTAACGCGCTCCCCTTCCCCAACGAGGGGAGAGAGTCCGTCGCCGTTCAGGGTGAAGGTGTCGATGCCGATCAGCAGCAGGATCTCCATGCCCTCGTCGGTCTTGAAGGTCAGGGCGTGGCAGGTGTCCGCGATCTCCATGACGACGCCGTCACAGGGGGCGAGGACGTGCCCGCTCTCGGGCAGAATACCGATGCAGCTGCCGATGACGCCGGAGGAGAACATCACGTCCGGGATTTCCTTCATAGGCACGGTCTCCCCGCCCACGGGCGCCGTGAGCGGCAGCGCGGACAGGGGATCTCTCCTTCCGGTCTGCAGCGGCTCCCCGGCCTTGATATGCCGGGATTTCTTTTTGCTGAGCCGGGAAAAGGATGCGGAGCGCAAGGCGGCTGCCCGCCCGGCGGGAAGCTCGGTCTCAAAACGCAGCGACTCCTCCCGGTAGAGGGCCCTGGTGATCAGGTAGCCGCCGATGTAGCTGATGACAAGGGCCGTGAGATACAGCAGCACGCTCTGTACCGAGCCGCGCGGGCCGCCCGTCATCACGAAGGCGCCCAGCAGGCCCGAGGGGCCCCAGGTGGTGGAGGCCACCTCGGTGACCATGATGAAGGCGCCGCCGAAGCCCGCGCCCAGCCCCGCCGTCAGGAAAGGCTTGCCCAGCGGCAGCGTGACGCCGTAGATGAGCGGCTCCCCCACGCCCAGAAGGCCCGCGGGCAGCGCGCCGGAGATCACGGAGCAGAGATTGTCGTTGCCGACCTTTTTCGCTTTTTTCCAGAGGGCAAAGGCCGCGCCCACCTGCCCGGCGCCCGCCATGGCGAGGGCGGGATAGAGCGTGACATAGCCCAACTCCTGCAGCTGCACACTGTAGAGGGCGACCAGACCGTGGTGCATGCCCGCGGCCACCAGCGGCAGGAAGGCAGCCGCGGCAAAGTAACCGGAGATCGCCCGGACAAAGACGTTCTCGGACAGGCAGGCCCGGCTGAAGAGCCACACGATGCCCTCGGAGGCATAGCCGAAGAGCGGCATGATAAAGACGATATAGGGCACCACGCAGAGGAACATGGTCAGCAGCGGCGTAAAGACCACGTCGATAGACTCGGGCATGACGGAGCGGATCGCTTTTTCCACCCAGGCGATGAGCAGTGCGCCCGCGATGACGGCCAGCACGCCGCCCTTCCCGCTGCATAAGATCGAATCCAGCGGCACCGCGCTGTTATAAAGCCCCATGATCGTGGCGATGCGGTTGATCCCGTCCAGCGAGCTGAGCATGCCCAGCATTCCGCCCAGGATCGGCGTGCCGCCGAAGCGCTCCGCCGCGCGGTAGCCCGCCCACGCGCTCAGGAAGCTCATCATGGCGGAGTTGATCAGCGTCAGGATCTGGTAAATAAACGCCCAGATATTGTTGTCAGCATAGTTCGGTACCGTCTGCGAGATGAGAGACGCTGCCCCGCCGCAGAGCCCCGCGGTGATGATGCCGGGCAGCAGCGGGATAAAGATGTCCCCTATGATTCTCAGCGCGCGCCCGATCCCGTTTTGTTTCATTGCTCAGTCTCCTGTGTATGCAGAATTGCCCTCTCTTCGTCGGAGGGGCCCTGATAGCGGAAGCAGAGCATCGTCATATCGTCAAACTGCTCCGCCCCATCCACGAAGCGATCGATATCCTCCGTGAGATTGGAAAGGATCCGGTCCGGCTGCGCATCCGCCTCCCGGTTCAGGGCGGCCAGCATGCGCTCGGTCCCGTAGAGCTCCTTGTTCCGGTCCGTTGCCTCGGCGACGCCGTCCGTATACACAAAAAAGCTGTCGCCGGGCTGGAGCTGGAAGGAATGCTGCCGGAAGGGCACGTCCTTCATGGCGCCCACCGGCAGAGAGTGCCGGTAGACCAGCAGCTCATAGCGGCCGCCGGCGCGGCGCAGCACAGGATGTTCATGCCCGGCGTTGGCGGCGATCCCCTTGCCGGTGGAGATCTCCAGCACCGCGAGCCAGACGGTCACGAAAAACTCGGCGTCATTGCTCTCGCAGAGCTGGTTGTTGACGCGCTCCAGCGTCTCCGCCGGGCTGTGTCCGTTCTGGAGGCTGGATTTGATCAGCACGCGGGAGACCATCATCAGCAGCGCCGCGGGCACGCCCTTGCCGGACACGTCCGCCATGACAAAGCCCATATGGTCGTGGTCGATCATGAAGAAATCGTAGAAGTCGCCGCCCACCTCCTTGGCCGGCGTCATGCTGGCGTAGAGGCTGAACTCCTTCCGGTCCGGGAAGGGCGGGAAGAGGCGGGGCAGCTGGCTGCCCTGGATGCGGCTCGCCATGTCCAGCTCCGCGCCGATGCGCTCTTTCTCCGCGGTGACCCGCCTGATCTGGTCGATGTACAGGGCAGTCCGGGCCGACTGCTTGGCGAAGGATTCCGCCAGGACCTCGATCTCGTCCCCGGTCCGGTACACGTCCTCCATCACAAACTGCCGGTTGCGGACGCCCAGAGAGGCCACGCGGCGGGTGATGGTGTTGAGCGGATCCGTAATGCGCTTTGCAATGGAGTAGGCGGAGACCAGGCCGGCCGCCACGATCAGCACCACCAGCAGGATAAGGATGTTGCGGGCATGGAACATCTCCGTGTGGAAGCGGTCAAGAGCGTTGTTCCGGACGGATTTGTACTGATACTGCAGCCCGTTTTCGATGTAGAGCTGCTCCTGCGCCTCATAGGTCTCGTTGACGAGCTGCTCCACCCTGTTCGTCTGATAGAAAAAGACCACCGTATAGGCCGCGATGATCAGAATGATCGTGATCAGCAGCATCCCGAAGATTTTCTGCCGGATGCCGCCGGCAAAGAAAGCGCTGCGTTTCTTCATAAATATCTCCTGTCGTGAAGATTCCGTTCCCGATCACCCGGGATATCACAAACGCGCCGCAGCCGGGGGCTGCCGCGCCGCAATACGCTATTTAATTATTCTATCGAAAAGCAGCCCGAAATACAAGGTTTTTTTGCGTCTTCTCCCCTCCCATCCGCCGGCAAACAGAGTAAATCCCCCGCTTTCGTGCAGAATGCGGGGGATTTCGATCTATGGGGTGGGATCGCAGGAATCGATCCGGCGGATCACACGAACAGCTCGTCCACCGAGTACAGCGCCGCCTTGCCGGCCATGAAGATCTTGCTGCCCTCCCGGCGGCAATAGAGCGTTCCGCCGCGCCGGGAGGCCTGGTAAGCCACCAGTTCGTCCCGGCCCAGCCGATCTGCCCAGTACGGGATGATGTGGCAGTGCCCGGAGCCGCAGACCGGATCCTCCGCCACGGAGAGCTTGGGCGCAAAGCTGCGGGAGACGCAGTCCTCGTCTTTTCCGCGGGCGGTGACGTGCACGAGCAGGCCGTCGATCTGCCTGATCTTCTCCAGGTCGGGCCTCAGATCCCGGACCGTCTGCTCATCCTCCAGCACGCACAGAAGGTCGCGGGCGAGATAGGCCTCTCTGACCGGAGCGCCCAGCGCCTCTTCCATGGCCGCGGTCACGTCCACCTTCTTCAGATCGTAGGCCGGAAACTCCATTTCATAGAGCTCGCCCCGGCGCGTCACGATCAGATCGCCGCTCAGGGTGGTGAAGACCACCCGCTGTGCGTCCTTCTCATAGAAGTTCAGCAGCACGTAAGCGGTCGCCAGCGTGGCGTGGCCGCAGAGGTCGATCTCCCCGCCGGGGGTGAACCAGCGCAGATGCCACTTTTCGCCCTCCCGGACGGTAAAGGCGGTCTCAGAGAAATTGTTCTCCCGCGTGATGTCCATCATCAGCTCCTCCGGAAGCCAGGCGTCCAGCACGCACACCGCGGCCTGGTTGCCGTGGAAGATCCGATCCGTAAACGCGTCGACTACATACTGTTTCATCTTTTCTTCTCCCTTCTGTGCGGTTGCTTGTTCATTCTCTCATCCCTCGCGCCGACGCTCTGTAAAGGACGCCCGCACCTGGGCCAGAAAGCGCTCGGCCATGGGGGTAAAGGCCTGATAGCGGTTCCAGATCAGATACAGGCTGACCTCCAGCCGCGGCGTAAGCGGGCGGAATACCAGGCCGCTCTCAGGCGAGGTGTCGACCAGGTGCTCGAAAGTCAGCTGATAGCCCAGGCCCTCCCGGACAAAGAGCGAGGCATTGTACGAAAGCCGGGACGAGCCCTCCAGGTGCAGCTCGCCGAAGCGGCTGCCGGCCCAGTTTTTGATGTCGCCCTCCCAGCCCTGCTCCGAAGTGAAGAGCGGCAGTCCCGCCAGATCTCCGGCACAGATGCTCTCCTTCCGGGCAAGCGCATCGTCCGCCGGCAGGATCAGCCCCCAGCGGTCCCGCTCCGGAAAAAGGACGAAATCATACTTCCGCGGATCCGGCGCGTCACACAGCACGGCGAAATCCAGCAGGCCCCTGTCCAGCTTTTCCGTGACCTGTTCCGTGTCGCCGCTGGTAATGTGGTATCGCAGGCCGGGATAGATCGTCTTCAGTGTGCGCAGCTCCCGGGCCAGATAGCGGATCTGATAGGATTCCGCCAGGCCGAGATACAGTTCGCCCCCGGTGATATCGTCCAGAGAGAGGAATTCCTTCTCGATCTTGTCTGCCAGGGTGAGCAGATCCTCCGCCCGGTCGCGCAGCAGCATCCCCTCCCCGGTCAGGGAGATGTTGAAGCTGTGACGGGTGAAGAGCTTTTTGCCCAGCTCCTCCTCCAGCGCGCGCATGCTGCGGGAGAGGGTCGGCTGCGTGACGTGCAGCAGCTCGGCCGCGCGGGTCATGTTCTCCTCCCGCGCGACGGCCAGAAAATAGCGCAGACTGCGAATTTCCATGCTCGATAATCCTTTCCATGAAATACAGGAAATGCATATCACGATATACAGTATAACTATTAGCGGAGAAAAAAGCAATCTGTTATACTGAATTTGAAAAAAGAAAGCGGAGGATTCGGAAATGGACGATCGGCGCTGGCTTCGAGATACGATGGAAGCCGCGGGCTGTGATGCGCGCAGCATCGCGAAAGCGGAGGCGCTGCTGACATCCGGCACGCGGGAGGAGCTGATCCGTTTTCTTCGCGTCTGCCGCTGCGAGCAGCTGGACGCCCTGCACGAAAAGCAGAAGCAGCTGGATCGTCTGGATCTTCTCATCCACAGCACACAAAAAGGTAAAGGAGAAAACGCCATATGATCAAAATCGAGAATCTGAACCTGACACAGGACTGGGACAAGACCTTCCCGAAAAGCGATAAAGTCGAGCACAGCAAGGTATGCTTTGTCAACCGCTACGGCATTACCCTGGCGGGCGACCTGTATGTGCCGAAGGCAGCGGAAGGAAAGCTCCCCGCGATCGCGGTCTGCGGCCCCTTCGGCGCGGTGAAGGAGCAGTGCTCCGGCCTCTACGCCCAGACCATGGCCGAGCGCGGTTTTCTGACGCTGGCCTTCGACCCCTCCTTTACCGGCGAGAGCGGCGGTTTCCCCCGCTATATGGCCTCCCCGGACATCAACACTGAGGACTTCATGGCGGCGGTGGATTATCTGAGCCTGCATGAGCGCGTCGATTCCGAGCGCATCGGCATCATCGGCATCTGCGGCTGGGGCGGCATGGCCCTCAACACCGCAGCCCTGGACACCCGCGTCAAGGCGACCGTGGCCTCCACCATGTACGACATGACCCGCGTGAACGCGAAGGGCTATTTTGACTCCGAGGACAGTGAAGACGCTCGTTATGCCAAGCGCGCTGCCATGTGCGCCCAGCGTCTGGAAGATCTCAGGGCAGGCGAATACCGGCTGGGCGGCGGCGTGGTCGATCCCCTGCCGGAAGACGCGCCCTTCTTTGTCAAGGACTATTACGACTACTACAAGACGGCGCGCGGCTACCACCCCCGCTCCCTCAACTCCAACGGCGGCTGGAACGTGATCGGCTGCGAGAGCTTTCTGAATCAGCCCATCCTGCAGTACTCCAGGGAAATCCGCTCCGCCGTTCTCGTGATGCACGGGGACGCCGCCCACTCCTGCTACTTCGGCAAAGACGCCTACGCCGACATGGTAAAGGACAGCAAGTACGCGGCGAACAAGGAGCTCCTGCTGATCCCCGGCGCCACCCACACCGATCTCTACGACGGCGGCGGCAGGAACGCCATCCCCTTCGACAAGCTGGAGCGCTTCTTCGCCCAATTTCTGAACTGAGGAGAATCAATATGTCTAAAAAAGTTCTGATCCTGTCCACAAGCCCCCGCCGGAACAGCAATTCCGAAGCGCTGGCGGAGGCCTTTGCCAGGGGCGCCGCAGAGAGCGGCCATGACGTGGAGCTTATCTCCCTGCGCGGGAAGGAGCTGCGCTTCTGCCAGGGCTGCTTTGCCTGCCAGAAGACAGGCAAGTGCGTCCTGCGGGACGACATGCAGGAGATCGTGCCCAGGATGGAGCAGGCGGACGTGCTGGTATTTGCCACGCCCATCTATTACTACGAGATGAGCGGGCAGATGAAGACGCTGCTGGACCGGGGCAATCCCCTCTTTGTCGCGGACTATCGCTTCCGTGATGTGTACTTTCTCGCCTCCGCCGCGGAGGATGAGGACTTCGTCCCCGAGCGCGCCAAAAGCGGGCTGGAGGGCTGGATCGAGTGCTTCCCGAAGGCGCGGCTGGCCGGTATGGTCTTCGGCGGCGGCGTCACGGAGACCGGTGAGATGAAGGATCGCCCGGAGAAGCTGCAGGAGGCCTGTGACCTGGGCCGGAGCCTCTGAGCGGGAGGCCCTGAGTATGCGCAGGATCATCATCGGGGTGCTGGCCGGGCTCCTTCTTCTGACGCTGAGCGCCTGCGGGGCTGAGCCGCCGCAGGCGGCTGCGCCGGAGACCCCGGCGCCCGTGGCGGAGGCGTACGCCCCGGAACCGGAAGAGACCACCGCTCCAAGTCCGGTAGAGACTGGGGAGGAGCCGCAGGCAGACAGAGAAGAGCAGGGCGAGATCCCTGCTGGTACAGAGGAGGAAGAAAAGATGCTCAGTATGCAGATCGGAGAGACCGAAGTCACGGTGGACTGGGAAGAGAACGCCTCCGTGGAGGCGCTCCGCGCGCTCTGCCAAAAGGCGCCGCTGACGATCTCCATGTCCATGTACGGCGGCTTTGAGCAGGTCGGCGCCATCGGGACGCATCTGCCCCGAAACGATGTACAGACCACAACTGCCGCGGGCGACATCGTCCTGTACGCCGGAAGCCAGATCGTGGTGTTCTACGGCTCCAACTCCTGGGCCTACACCCGCCTCGGCCATATCAGTGATCAGAGCGCGGAGGATCTGGCGGCCCTTCTGGGCAATGGCGATGTGACGATCACGCTGCAGTTCGATTAAGACCGCAGCTCCCTTCTGTTCTTTAATCCAGATCAGCAAAAAAGGACACCTCCAGCCGTATCGGCAGGAGGTGTCCTTTGCAGTAGGGCGCGTCTACCACGCGGGTACCAGCGGCTCCCGCAGGGTCACATAGTTTCTGTCCGCGATCCAGACCTCCGTCAGGCGCTGATCCACGGTAAAGGCGGAGTCGTCCGGGTTCTGGCGCGGCGTGGCAAAGGCCTCCAGCAGCGTCGGCCAGTCCAGCAGCACTGTGGCGCTCACCGCGGAGTAAGAAGGATAGTCGAAGTCCCCGATCTTCTCCCAGCTGCTGGCTCCTGTCTGGATATAGAGGTCTCTCCGCCCCAGGCCGTCGCCCTTCGTCACTTTCGTAACACGGTATTCGATCGTCAGGCCGATACAGTTGTCCACCGGCTCCGTCAGGACGCAGTAGGTGATATCGGTCCCGGGCATGAACTTCCCGGACCATTTTGTTGCCGGAGCGCCGATGCTTCTTGCGCGGTAGCGGAAACTGCCATACTGGTCGTAGACATACTCCCAGCGGTACCAGTCGCCGTTAACCTGCTCCGTCGCAAGCCACAGCCTCCCCTGCTGGTCATACACGATGTCGGACAGATAACTGCCTGTCGTACTTGTGCCCGCGGTCGCCGGAACCAGCGGGACCGGACTCGGCGTTGGGACCTGGGTCGGCGCAGTCGTCGGGACAGGCGTTGATACCGGAACAAATGTCGGCGTGGGCGTGCTGACCTGCGCAGGCTCCCCCTGTCCGTCAGCGCTGCTGCCGGGCAGAATGCGATAAATGACAAACACAAACAGAAAAGCCAGCAGGAGCAGGGTGATCAGCGCGATCAACACCCAAAGCCGGCTCCGGTCACCGGACCGTGGGGGTGGCGCGCCCGTCGGCGCACCGCAGAACGGGCAGACCCTGGTCCCGTTTTCCAGTTTGTTTCCGCAATTTACACAATACATCTCTCAACCCCCAACGTTTCCGTTTTTCACAGCTGGCGTTTTGAAACCTCGTTTTCTTTAGAGTATTGCTTTTTGTCCGCACTGTCAATCGCTGCTTTTCATTTCTCGGCCTGGATCCCTGCCGGGACTTGCAATCCCCGTTTTTTTCCTGCATAATAAGAGGGGCTTTCCGGTCCACAGTATCGGTTCAGGGAAAGGAGCGTTTACATATGGAGAGGAAAAAATCAAATCTGCCTGTTCTCCCGATCGTGTTTGGGATCGCGCTTGTTCTGCTGCTTCTGTGTATTGTGCTTTTCGGCGGCCCCAGCGGCGCTTCTGCCGGATCCCGGGAAAAAACCGGCAGTGAGCCGGAGATCCTCGACGTCATCGTCTTTTCGCGCGATCCCCAGGCCATCGTTGCCCTGCTGTCGGACGGAACGCTGAAAAGCGCCGGTCTCGGCAGCCATTTTGAGGACTCTGTTCTCGCGCAGGTCTTCTCCTGGCGCGACCTGGTGAAGATCGTCTCCACCGGCTCCGATCTCATCGGGCTGAAGGCCGACGGCAGCGTGGTCTCCACGATCGGGCTTCGCGAAACCCCGTATCCGCTGGATGCACGCTTTGATCCCAACGCCTGGACCGGCGTCCGGGATATTGCCTTCAGTGTGGAAGAATACTACGGTCTGACCGAGGACGGCCGCATCCTGGTCTCCAACGACGCGCCGGACGCCTCCTTCGGCGGCGGGCAGGTGTACCAGAGCTGGAGCGGCATCAAGGAGATCCTGCCCTACGCCTATCCCGAAAGCCGGGGGCTGATCGCCCTCTGTGAGGACGGCAGCGTGAAGCGGGGCAGCGAGTACTATGCTTTCACCCGCACGCCGCGAGACGCCGTCGCCATCGCCAGCTCCGGCTATGTCACCGCCTGCCTGAACCGGGACGGCACGGTTTTCGTTGCGGGTCCCGAGGTCGAATTTGTAAACGGCTTTGCCCTGGAGGCGAATCAGCTGCATGACGTGGAGCAGATCGCGGCATCCAATAACGCCCTGCTCTGCCGGCTGAAGGACGGCACCGTCTCCGTGTGTGACGGAGATGTTCTCCCGCAGTTCGCCTCGGTTTCCGCCTGGCATGACATGGTGGATATCCAGATGATGCGCATGGTTCTGATCGGCCTCCGGGCAGACGGCCGTGTGCTCACGGCGCCCTCTTTTGAGGAGGCTGTTTATGACAGGGAAATCACCGAGGCGCTCGCGGGCTGGGAAGATATCATCCGCATCCGCGTCCATGACGGCGGGGAGTACTTCCCCTCCTGTGTTCTCGGCTGGCAGAGCGACGGCACGCTGCTGGCCGCCGGGATCGATCTGTCCCTGCTGGGCTGAACAAACAGAAGCATGAAAAAGTGAGGAATACCTATGAGCGAAGACTGGCTGTCTTATTTTTTTGCTGTTGCGATGATCCTGCTGCTCAATTACGTGATCAATCGTCTGCGCGCACGCCGGTACGAAAAGCGCGTGAAAAACGGGCAGTTTACCTACTGCCGGGAGCCTGACCTGGAACGCACGCGCAAGCTTTTCGACATGTGCCGGCAGCGCCTTGAATCGGTGGGTCTGACCGATCTGATGCTGCGGGACTTTGCGTTTCAGACTCAGCTCACCCAGGCGCAGTGTGACAACGACGCGCAGGCTGCGGCACAGCTGCAGTCCATGCTCATTGAGATGCTGCCCCATCTGCACCTGCTGCCCAATGTAAAGCTGCTGGTCACCACCGATGCGTCCAAACTGCAGCCCGGCGTTCTCGGAGAGTACGACCCCGGCCAAAGGGCGGTCCGGATCCTGCTCCAGCCGGGCCAGCGCAGCCCGGAGGTGCTCTCTGCCGCGCTCTGCCACGAGTGCCTGCACTGTTTTCTTATCACCTATGGCATCACTTCCCCGGATCCGCAGCTGAATGAAGGGCTGACTGAGGCCATGACCTGTCTTGTCGGCTTCAGCCAGATCATGATCCGTTCAAATGCCAACCGCCAGCTTCCTTATCTGATCCGCGCGGAATTTGAGGAGCTGCGCAAATCCCTGCTGGCGATCCGCCCGAAGCTGCAGCAGCAGGCTGATCAGAAGCGGAACCTGCAGGCCGCGAGAGAGCAGCTGAAGAAAAACATAAGCGGTGCCTCCGCCATGATGGAGCAGGCAAAAGCGCTGATCGCCGTAAAGAAGGCGCCGCAGTCCAGGCGCCTCTCTGCCGCGGAGCTCAGGCAGCTGCAGCAGACGCTGCTGGCGCTGGAAAACGGCAGCTATACCATGACGCTGCGGCAGGCGGAGCAGAGTTTGAACGGCGATCTTGCCGCCGTACGAAAGGCAGACGACGCCGTGCTTGCCATCTGCGGTAGCCTCTACCGCCTGATGCTGGCCTTTTGATCCAGGAACGTGAAGACCGCTTTCCCTCTTTGGTTCCCGCATTTCCCCGTTTTTCACCCATATCATCACAAAACACCGCCGGTACCCGATGGTACCGGCGGTGCTGTTTTGCCTGCAGCAGTGTTTTTCTGATCCCTGCCTGAGCTCTTTTAGAGCTTCTTATCAGGTTCCAGTATTACTTTTTCAGAACGGAAGGGAATTTGGCCATGGCCTCCTCCACGCTCATACCGTTTGCGATGGCTTCCTTGCGCTGCGCGTTCACAGCCTGGATCTCCTTGACGCGCTCGCCGTCCAGCTCATAGCCCTTCATGGACCAGAGCGTCAGCGCCCAGGCGCACATGGGCAGCACGCAGAATAGGATGATCACGACCACGTTCATGCCCGGGGTATAAGGCGTGGCCTTGGTGGGCAGGGAATCCAGGCCGATGATGGTCACGGCGATGCCCACGATGGTGGCGGAGAGGGAGGACACCAGCTTGTCCACCAGGGAGAAGAGTGTGCCCATGATGCCGGGGATGAACTTGCCGGAGCGGTAGGTCTCATAGTCGGCGCAGTCGGCCACCATGGGGATGGGCATATCCGCCGTGGCGTAGTAGGCGCCGTAGCCGATGCCGAAGAAGAAGATGAAGAGGACCGTGTAGAGGTTGAAATTGAGCTTGCCGTCCGCCATGAGGGACATGTGCATGCCGGTATCCGGGTTCCAGAGCAGCAGCAGCACCAGAACGCCCACATAGCAGGCCAGGGCAACGCCCACATAGCGCATCAGAGAGGCCTTCTGCCCTTTCTCCTGGCTGGTGCGCACGGTGAGAGCGAAGAAGGGGATGGCGAACACATACCCCACGATCATCATGGGCAGATACAGCCCGTCATAGTCCCCCATCATGCAGGAGTAGAGCATGATGAGCACGGTGATGTTGGTGGCAACGGAGAGCGCCAGCTTGCAGCCGCCGCCCGCGATCATCAGGCGCTGCAGGGGCTTGTTGGCCTTGATGATCTGGATGTACTCGGAGACCTTCACGGTCTCCTGCTTGCCGCCCAGGCCGAAGTACTTGGGCTGGTCCTTTTCCCAGATACCGATGATGGCCAGGATCGTCAGCAGCACGGAGATGCCGATGCCGATGGGGGTCATGGCCGCAAACCAGCTCTGGTTGTAGTCGCCGAAGATGTTGTCACGGGCGAGGATGGGTCCGATGAACTGCATGATGCCCATGCCGGCGAGGGAACCGATGGTGTTGAAAATGGTGAAGAGCGGGCGCTGCTTCGGGTCGTTGGTAAGCACCGCCTGGGCAGCACGGGTCACGGAGGTCTGGAAGGTGTAGCCGATGACCCAGACCGCGTACAGGAGGATGAAGAGCATGTAGCGGAGCCACATCATGCTCTCGGGCACGTAAGGCGTCAGCACATAGAGCATAATGACCGAGAATGCCATGATGACGGAGCCGATGACCATGAAGGGCCGGAACTTGCCGAAGCGGCCGTTGGTCTTATCCATCAGGGCGCCGATGATCGGGTCGGTGATCGCGTCGAAAACACGCATGCCCGTGACCATGAAGGAGGCGAACACCGCGGCGATGCCGAGAACGGCGCTGCCGAAGGTGGCAATGTAGGTCAGGATCAGCACATAGTAGACGTTGGTGGCGCCGTTATTCATCGGGAAGAGCGCCAGCTGATAGAATTTTGCCCGGTTGACCTGTTGATTCTCCATGTCTCAATCCTCCTTGTTGGTCCAGTTCGCGCCCTTGTCCCCCGCGTCCTTCAGGACGTAGGCGGGATTGGGGACGGAAACCTTGCGGAACACAGCCTCGTCGCTCCACTCGCCGGAGGCGGCGCGGACTTTCGTCTCGCTGCCCATGGGCACGCGGAAGGTGAAGATGTGCTCGCCGTGTCTGGTCTCCAGCTTGTCGCCGTTGACGTAGAGCGTGACTTCGTTCTGGTTCGAGTAGACCTTGACCTCGATCTCGCTCTCGGTGCGGTCTTCAAAGCGCTTGGAGCAGATGTGCACAAAGGGATCCCTGCTCCACCAGGCTTTGTAGAGATAGAAGCTGTCCTTGCGGGTCTTGCGGTCGAAGGTCACGAGGCCCTTGTGGTTCATGCCGGGCTCGCCGCCCTGATCCCTGGCGTCGGCCGCAAAGTCGAACATGTTCCACACGTGGGTCGCCCACATGTAGGGGTTGCGCTCGAAGCACTCGAGCATGTACTCGTGGTACTTGGCCTGATACTCCTCGCTGTGGTCGCCCCGCTTCGGGTGGCTCGAGTGCAGGTTCGGCATGCCCTCGCAGCCGTACTCGGAGTAGCCGAGGCAGCGGTCGGGATAGACCGTGTGGAAAAAGCGCATCCAGGCGTCGTTGAGCCAGAGGCCCGGCACGTACCAGCCCAGATACAGGTTCCAGCTCACCACGTCGGTGATGTGGGCCACGGGGTTGAAGGGGCCGCACATGGCGTAGCAGGCCAGGGTGGTGAAGCGGCTGGGATCCATCTTGTGGCAGAGGTCGTTCAGGACGCGGTGGTTGTCCAACATGTCCTTGTTGTCCTTGGTGGAGATGGTGATCTCGTTGGAGACGCCCCAGCAGACGATGGAGGGGTGGTTGTAGCACTGGGTGATGAGCTCCTTCATCTGGGAGATGGTGTTCTCCCGGCCCTTCGGCATATGCTCGGAGATGTAAGGGATCTCAGCCCAGACCACCATGCCCCGCTCGTCGCAGAGGTCATAGAAGTACTGGTCATGCTGGTAGTGGGCCAGGCGGATGGTATTGGCGCCCATCTCGCAGATGATGTCCATATCTTCCTTGTGCATTTCCCGGGTAATCGCGTTGCCCAGGCCCTTGCGGTCCTGGTGACGGCTCACGCCGCGCAGGGGGTACTTTTTGCCGTTGAGGTAGAAGCCGGTCTTGGGATGGTAGTGGAAGTCCCGCACGCCGAAGCGGCAGGAGACCTCATCGCCGGAGGCGAGACGCGCCACGCAGGTGTAGAGGTAGGGATCCTCCACGCCGTTCCAGAGGCGGACGTTCTCAATATACAGGGTCTGCTCGGCGCCTTCGCCCCGTGCGACCTCTTTGCCCTCCGCGTCCAGCAGTGTGACCGTAACGGTCTCCTCCGCGTTCTGGAAGGTCTTGACCTGCACTTCGCCGCGGGCGTAGCCCTCCAGGGGCTTCGCCGTGACCATCAGGCCATAGCCGCCGAAGTAGTCCAGGTCGAAGTGCTTCTCCGGAACAATCAGCAGCTCCACGTCGCGGTAGATGCCGCCGTAGAAGGTGAAGTCCGCCTTCTGGGGGTAGACCCGGTCGTTGGGCGCGTTGGTGACGGAGACCTGCAGGGTATTCTCACTCTGCAGCAGCTCGGTCACGTCCGTGCGGAAGGTGGAGTAGCCGCCCTCGTGGCTCATGATCTTCTGACCGTTCAGCGTGACCTCGCACTCGGAATTGACGCCGTGAAACTGGAGATAGACCCGCTCCTCATCCGAGAAGGCGGGCTTGGGGAACTTCTTTTCGTATTCGCAGCGGCAGCGCTTGTAGTCGTTCCCGCCGTCCTGGCCGTCGATGGCGTTCCAGGTATGGGGGACGTCAACTTCGCTCACCGTGCCCTCCGGCCCGGTGAAGCGCCAGCTGCGATTCAGGTTGATGCAGCTTCTCATTTCTTCCTCCATGCACCATAATGACCATCGGATGGCGAAATCAATCGAGGGTACGATTGATTTCGCCGCCAAACGACAAGTTTGGCAGCGAATGATTCATGGAATCATTCGCCCGATGCTCATTGCAATGAATATTTGGCAAAGCAGCACAGCTGTTTTGCTGCGCCGCAAAGCGGCGCGGCGAAAAGCTTCTTGGCTTTTCGCCATCCAATAGTCATTATACTCCCGCAGAGATTCTGCGGGAGTATGGTGTGACAACTTGATTACTTGGCGGCCTTGGCGTTCTTCATGAAGGACGCGAGGATCAGCAGCAGGCTGCCGACGACGAAGGCCACAATGCCGGTGACGGTGGCGTAGAACACGCGCCAGCCGACCATGTTCTGGGAGTTGTAGGAGAAGAGGCCCGCGATCATCAGGACGCGGTCAGAGATCATGGTGCCGACGACGGCCATGAACAGGCCGATGGCGCCGACAGAACCGAAGGTGCTGATGATGTCATGATTGCCGAAGCGGGTGGGAGACCACACGGCCAGCAGGCAGAGAACCACGCCGCAGACGCCCATCAGGGTCAGGGTGTTCACGGTCTTGTAGGCATAGGCGGTGTCGATGTTGCTGGATTTCAGCATGAAGATCACGCCGACGACGCCGGCGATGGCGGCGATCACGGTAAACCAGGAGCCGACAGTGAATTTCTTGAGCATCTTACTTTACCTCCTTTTTGCGAAGCTTGGCAACAAGGTACAGGACGGCGGAGCAGACCATCAGCGCGCCGAAGGCATACTCGGCGGTCTGGTAGGCGGTACGCCAGGGAACAGGCAGCTTGACCACGCGGGTGGAGGGGTCATAGCGGTTCATGAGGTTGGACTGGCTCATGGCGAAGAGGATCTTGTGCACGGAAGCCTTGATGGCGTTCTGGGCGGTGGCGTCGCCGGCGAAGACCGCGGAGTTGACGGTGGAGCCATCGACCTGGCCCTCAAAGCGGCCGCCGTCCAGGGTAGTGTTGGTGTAGAAGCCGGCCATGCCGCGGGTGTCGTAGCAGGTGGTGCCGGAGGTCAGGACCGCGCCGTAGATATCGAAGTCATCGTAGATATCGGTGACAGCGTAGCCGCGGAAGCCCCACTCCTTGGCCAGGATGTTGGTCATCATGCCGACGGAGGCGGTGCACTCGACGGAGCCGATCTTGGAGAAGGAGATCATCAGGCCGCGCATGCCCTGGTCGAACTCGGGCGTGTCGTACTTGGTGGCCTCGAAGGCGTACTGGTAGGCGCGCAGCTCCACCTCACGGGCGCGCTGCTCGGTCATGTAGGGGGCGACGCCGGAGCGGTTGGTCTCCTGGTCGTTGAAGGCGTAGTGCTTGGGGGCGGCGATCAGGCCGTACTGCAGAGCGCCGACGGCAAACTCCATGGCGGTCACGCCGGAGAGGATGGGATCTTCGGAGTAGTACTCACCGTTGCGGCCGTTGTAGGCGTGACGGTGGGTGTTCAGGCCGGGGCCCCAGAGGATGGGAATACCGGTGAACAGGGACTCCTCGCCGACGAAGGCGCCCAGATCGTAGCACAGCTGGGGATTGAAGGAGGAAGCGGTCAGCGGGCTGTTGCCGAAGACTTCGGGGTGCCAGTTGCCGTTGGGATCAGTGGTGGCGATGTTCCAGGGAGCGCCGGTATCCTTGGAGGCGTTCAGGTTCACGGCCACGCCGTTGCCGGCGTTCTCGGTCATGTAGGTCTCCACGGTGCCGATGGTGGAAGCGCCGGGGATGGAGGGACCGCCGTAAGTGGCCAGATACTGGGCCTCTTCCAGGGTCATGTTGTTGATGAGCTCGTCCCACTTGGGATCGTCATAGTCAACGCCCCACATCTCGTAGAACATGGTGCCGTTGCCTTCCTCCCAGATGATGGAGGAGGTGTCGTCATCGGTCTTGATGGTGTAGTACTTGCCGTTGAGGTTGTCGATCAGCTGCTCGTTGGTGAGAGTCAGCTTGTCGTAGGTCTGGGGCCAGGTGCCGGCCCAGTCGGCGCGGCTCAGATAGGTGACTTCGCCGGGCTGGTAGTAGTTCCAGTCGGCATAGGGGATCTGGTTGACGATCTTCTCGCCGGTCTTGGAGACGGAGAAGGCGGTGCGCTCGATGAAGCTCTCGTCGATCTCGCGCTCGAAGGCGTTTTCGGCATTGGCCTCGACAGGCAGACCCTGCTTGGCCATGATGTTCTGCAGGGCGGCGTGGGCGCCGTTGCCGACGGCGAAGTAGTAGGTGCCGGGATCGAGGACGTAGCCGCCCTCGCCGTTGTTGAGGTTCACGTCATAGCTCGCGATGTACTGCAGGTCGCAGACAACGCTCACGACCTCGGACTCGCCGGGCTGCAGGACCTGGGTCTTATCGTAGTTGATGAGCTGGATGGCGCTCTTCTCCAGGCCGCCCAGGGTGTAGGGAGCCTGACCGTAGATCTGCACGGAGGTCTTGCCGGCAACGTCGCCGGTGTTGGTGACCTTCACGTTGAAGGTGGCGGTGGCGTCGACGGAGCCGTTGGCGTTCTTGGCGACCTTGAACTCGGGCTCACCCTCGAAGTCGAAGGAGAAGGTGGTGTAGCTCAGGCCGTAGCCGAAGCCGTAGGCGACCTCGTCGTCGTAGTTCCAGTCGCCGCTGGAGGCGTAGACACCGGCCTCGGAGGCGGCGTTGCCCTGACCGGCGACGCAGTCATAGTAGCGGGTCTCATAGTAGCGGTAGCCGACGTAGATGTTCTCGGCTTCCATGATGTACATGCCGGTGTTGCCGCCGAACATGCCGCCGCCGCGCACCACGGTGCCGTCAGCGTTGGCGTAGCGGAAGTTGCCCATGTTCTGCATGGCGGGCGCGGACATGTTCTGGGCCGCGAAGATGTCGAACAGGCCGCCGGAGGGGCTCACCTTGCCGCAGAGAATGTCGGCCACGCCCAGCATGCCGTAGGCACCGGGAGCACCGATCCAGAGGATGGCGTCAACGTCGGGGTCGTTCTTGAGGTCGGCGATCTCGACGGAGGCGGAGCTGTTGATGAGGACGATGACCTTGTCGGAGCACTCCTTGGCCAGCTCGATGGCGTCACGCTCGTTCTGGGACAGGGCCAGAGGCTCGTCAAAGCCGAGGCCAGCGACCACGCCGCCGGGCAGGTAGTCATGGCTCTCGCCGGAGGCACGGGAGATCACAACGATGGCGGCGTCGCCGTACTGGGCGAAGCTGTCCTTGTAGTTCTCGTTGACGGAGGCCAGATCCTCGAGGGAAGGCTCACGGGGATCGAAGACTTCCTCGGCGCCCTCGTTGTACTCGTGGTGGTAGGTGGCCAGGAGCTTGTCGTAGACGTCGATCATGGTGGGGTTCACACCGTAGCCGGCGCCGTCAAAATCGAACTCATCGCCGGTCCAGGCATCCATGGTGGGGGCGATGGTGGTCTCACCGGTCTGCCAGTTGGTGGAGGCGGAGTCGGACATAGTGTGGGCAAAGTCGGTGCGGTTGTCGCGCAGGGCCTGCTCCAGGTTGATGACCGGGCCCCAGACCTTCACGCCGAAGGCGCTGCCCAGGACGGGCTTGTGGCTGCGGATACCCAGCAGGGTCACGTTTGCGCCGGAGGCCAGAGGCAGGACGTTGTTCTCATTCTTGAGCAGAACGCTGCCTTCATAGGCCTGACGACGGTTCAGGTCGATGGCCTTCTGGATCAGTGCGTGGGAGTTGCCGGTGCCGTCCTCGTTCAGGACGTCGGCAGAGGGGGTAAACTTGTCATAGAGCGCGCCGTCGGACTCCATGCGTTCCGACTGGGTGCCCATGTAGGTGTCGATCGTCTGGGCGTTGGCTTCGAGCACGTTGCCCGCGATGATCGAGAGGGCGAGGAGGAAGCACATCAGGCTTGTCAGTCCTCGCCAGAGACCGGTTCTTTTCACTTTCATTCCTCCTAATAATATTTTGCAGGGGCAGAATTACGCTGTTATTGTTATAACACAGGAAAAAGTGAAACAGCGGTTCAAAGAGCGAATTGCCGTTTTTTCAGAGCGAATTGCATGATAGTAGCGCCGACCAGTGGTCGGCGAATAGAAACGCCGAGCAATGCTCGGCGCTACGCGGCAAGGGAGGCTTTGGGCACGCCCACGGGCTGGACGCTGGCCCCAACGGAGCGCAAATCTTCTTTATCACAAGTCGACAGCCGCTGCGCCGCTCGGGAAGAGCGGAACAGCGGCTGTATCGCTTTCACTTGTTCTTCAGCTTTTCATCAGATACACGTCCAGGGTAAACAGGTCGCCGTCGGCGGAGGCAGAGAGGCTGCCGCCGTACTTCTCGGCAATGAGCTTCATGCTCTTCATGCCGTAGCCGTGGAAGCCCTCCTCTTCCCTTTTGCTAGTCAGCGGCAGGCCGTCCTCCATGCGGAGCTCGCCGGCAAAGAAATTACTGATGTGGATGCTGACCAGATCGCCCCGGCATTCCGAGACGATGTCGATGATCTTCTTCTCCGGATCTTCCAGCTGCTCCACAGCCTCCACTGCGTTGGAAATCGCGTTTCCGAAGAGGGAGTAGACGTCCATGACCTGCATGAAGCCCAGATCCGCGCCGTTTCCCATGTAGGTGAGGCGGATCCCCGCCTCCGAGCAGCGGAGGCTGTTCTCGGTCAAAAGCACGTCCAGGGCCTCGTTGCCGGTGCGGATGCGGCTGCCGTAGATGCGCACCGCATCTTTGATGCTCTCCACTTCTTCCGCGGGCAGGCGCATGTCCCGCAGCTTGTGCTTGAGATCGTGGTACTTGATGTTGATGGTGTCGATTGTCTTTTTCGACAGCTCGTACTGCTTGCGCTCCTCCTGCCAGAGCAGGTTCAGCGCCGTATTTTCACTCTTCAGGTCCACCGTGTGATACAGCACGAACTGCACCACCAGGGCCATGACACAGCAGGTGATGGCATAGATGCTCACGGGGATGGAGTTTACCTCGCCATAGCGGTTCACCAGGCGGGTCAGGCCGATGCAGATGAACACCACCGCGATGGCCAGAGCGTTAAAACGCAGGTCTGACTTCTTCCAGGCCTCGTTCTTTTCGGCATAGTAGCCGATCGTCCCCAGGGCGATGAGATACACCAGCGGGAAGGTAACCAGCTCCATCAGCTCCCAGTCCTGCAGCGGGCCGAGGGAAGCGCCGACAAAAAGCCCCGTGGCTTTCTGCACGATCTTGGAGACGTGATAGGCGATATGCTCCACCGCGTAGCCGGCGACACAGAGGGAAAAGAGCGAGGGAAAGGGCAGGCGGAAACAGAAGCCCATGGCCGCGACGGTGAGGAAAAAGAGGCCCGCAAAGGTGCCGAGCTGGGTCATCATGGTCTGCGTGTGCGGTGCTCCCGCGGGAAACAGGAACTGCCCCGCGGCGCAAAGCAGCAGGATCAGGCCCAGGCGCAGGGGAAAGTGACTGCGTTTGTCCGCAGGGTAGAGAAAAATCAGCTCCGCGAGCAGCATTTCCAGCAGAAATTTCATCGTCTTCCCCCCATAAAGTCCGACATGGCGGCGAGAAAGCTCTTGCGCTGCGGGCGGGAGATGTCCAGCTGCCGGTCCCACAAGGTCACGCTGTTTTTGCTGACCGCGCTCACATGGTAGAGGTTCACCAGACAGCTGCGGTTGACAAACACAAAGCTCGGGCGGTTGAGCTTGCCGTAGGCCTCCTTGAGGGTGCCGTACTCGGAAAGCTCCCCTTCCGTGGTATGATAGACCACATAGTGCCCGTCAATGTCCAGAAAGCGGATGGAGGAGACCGCAAGCTGCCGCAGCTCCCCCTCGACCTTGACGGGGATATATTCCTCGCTCCGCTTGGGGATGCGGCTCAGCGCCCGCTTCATCTTGATGGCAAAGGAGTATTTGTTGACCGGCTTGAGGATAAAGTCCAGCGCATCCACCTCATAGCCGTCCACGGCGTACTGGGCCATATTGGTGACGAAAATGAGCAGCACCGAGGCGTCCACCTTCCGCAATTCGCGGGCGGTCTCCATGCCGTTCATGCCGGGCATCTCAATGTCCATGAACACGAGATCGTAGCCGCCGGCAAAGCTGCCGATGAAGGCGGTGCCGGTGGAAAACTCAGTGACGTGAAACTGCAGCCCCTCGCTCTCTTCCAGCCAGCGCAGGCAGGCGCGCAGCCGCTCCCGCTCGGCGCTGTCATCCTCCACGATGGCGACACGGATCAATGCTCTCACCCCCCCCATGAATTTACGATTATTTTATCACAACTCTTTTTTTATGACAACATACACTCTCCGCTGGCCGCTTGCTTCCGCGCACACACTGTGCTAAGATAGAAAAAACAACGGCAGGGAGGCATTGCCATGAAGAAAAAGAGCATTTATCTGGCCGGGGGCTGTTTCTGGGGCACCCAGAAGTTCTTCGACCAGTTTGACGGCGTGCTGGAGACCGAAGTGGGCTACGCCAACGGCCCCACCGAGAACCCCAGCTATCAGCAGGTCTGCGCAAGCTCCGGCCACGCCGAGACCGTGCGCATCGTCTACGACGGGGACAAACTCAGCTTAAGCCAGCTGCTGGACTGGTATTTTCTCACCATCGACCCCACCTCCTATCACCGGCAGGGCGGGGACAAGGGCATCCAGTACCGCACGGGCATCTACTATGTGGACGCGGAGGATCTGCCGGAGCTGGAGGCGCGCTATGCCGCCGAACAGGAGAAGTACAGGGCGAAGCTGGAGGTGGAGCTGCAGCCCCTGCAGAACTTCTACCCCGCCGAGGATTACCACCAGAAGTACCTGGACAAGAACCCCGGCGGCTACTGCCACATTCCGCAGAAGCTGCTGCACCTGAAATAATACTGAACGCGGGCTGCCGTGCAGCCCGCGTTTTCTTATTCTTCAAAGCCCTGCATTTTGTCCAGGATCGCGTCGATGGCGGCGAAGCGGTCCTCCCGCATGCCGACGGTTTCCCCCAGCTCCATCAGCTGATTGCCGTCGGTACTCCGCTCCCAGAGGGGCAGGCCATCCCCGTTGGGGTCGCCCGTACGGCAGAAATTGGCAAAGTAGGAGGAGAAGATCTCCGCAAGCTCCCGGTCTGAGGCGTCATAGAGCCGGGACTTCGCCGGCACATTGCCGTAGCAGTAAACCTCCTCGCCGCTGTGCCAGGGGCCGAGGCGTCCGTTTTCCTTGCTGAAATAGTACTCATAGGCCGGGATGCCGTTGGCGATGGCCTGCCGCGTCCAGCAGGAATGGCCGTGGGTGAAGAAGATGGCGGAGTAGATGTCGATCCACATGGCCTTGGCCTCTTCGTCTGTGGCGGGCGCATGTAGAGCCAGCACCTCGTCGGCATAGTCGCCGAAGTAGGAACGCACCTTGCCCTCGAAGTTTTTCATGTCCGCGTTGGCAAAGAGGATGAAGGGCACGCCCTCCAGGGAGTTGAAGCCCTGCAGGATGGCCTCCTCGTTGTGGATGCCCTGCCGGTAGGCATCATAAGGCGTCATGGGCAGCACATAGCCGTCCACGGTCATGTGGTGGTTCGTGTCCGCCGCGGCGACAAGGGTCTCGGCATCCATCTGCCGCAGCTCCGCAATGCTCTCTGCCCCGAAGCGCTCCAGGGTCTCCGCCCCGGTCTCCAGCGCCCGATCCAGCGTACGGAAGGAGTGGGCGGGCGCCGGCGCCGTGACGGTGGAGCTCTCGCCGATGGCACGGCGGAAGAGGCCCTTTGCCAGGGGCGAGGTGCAGAGGGCGCTGACGCAGGCGGAGCCCGCGCTCTCCCCCGCAAGCGTCACATTCTCCGGGTCGCCGCCGAAGGCCGCGATGTTGTCCCGCACCCATTCGAGCGCCTTGATCTGGTCCAGCAGCCCGTAATTGCCGGTGGTGCCGACGGGCGATTCCGCCTGCAGTTCATCCGTCGCCAGGAAACCGAACACACCCAGGCGATAGCCCAGATTCACCGCGACCACGCCCTTGCGGGCAAGGCCCTCGCCCCGATAGTCGGCGTACCAGGGCTGGCCGGTCTGCAGGGAGCCGCCGTGGATGTAGACCAGCACCGGGAGCTTCTCCTGCTCGCCCGCCGGTTTCCAGATGTTCAGATACAGCGCGTCCTCGGAATTGGCGTCCCGGTAATTGTCCGTGAGGGAGATCTCATAGTCGTGATAGCCGATGATCTGGGCCAGGGAGCTGTAGAGCGCCGAGTTCTGCGGCTGCATGGACATGGGCGCGAAGGAATCCGCCGCGAGCACGCCCTCCCAGGGCGCCGGGTCCTGGGGCTCCCGCCAGCGCAGATCGCCCACCGGAGGCGCAGCGTAGGGGATGCCCGCGTAGACCTCCACCGCCCGGTCGGCGGTGTAGACGCCGGTGAGCTGCCCATCGGCAACTGTGACCACATCGGTCACGCCGCCGTTTTTCCCCTCCACCGCCGGGTGGAGCCTGACCGGCCCCTGGGTGTGGAGGATAATGCCAATCAGCGCCGCCGCGAGCAGGGCGAAGGAGAAGAAGCGAAGCAGGAAGGCGCGGGGCTTCTTCACCCGCCAGAACGCAAAGAGCACCAGCAGAAGAAGCGCCATGCCCCAGCCCAGGAGCGTATTCTTGTTGAGCTCCAGCACCGCCAGAACGATCAACGCGAAGAGCACATAAAAGAGCCAGAAGCCGAAGCCGGCTTTTTTCTTTTTCATCGGATCACCTCGTTGATTGGATGCGATTTGATTGTATGGAACAAAGGCTTCCATGTCAAGGAAAAAGCGACCCCGACGGGGTCGCTTTTGTATCAGAATTTGCCGCTTGTATGGGAATGGCCGCTGAAGCCGCCGCCCGAATGGCCGCCCCCGCCGCCGGAATCCCGGGGCTCCTGCTGGATCACCTGCACCGTGCGGGTGCGGTTAAGGAAGTGATCCTGCACGATCTGCATGTGGGGGCTCGTGGGCGTCATATATTCGTCGGCGTCGTCCTTTTCCCGTGCGGTCTTCATCTGCCGCTTCATGCCGCCGCAGACGCCGGTCGCGGTCAGCACGCCGACCAGGAAGGAGCCGATCCCCTTCGCCCCGGCGATCATCTTCGCCTGCTGGGCCTGCTGGGTCTCCAGGCTCTCCAGATAAGCGGGATAGCCCGCCACTGCGGGCACCAGGCGCTGCTCCACGGCCACCAGATAGGCCTTGAAGCCGTTGTACCAGTCGTCATTGCGGAAGAAGGGGCCGAAGGAATTGACAAGCCTGTCCCGCTGCTGATAGTCAAAGGCGTAGTTGCCGAAGCTGCCGTGGGCGTCCAGGTCAAAGTCCCGGTCGGCCATGCTCACAAGAAAGAGGATGCCGTCCCCGGTCTCGCCGAAGCCGTGCAGATAGCGGTCATAGATCTCCTCCGCGCAGAGGGAGATGGTGCCGCGGCCGAACTCGGTATAGTCCGGCGTGGTAACGATGTAGACCCCGCACTGGTATTTCTCGGATATACCGGCTGCGATGTCCTCCAGCTCCTGGCGCTGCTCCTCGGTCAGGATCCCGGCCGAGTCGGTCACACAGCCCAGATTCCCGTTGGCGGACGCCGCGGAGGCGGTGACCGGCAGAACCAGGCACATCAGGAGGATCAGCAGAAGGGAAAGTGCAATTTTCCGTTTCATCACTCGCCCCCCTCCTCACACAAAGAAGTACAGCACCGCGGCCAGCGCCCCCGCCACGGGAATGGCGATGCGGGCAAACCAGCTCCAGTAGCGCTCCTTCGACACGGGCAGGTCGCCGATCAGCTTGCCGGTCTGGCCGTTCATGGCGAAGAGGAAGCTCTGATCCTTCCAGCGGGTGGACAGCATCCACACCGGCATCAGCGCGTAGTTGACCTCGCCCCGGTGCAGGCGGATGCTCTTGCCCATGGGCGAGCAGGTGGCGTAGCCGCTGCTCATGGCCGTGGCCTCGATGACCTCCTCGGCGGTGTGGGCCGCGCGCTCATCGGCGCGGGCGGCGCACTCTTCCTTGTCCACATCGTATTTGTTGGCCAGAAAGCCCGGCAGATAGCCCGGGGAGAAGGGCTTGAGCTCGCTGTAGTCAAAAGGCTCGATGGCGTCCATATGTGCGTCCGGCATGCGGCGCGAGCCGTCCACCGGGATGCGCTCAAAGTCCACGTTGCCCGCGCGGCGCAGCTGGAAATGGTCAGTCTCGGTGATGATCCTGTCCCCTTCCCGGTGGGTCATGCTGCGGCTCGCGCGAAAACTCATGTCCACTTCGGCGGTGCCGTTGAAGAGCCAGAAGGGCACATACACGCCCTGGATCTTCTCGATCTGGTTATTGGAGGCAAACTCCCGCGGCAGCAGCTTCTTATCCCGGTAGAACTCTTTCAGCGCCTTGACGGCGGCCACCTTGTCCAGCTTGAAGGGCAGGATGTAGTCCGGCTTCAGGTGCCCGTCAAACTGGCTGGGCACCACGGTGGGATTGCCGCAGTAGGGGCACTGGGTGGCGACGGTGGTCGCGTCGCAGATCAGCTCCGCCCCGCAGGAAGGGCAGGTGTATGCGCGCATGTCGATGCCCGCTTCGCCCCAGTCGTCGGAGACGGCGTTCCAGTTCCAGTCCTGTTCGGGAGGGCTCTGCTGGGCGCTCTCGGCAGCCTGGGCCGCGGCGGTCTGTGCATCCTCGATCTTATCGCCGTAGAGCGCCTCGATCTCCTGCACCGTGAACGTGCTGCCGCAGTAATCGCAGCGGAGCTTGCCGATGCTGCCGTCGAAATGCAGCGGCCCGGTACAGGATGGGCACTGAAAATTGGTGATCTGTTCAGGCACAGGCACTCTCCTCACTTTCCTTCCGTTTCATTGATGCTGTCCGGCATCGTCTCACCCGCTTCGATGAGCGGCAGATACCAGAAGCGATAGGAATAGGGCCGGGCGTCCGGATCCTCCCATTCCGCGCCCCAGGGGCGCAGGTGGATGGCATAGGAAAAGCGCTCGCCCTCCGCGTCATGGGTGCCGGAGATCTCCAGCACGCCGTCAGCAAGGCGGATCTCGGTATTCTCTTCCGTGGCGGTGTCATACCAGAACCAGCCGCCGGTAACACGCAGCTCCTCGCCCTCGCCGCTCAGGCTCAGCACCGCCATGGGCTCCTGGCGGGAGAGCCGCTCATCCCACAGTGTGAGCGCGATCCCGTCCCGGTTCAGCACGGCGTGGCCGCAGCAGTCGTACCAGGTCTCCGGCATCTCGCCCGCGGAGTTTTGGATCTCCCACCAGCCATAGTAGTCCCTCTGCAAGTCGCGGAGGATCTGTGGCTGCGGCGTGGGCGTGGGCAGCGTATCCGCCAGTTCTTCCCGGATCAGGGAGAGGATCACGCCCTCGCCCAGCAGGTCGAGCCGGATGACGCCGTCCCTGAGCTTGCCGGGGCAGGAGACCCCGTTTACGTCAACGCTCAGTTGTTCGCCCTCCAGGCTCCAGCGGAGGTCCCCCTCGTTCTCGCCGAGGAGCAGCCGCCCGCTGCCGCCGGTACGCAGCTCCAGGCGCACTTCCCCGTTATAGAGCTCGGAAGGCGGGACAACGTCCTCGCCCACTTCCACCGCCGTGCAGAGATAGACGCCCGCGTTGGGGTCCTGCTCGCCACAGGCGGAGAGCAGGAACAGAAGCAGGGCGGCAAGCAGCAAGGCCGCCGCCCCATGGATTCTCGGTTTCAAATTATTCGACCGCGTCGTCCGCGTTGAAGGGATCGCCGCACTCCGGGCAGAAGCGGGGCGGATTCGCGGGATCAGCCGGCTCCCAGCCGCACTTGTCGCACTTGTAGAGGAGCGCGCCGGCGGGCTTCTTCGCGCCGCACTCGGAGCAGAACTTGCCCTTGTTGACGGCACCGCAGCTGGGGCAGGTCCAGCCGGCGGGCGCGGCCTCGGGCTTCTTCGCGCCACACTCGGGGCAGAACTTGCCGCTGGCCTTGTGGCCGCAACTGGGGCAGATCCAGCCGTCCGCTTCAACAGCGGGGGCAGGAGCGGCCTGCTGGCCCATCTGGTACAGGTTCTGGGCATTGACGCCGCCCGCCTGCTGTGCCATGTTCATGCCCATGAAGGCCATGGCGGCGCCGCCCTCATTGGCGGCAGCGCTCTGCATGGCGGCGGCCTGCGCGCCGACCAGGTGCGCGGCAGCCATGGTGGGATCGCGGAAGGCGGCGTTGCGCTGCAGTTCCTTGATCATGGCCTCGTCCTCTTCGCTGGCCTTCACGCTGGAGACGCCGCAGGAGACGATCTCAATGCCGCGCAGGTCGCGCCACTTGGCGGACAGCTCCTCATTCAGAGCGTCGGCCAGCTCGGCGGTGTGGGCGGGCAGGGAGGAATAGCGGATGCCCATATCGGAAATCCGGGCGAAGGCGGGCTGCAGCGCGGTGAGCAGCTCGGTCTTCATCTGGCCTTCCAGCTTGTCAATGGTGTAGTTGGAGCTCACATTGCCGCAGACGTTGGTGTAGAACAGGAGGGGGTTGGAGATCCGGATGCTGTACTCGCCGAAGCAGCGGATCGCAATGTCGATATCCAGGCCGATGTTCTTATCCACCACGCGGAAGGGCACGGGGTTGGGCGTGCCGTACTTGTTGCCGGGCAGCTCACGGGTGTTGAAGTAGTAGACGCGCTGATCCTTCGGGGCCTGGCCGCCGAAGGTGAAGCGCTTGCCGATGTTCTGGAACACGGCGGCGATGCTGTCGCCCAGGCTGCCGGAGAAGACGGAGGGCTCGGTGGAGGCGTCATAAATATACTCGCCCGGCTCGGCGCAGACGTCCACGATCTTGCCCTGTTCGACGATCAGCATGCACTGGCCGTCGGCCACGGCGATCACGGAGCCGCTGGTGATGATGTTGTCATCGCCGCGGTTGGAGGAGCGGCCGGACACCTTCTTCTGGCCCTTGACGGCCAGCACGTTGTTGGGCAGCGCCTCACAGTAGAAATATTCCTTCCACTGATCGGACAGGACGCCGGTGGCGGCGCCGAGAACGGCAGAAACAAGACCCATAGTGATTTTCTCCTTTCAAATCTATCGCAGTTTTGTTGTTTGTATTCATACTTGCGCTATCTTAAATATAGTAGATGCTACCCGGAAAATCAACAGGAAATTGTGAATTTGCCGGGCATCCGACAGACATCCGCTTCGCTTTCCCCGCATCAGTCCGCCTTCAGCCCGGCGCCGGCACAGATCAGCATACCGCGGTGCCCGTGCGTTTTTGCGGGAAAAGGTGCAGAAAAAAGCGCCTGATTCCTATTGAATTTTTCGGATCGCTGTGGTATACTTCCTTTACATGCGGATGTAGTTCATCGGTAGAACTCCGGCTTCCCAAGCCGATAAGGTGGGTTCGACTCCCATCATCCGCTCCAAAGAGAGGCCCGAACCTATGTCGTTCAGGCCTCTTTCTCATTATCAATTAGGTTGCTTTTGTATTTTTTTAGGAGGGCAGAAACTATGCCAAAGCTAAAAGACATTTATGAACAAGCCAAAGATTCAATCAACACTGCTTTTGACAACATAGAAGTTGGGTCCCTTCTTGTCCAAATCACCAAGCTTCCTGGAGTAAGAATTAATCGTAAAGATTTTCTGGAGAAAGAACTCAAAGTATTATATCCATCAGACACTGTACAAATGGCAATCCAGCGCTCCCCGGCATATGCAAAAATCCCCAAAACAGCCGTTGATTCAATTGCGAAAAAAATCATTAACTACGAAACGAATAAAGTTTCTGCAATTTCTTTTGCTGCTGGAATACCAGGCGGGCTTGCCATGTTAGGTACAATCCCCGCTGATGTTACTCAGTTTTTTTATTTTTCTGTTCGGGTTATGCAAAAGCTAGCCTACTTATATGGGTTCCAGGAATTTGATTTGAAAGAAAACGAAATAGATGACGGAACCCTAAATGAGATGCTTGTCTTCCTAGGGGTTATGTTTGGAGCTCAAGAGGCAAATGTTGGGCTTAAAATGCTGGCCAAAACAGCAGCCGCACAAGCAGTAAGGAAGCTTGAACGAGCAGCAATAATGAAGATTCCTGCTTATGTTGGGCTAAAAACTGCGGCCAAATATTTAGGAGTACAGATGAATCGGCAGGTTCTCCAAAAAGTTGTCGGAGGTGCTATTCCTGTGCTAGGCGGCGTGCTGATGGGAGGTGTATCATTTGCTTCCTTTAAGCTGTCCGCAAATAGATTACGGAAGCAATTCAATAATCTTCCAATTGCTGACCCATCATTTTATGACGATGAACAGGCCGTCGAGGAGTTCATAAACGAGGTTGACCATGTTGGACCTGGTATTGAACACATAGACATTATTGATAATCCTGACGAGGAAATCGAGTAATCCTTTACCAGATGAATACATACTCTTTAAAGAACCACAAATGAGAAAAAACGATACAGCCAATGATTTAGCCCGCAGATGCATCATCATTACCGGCGGCGAGTACAGCCCTATCCCCCGGCCCGGGGCCGGGGACTTCGTCATCGCCTGCGACCGGGGCTACGAATACTGCCTGCGCGATGCGATCACGCCGGATCTGGTGATCGCGGACTTCGACTCCTGCGGCGGGCAGGTGGCGCCGGAGATCCCGGTGCTGCAGCTGCCGACGGAGAAGGACGACACGGACACCATGGCCGCCCTGCGCTACGCTTGCGACGAGGGCTATGAGGAAGTGCAGCTGTACTGCGCTTTGGGCGGGCGGCTGGACCACGCGCTTGCGAATGTGCAGGCCCTGGCCTGGTGCGCGGAACGCGGCATCTTCGCCGCCATCGAGAGCCCGGATACCCGGCTCTTTGCCCTGCGGAATGCCAAGCTGCGTCTCCCCCGGCGGGAGGGTTTCTCCCTCTCCGTGTTCAGTCTCACGGACCGCAGCCGCGCCACGATCCGGGGCGCGAAGTATGAACTGGAGAACAGCGATATCACGAACGCCTTCCCCCTCGGCGTCAGCAACGAGTGGTGTGAGGACGAGGTTCTGGTCACCGCCCACGCGGGGACGCTGCTGATCGTGGAGTCGAGACTGTAAGAGATAAGAAAAAACCTGTCATCCTGAGGGCACAGCCCGAAGGATCTCAAATGAGATTCTTCGCTGCGCTCAGAATGACAGGTCTTTCTTATGCTCAGAGACGAAATCGTCTCCTCAAACCACACGACTCAAAACTCTTACAGGAGCATGACGCCTGCGTCCTCGCAGGCTTTGACCGTGGCCTCGTCCCAGATGGAGGCCTGCACCTCGCCGATGTGGGCCTTGCCCAGCAGCAGCATGGACACGCGGGACTGGCCGATGCCGCCGCCGATGGTGAGCGGCAGCTCGCCATTCAGGAGCGCCTGATGGTAAGGCAGCGCGCGGCGATCGTCGCAGCCCGCCAGCGTCAGCTGCCGGTCCAGGGACTCGGGACTCACACGGATGCCCATGGAGCTGACCTCCATCGCGCAGCCGAGCACATCGTCCCAGAACAGGATATCGCCGTTCAAATCCCAGTCGTCATAGTCGGGGGCGCGGCCGTCGTGGGGCTTGCCGGATCTGAGCTTTCCGCCGATGCCGATGATGAAGACGGTCTTGTGCTCCTTCACATAGGCGTTCTCCCGCTGCTTGGGCGTGAGGTCGGGGTACAGATCCTCCAGCGCCTGGGCGGTGATGAAGGAGACGCGGCGCTCCAGCTTGCCCAGCCGCTGCAGCTGGGGATAGATGGCCTGCATGGTCTCCTGGGTGTCGCAGATGGCGGTGACGATGTCCATCACCGTGAGCTTCAGGTAATCGAGATTCCGGTTCTCGGACAGGATGACCTTCTCCCAGTCCCACTGGTCCACGTACACGGAGTGGAGGTTGTCCAGCTCATCCTCGTCGCGGCGGATGGCGTCCATATCGGTATAGAGGCCCTTGCCTGGGAAGAAGCCGTAGCGCTTGAGGGCCAGGCGCTTCCATTTGGCCAGGGACTGCACCACCTGCGCCCGGTGATCGGAGCGCAGAATGTCAAAGGACACGGGGCGCTCGTAGCCGTTCAGGTTGTCGTTCAGGCCGGAATTCTCATCCACAAACAGCGGCGCGGACACGCGGTACAGATCCAGCAGCGCGCCGAGGCGGTCCTCAAACAGACGCTTTAATAGGCTGATGGCTTTCTGGGTGTCATAGATGGACAGCAGGCTCTTGTAGCCCTCGGGAATATGTGTCTGCATTTGGCAGTCTCCTTTCCGTCATTCCTGGAATAGCACGCGAAACGGAAGGATCCTGCCGATCGTGCACTGTTCGCTCGCTTGCGTTTTCTTTACTCGCTCAGAAGCTCCATGATCTTCTGATAATAGCCCTCGGCATTCTTCCGAAAGCGCTTTTCGATGGCCCGGGCCTGTTCCTCATCGGCGCAGAGCAGCCGCAGGTGCGCAAGCTCCCCTTTTCCGTCGGACATGCCCAGCTCCACCACGCAGCCCTGCTCGTCGGCCTCATGGCGGGCCACGATCATGGCCTCACGGCGCAGGCGCTCCTCCACCGGAGCGATTAGGTGCAGCGCCTTCATGCGCACCGAATAGGGCAGGCTGCTCTCCACCGCGTCGGCGTTGCGGGCGCCCTTTTCGGTGATGCGGTAGCCGTCCTCGCTCTCCTCAATGTGGCCGGTGTCCACCAGCTCGCTCAGGCAGTCGGAATAGTCAAAATATCCGATGCCGCCGTCGCACTGGCAGAGCTCCAGCAGCGTCTCGGGATCCACGACGCCGGGCAGGCGGCGCAGGACGAAGAGGATGAGGATCTTGATATCCAACTTATCATGGATAAAACCGAAGTTGTCCATATTCGTCCTCCCCTTTCTACAATCTGATAATAGTTTATTATACTTCATCCCCGCCATTTTTCAAGCACAATTTCCGTATGGGCGCATAGACTGTACTGAACGATTTTTCATGGAGGTGCTGTTATGCCCGAGAGAGTTGTGCCAAACAGGCAGGACGACGTGCCCCAGATCCGCGAGGCCGTCTCCGTCAGTACCCGCAAGATCTTCGACGGTTGCCGCGACAAGGACTGCGTGGACGATCTGCGGGTCTATCCAACGCTCACATCGCAGACTTACATAGAGAGCGCGCTGAGCATCCGGCCCCGCTCGGCGGAGCTGCTGCACGTGGCCGTGAAGGTGGAGCCAATCAGCTTCAACCGGGGCCACTACACGGTGGACTGTACCTATTTCTACCGGGTCACCGCCGAGACCTTCCCCGCCGGGGAGACGGCGCTGGGCCTCGCCATCTTTGACAAGCGGGTCATGCTCTTCGGCAGTGAGGGCAATTCCAGGACCTTCTCCTCCGACGCGCCGGAACCCACCGGCGAGAGCGACGAGCTGCCCATCGCAGTGGTCAACGCCGTGGACCCCATCGCCCTGCACATGAAGCTGGTGGACCCGGGCACGCTGCCGCCCACCGATCTGGAGCCCGGCGACATCCCCGCCTACATCACCGACGCCTTCCCGGAGGAGCTGGTGCTGACCACCACCGGGCGGCGCTGGTACACCACCATCGGCCAGTTCAGTCTGGTGCGACTGGAGCGGGACACCCAGCTGCTGATCCCGGCTTACGACTACAGCCTGCCGGAGAAGGAGTGCCCCGGCAGCAGCGAAGACGATCCCTGCGAGCTCTTCGGGCGCATCCGCTTCCCGGTGGAGGAGTTCTTCCCGCCCGACAGCGTGCAGAACGCCAACGAGTACAGAAATATGGTGTAAAAAGCAAGGGCGCGATTGCGCCCTTGCAGTTTTTAGTTTTCAGTTTTCAGCGCCTGCAGGGGCCGACGCCCCCGGGCGGCCCGGCAGCGATCTGTCAGTGCGGGCGATTTCTGTCGCCCCTACGGCCTTCGTATTATTCTTCCCGCTTATACTCCAGAATGTCCCCCGGCTGGCAGTCCAGCACGTCGCAGATCGCCTCCAGCGTGGAGAAGCGGATCGCGCTGACCTTGCCGGTTTTCAGCTTGGAAAGATTCACATTGGCGACACCCACCCGCTCGGAGAGCTCCTTGAGGCTCATCTTCCGGTCGGCCATCACCCGGTCCAGTCGTAAAATGATCGGCATGGCGGCACCTCACAGGGTCTCGTCGGAGAGCTGCTGCAGCTCCACACCGTACTGAAAGACATAGCCGATCGCCAGTACTGCCAGGCCGACAGCGATCAGGATGCCGCCCATGGAAGTGTGCGTTGAGACCGCTACTGTCGTCCCCTCCGCCTCAGCAAGAACCATCGGCCGTGAGAACAGGCGGCTCAGCAGCGCCATCACCACTTCATAGCCGATCAGCAGCCAGCCGATCACGCGCAGGCGCTTTGCGTTCTGCAACGTGAAGGGGCTCTCCGCCCCGCGAAGGCTCCATACGATCCGCAGGGCCAGTACCAGGATCACGATCCCCGCCGCCGTCATCAGCACCGCCGAGAGCCAGCCGGACATGTTCCCCGCGGCCATGCCGCCCTTCATCAGAAGGGCGATCGTGGTTATGATCGAATACGCGTAGTACAGGAACAGCAGCAGGGCGATCCCCATGCTGATATTTCCAAGCCGTTTGATACGTGATTTGTAATTTTCCGTGTTCATAGGAAAACACCTCCCTGTGCCATGAGAATAGCACAGGGAGCAATGTTTGTCAATAATTTTTTAACGTTTTTCGTTAATTATTTTATTTTCTTCATTTCCTCTGGTCGGTCTCTGAGATTCTTCGCTTCGCTCAGAATGACAGAGAGAGTTCGGGCCGGTCACGCTAACCGTCGGCCACTGAGTGCTGGCAACTTTATTCCGGGCCGCCGAGGGCGTCGGCCCCTACGAAACTCGCGTTCTCCTGAGCGCTAGGCGCTAACGGCTGGGCGCTTGCTCAGAGCTTGCTCGCCGCCTTCTCGTCCAGGTACACGGTCACGTCCCGCGGGATCTGCAGGAAGGCCGCGGGCACGGAGCTGTCGTCCCGGCCGTAGAGCATCTTGTGCACGGCGTCGGCCTTGGCCTCGCCGAAGGCCAGCACCATGATCTCCGTGGCCCAGACCAAGGTGTAGATGCCCATGGTGTAGCCGTAGTCCGGCACGTCCTCCTCCGAGCCGAAGACCTCCGCGTTCTGGCGCTTGGTGGCGTCGGTGAGCTTCTGGCGGTGGCTCAGGGAATCATAGGGCACGGCGGGCTCGTTGTAGCCGATATGGGCATTGGCGCCGAGGCCCAGCACCGCGATGTCCAGACCGCCGGCCGCCTTGATCTCGGCATCGTAGTTTTCGATATTCTCTGGGCTTAAATAGTGGCAGTTTTCCGGCTTGATGTCGGTCTTCTCCACAAAGCAGGTCTCCAGCATGCGGCGGCAGCTCTGCTCCTCATCCACGCCCTCAAACTCAGTGACGGCAAAGAGCTTCGCGTCCCGGAAGCTCAGTTCCCCCGCCCGGCAGAGACGGGACAGCTCCTCATACAGGCCACGGGGCGTACGGCCGGCGGAGAGGGCCAGCACGGCGTCGGGCTTATTGTCCAGCACGCGCTTGATCTGCGCGGCGGCTCTGGCGTTGCACTCCTCATAACTGCATACCACAGTTTTCATAGAATAGACTCCTTTCTCCCGGAAAAACTATCTCCATGTTATATGTTATTATGCGGACCGCGCTGATCTATGCGGTCCTGATCCTCTTTCTCCGCCTGCTGGGCAAACGCCAGCTGGGAGAAATGGAGCTGTCGGAATTTGTGGTGGCGGCACTGATCGCGAATCTGGCCGCGCACCCGCTGGAGGAGCACGAGGTCCCGCTCCTTCCGGCGCTGCTGCCAATCGCCGTGCTCTCGGTTCTGGAGCTGGCGACGGCCTTTCTCAGCCTGCGCAGCATCCGGCTGCGCTCCCTGCTCTACGGGCGGCCCAGCCTGATCATCGACCACGGGAAGCTCGACCAGGCGGAGATGCGCAAAAACCGCTTCACGCCGGACGAGCTGATGCAGGCCATGCGCAGCCGGGGCATTCTGGATATCAACGAAGTCCTCTACGCCGTGCTGGAAACAAACGGCACGCTGAACGTGATCCCCATTGCCGAGGCCCAGCCGGTGACCACCGGGCAGATGGGCATGGCGGCGGAACAGGCGGGCTATCCCAGCGTCATCATCAGCGACGGGCACGTGATCGGCGAAAACCTCAAGCGCCTGGGCTTCGACCGCCGCTGGCTGGATGCGCAGCTGCGACAGCAGGGCCATACAGGCCCGAAGGCGGTCTTCCTCATGACCGCGGACGAGAGCGGGAATGTGTTCTTCTGCGAAAAAAACGATCACTGATCACTGACCGCTGGCCACTGATCACTTCTTATCCAGCAGCAGCTTGGAGAGCTCCTCCATGAAGGTGTTGATGTCCTTGAAGCTGCGGTAGACGGAGGCAAAGCGCACATAGGCCACCTCGTCGATGTCCTTGAGGCGCTTCATGACCATCTCGCCCACGTCCACGGTGCTGACTTCGCGCTCCAGATTGCTCTGCAGCTCCTGCTCGATCTCATCGGCGATCTGCTCAAGGGTCTGCAGGGACACCGGGCGCTTCTCGCAGGCGCGGACCATGCCGTTGATGAGCTTGACCTTGTCAAAGCTCTGGCGGCTGCCGTCCCGCTTGACCACGACCAGGGGCAGGCGCTCAATGATTTCATACGTGGTAAAACGCTTTCCGCAGGCGAGGCACTCTCTTCTCCGGCGGATGGTCGCCCCCTCCTCGGCGGGGCGGGAATCGATGACCTTACTCTCGGTATAACCGCAAAACGGGCACTTCATATCTCTCTTCTCCCTATATGTATGTCTCTATTATCTCTTATATCCTGTTTCGAAATCCACCACGTTCCGGAGCGGCTCCCCGGCGAGATAGGCCCGGAGATTCGCCGCGGAGAGATCCACGATCTTCTCCAGAATGTCCGGCAGGTGGAAGTTTCCGGAGACATGGGGCGTGATGAGCAGGTTTTCCTGCTCCCAGAGGGGGCTGTTTTCAGGCAGCGGCTCCGTCTCACAGACGTCGATGCCCGCCGCGGCGATCTGCCCCGACTGCAGGGCATCAATCAGCACCTCGGTCTTCACCGCGTTGCCGCGGCCGCAGTTGATGAATACGGCAGTATTCTTCATGGCCGCAAAGCGCTCTGACGTGTACATGGCCTTCGTAGCGCCGGTGCCCGGCAGGAAGGAGGCAAGTACGTCCGCCCGCGGCAGCACGCTGTCCAGTTCGTCGGTCAGGCAGAGCTCGTCCACCCCCTCCGGGCAGGGGCCGGGGCGGCGCTTGACGCCGATCACAGTTGCGCCCAGCGCCTTGCAGAGCCGGGCAAAGTGGAGCCCGATGTTGCCGAGGCCCACCACGACCACCGTGCAGTCCGACAGGGAGCAGACCTGCCCGAAATCGGTCCAGCGGTGCGCGTTCTGCGCGTCCCGATAGCGGTGCAGCTTTTTCTGCAGCGTCAGCACCAGAGCGAAGGCATGCTCGCCCACGGCCTTGTCATAGGCACCGGTGGCGTTGGTGAGCACAGTGTTTTCATGCAGAACGCCGGGGACGATATAAGGGTCCGTTCCCGCGGAATAGAGCTGCAGCAGCCCCAGCCTCGGTGAGGCCTGGATCATCCCAGCCGGCACGCAGCCGAGGATGATGTCCGCCTGCTGCACCAGCTCAGTCGTTGCGCCGTTCAGGCCGACATAGATAAACTCACAATCCGGCCCGGCGGCCTCCAGCTTCGGTTTGTGCCGCTCTTCCACCGGCAAAGTGACCAGGACGGTTTTCACGGGATACGCCCCCTTCAAAAAAGTTTTATGTAAATCCCTTCACCACATATTGTAGTATGTTTTTTTCTGAAATGCAACATAAAGTTGATGGCAAACATGAGTCTTTCGGCTGAAAACTCAGGTGCCGGAGGCGGAGGAAAAGAGACCTCATTTTCTTTCAATTCCCATATTGACAATGGGAGTTAGATATGTTAAACTCCATAGCAGTTAGAGAAGTTTAACCTTGCTGTGAAGGAGGGTTCGCATGAGCGTAGTCATCGTCGGCGGCAACGAGTGCATGGAGCGTCGCTATAAGGAGCTGTGTCAGAAGTATTCCTGCGAGGCAAACGTGTTCACCAAGCCACGCGGCAGTCTGAAAGCCAAGCTGGGCTCCCCGGATCTGATGATCTTCTTTACCGACACCATGTCCCACAAGATGCTGCACAGCGCCCTCAGTGAGATCAAGGGGCAGAACACCCGCGTGGAGTACTGCCGCTCCGCTTCCCTCTCGGCGCTGAAAAACGTGCTGGAAAAGCACGCGGGCTGAGAATAAGAAGCCATTATCTGCAGAATCTATCGGTAAGGAGGCGATACAGGATGTCGGACGAGGTTTTTGTGCAGTGCTGCGCGCCCACGCTGGCCGGCCTGAAAACCGGCAGCATGTTCTCCTTTCCGTATCCGGACCGGACCGGCATGATCGCCGACGTGCGGTCTCTTAACCGGACGCTTGCCTCCCGCGGGATCTGCGTGTTGCCCCTGCGCTATCGGGCGGGCCGGGCGCTGCTGTACGTCTTTCGCCCCGGTGAGCTCCGGCGTGACCTCAAAGAAAAGGCCGCCCGGGATATCCTGCGAAGGGCCGGTTATGCCGAGGATAAACTCGGCCCCTGTCTGAACCGGCTCCGGGAGCGCCTCAACAGCGGAGAAGATTTCCCCCACGAGATCGGGCTCTTTCTCAGTTATCCGCCCGAGGACGTGCGCGGCTTCATCGAAAACGGGCCGAAGGGCTGCAAGCTCACCGGTTACTGGAAGGTCTACGGTGACGAGAAGGCGGCGAGAGAGACCTTCGAAAAATATCGTAAATGTACGGAATCCTATCAGCGTTCGCTGGACGCGGGCATTCCCCTCGCCCGTCTCGCGGTATCCGTATGAAAATAGTGTATTCAGAAAGGAATCATGATCATGAGCAAAACAGCAGTTGTTTACTGGAGCGGCACCGGCAATACCGAGGCCATGGCCAGGCTGGTCCTGAAGGGCGCCAAGAGCGCCGGCGCCTCCGCCGAGCTTTTCACCGCCGCCGATTTTGACGCCGCCAAGGCTGCAGGCTTTGACGCCATCGCCTTCGGCTGCCCCGCCATGGGCAGCGAGGAACTGGAGGACAGCGAATTTGCCCCCATGTTCGACGCGGTCAAGGGCTCTCTCGGCGGCAAGAAGGTCGCGCTCTTCGGCTCCTACGGCTGGGGCGGCGGCGACTGGATGAACGCCTGGGAAGAGGACTGCGCCGCAAGCGGCATCACCCTGGCCGCCGGCAGTGTGATCTGCAACGACGCTCCCGACGACGAGGCGGAGGCTGCCTGCAAGGCCCTGGGCGCCGCGCTGGCCTGATTTGATCGTTATCCTCTCTTTTCTCTCCTGTTTCCCCGGCCGCTGCGGCGGCCGGGGTTTTTTATGACTTTATGCCAAAGTCTGGAAGCGCTCGTCGAAGTTTTTTTGTCTATTATTGACACTGGGGGAAAAGAGGAGTATATTTTAGTTAAAAGTTTCGTAACAAACCCAGGCTGTCTGCAAGCCCTGAACCGGTATTCTACGGGCACTGCCCGCTGAAATTTTTACAAGGAGGAACCCCTATGAAAAAGTACCTTGCGCTGCTGCTGGCGCTCGTGATGGTCTTTGCCGTGGCCTGCCCCACCGCATTCGCCGCCGGTGACGACTACACGATCCGCATCTACTCCAACTCCAACTCCACGGAGCGCACCACCTGGCTCATCAACGAAGCCAAGAAGGCCGGCTTCAACATCTCCATCGACGACAACTCCGTCATCTCCGGCGACACTGCCGCTGTGCAGGCTGCCAACGAGAACAAGGACGGCGACCTGATCTTCGGTCTGAACGAGACCCGCTGGGGCCAGCTGATCGACGGCCAGTACGAGAACCTCTCCATCATCGACTGGACTCCCTCCTGGGCTGACCAGGTCGGCGAGTATCAGTACGAGGGCAAGGCCTACGGCATCGTCATCCAGAACGTCCTGATGCTGTACCGCAATGACGAGTTCGGCACCAACGGCGAAGAGCTCCACTTCGAGCACTGGGCCGACGTCATCGACTCCGGCTACAGCTGGTACCGCCAGAACAAGGTCGGCGGCACCACCAACGCCAACATCAACTCCGCCATGCTCTACGCCTTCACCGATCCCGAGTCCCCCGCCGGCGGCATCTCCATTGACGGCTGGAAGGCCCTGTGGAAGTTCTGCGCGGACGGCAAGTTCGGCGGCGACGACTACAAGTACGGCTTTGATCCTCTGAACAAGGGCGACGTTGCCATCTCCGAGTTCTACTCCTCCGCCCTGTACGGCAAGATCGATGCGGCCGCCCAAGGCAGTGAGCATCCTCTGGTCGGCGCGCTGGAGCCCGAGAACTGGGCCCTGGTCGACATTGACGACGGCACCTACTACATCGCCGAGTACATCGGCATTCTGGACAAGGCCGGCCGTACCGAAGAGCAGACCGAGAAGGTCAAGGAGTTCTGCGAGTGGTTCGGCTCTGCCGATGTGCAGGCTGCCTGGGCCGAAGAGTTCGACTCCTTCCCCTGCAACAAGGAAGCTGCCGATATCGTCTATGAGGGCGATATCCCCGAGATCTACCTGATCCCCAACTTCGCGCTGACCACCGTTCCCGGCACCGACATGACCTATGCCGCCTATGTCGCCGCCCACAGCGCCGAGTGGACCAACATCATGACCAACCTGGGCTTCTACTGGGCCGACGCTTCCGCCGCCCCCGCCGAGCCCGACTGGGACAGCCTCGACTGGTCTGTCCTGACCCAGAAGGCCGAGTAATTTCTCTCCGTAATCCCATATGGCGAGCCGGTCCCCACCGGCTCGCCATGTTCTATCCGGCTGCTGAGAAGACCGCGCCGCACGAACGGCGCTGCCTTCTGAGCAAACGGATTCTCTCACCAACATGCAAAGGAGCGATGGCTTATGATCAAATTAAATGACATCGTCGTGAAATTCGGCGACTTTACCGCGCTGCACGACATCAACGTCCACGTCAAGGAGGGCGAGTTCTTCACTTTCCTCGGCCCCTCCGGCTGCGGCAAGACCACCACCCTGCGCACCATCACCGGCTTTATCGAGCCGGTATCCGGCACCGTGGTCGTCAAGGACCGGGACATCACCCATGTCCCCATCGAAAAGCGCAACATCGGCATCGTCTTCCAGAGCTACGCCCTCTTCCCCACCATGACGGTGTATGACAACATCGCCTTCGGTCTGAAGATCAAGAAGCTGAAGAAGGACGAGATCGACCGGAAGGTGCGGGACATTGCGAAGAAGGTGGACCTCTCGGACGAGCAGCTCAAGAAGGCCGTCTCTCAGCTCTCCGGCGGCCAGCAGCAGCGCGTGGCCATCGCCCGCGCCCTGGTGACCGAGCCCGCCATCATCTGCATGGACGAGCCGCTGTCGAACCTGGACGCCAAGCTCCGCGTGCAGCTCAGAAATGAGCTGAAGAAAATGCAGAAGGACTTCGGCATCACCACCATCTACGTCACCCACGATCAGGAGGAGGCCCTGACCTTGTCTGACCGCATCGCCGTGTTCAACAAGGGCTATATCGAGCAGATCGGCACGCCCAACGAGGTCTACAACTTCTCCAGGACCGAGTTTGTGTGCAACTTCATCGGCGACATCAACCGGCTCTCCGACGCGGTGGTGGCAAAGCTCAACGCCGCCGGCGCGCAGGTGGACGCCGCAAAGCACAACTATGTGCGTCTGGAGCGCCTGCATGTGAACGTGGAGCCGCAGGGCGGGCAGGTGGCCCTCCCCGGCGTCGTCACCATGCGGGAATACTACGGTCTCTTCATCAAGTATTACATCGCGCTGGAGGGCCAGACCATCAAGGTCATCGAGAAGAACGACGGCGTGCGGATCTATGAGGAGGGGCAGCAGGTCTCCGTGGTCATCGACCCGCGGGACATCATGGCCTATGAGCCCTCCGGAGAGGAAGAGGTGGTAAAATGAGCCAGACGCTTGATCGCAAGATCCGGCCGGAGCTCTTTGTCCGCCTGGTGGGCGTGTGCTTCTTTGCCTACCTCTTCTTCGGCTTCATGCTCCTGCCCTGTCTCAACACCCTGACCAGCATCTTCAACACCAGGAATGCCGCCGGTGAGCGGGACGCCTTCGCCGTCATCCGCTTCTTCCTGGCGGGCTCCATGGGCAAATACGTATGGAACTCGCTGAAGCTTGCCATCTGCCTTGTGATCACGGTGAACGTGATCGGCGTGTCCATCGTGCTGCTCACGGAGTACTTTGACATCAAAGGTGCGCGCATCCTGCGCATGGGCTACATGACCACGATGATCTACTCCGGCGTTGCGCTGGTCACGGGTTACATGTTCCTCTACGCGGGCGACGGGATCCTGACCACCGCCATGAAAAACGCCTTCCCCGACTTCAACACCAGCTGGTTCTCGGGCTTCAACGCGGTCCTGTTCACCATGACCTTCGCCTGCACCTCCAACCACATGCTCTTTTTGAGAAACGCCATCCGCGGCATCGACTACAACACCGTGGAGGCCGCGCGCAACATGGGCGCCAAGCCCTTCAAGGTGCTGTGGAAGGTGGTCTTCCCCACGCTGATCCCCACCATGTTCTCGCTCACGGTCATGACCTTCATCACCGGCCTCTGCGCCATGTCCGCCCCGACCCTGCTGGGCTATGACTCCATCAACCCCGAGATCGTGCGTCTGGCCGGCTCCTCCACCGCGGACGAGGCCTTCCCCCAGGCCCGCGCGGCCCTGCTCTCCATTATTCTGGCGATGTTCACCATCGTGCTGCTGACGGTGCTCTCGGCTTACGAGCGCAAGGGGCATTACCTCTCCGTCTCCAAGACCAAGGCAAAGCTCCAGAAGCAGAAGATCACGAATCCTGTGGCTAACATCCTGGCGCATATCTACGCCTATGTGCTCTTCATCATCTACATGACCCCCGTGGTGATGATCATCATCTTCTCCTTCCAGACCTATTCGGCCATCCGCCTGAAAAAGCTGGATCTGACCCAGTGGACGCTCATCAACTACTTCGGGCAGCAGGATTATCAGTATCTCACCAGCCGCGGCAAGTACAAGACCCGCGAGGGCTCCATCTCCGGCGTCTTCGCCAATGAGGCGACGCTGGGCGGCATCAAACTCAGCTTCATCCTCTCCGCGCTGGCGGCGGCGCTGGCCTGCGTGATCGTGGTGGTTGCCTGCAACTACATCTTCAAGAAAAAGAACAAGGGCACCGGCGTTGTGCTGGAATACGCCCTACTCTTCCCCTGGCTGCTGCCCACGATCCTGATCTGCTACTCCTACCGCACTTACTTCAATTCCGACGCCATCTGGTATGTGGGCAATCAGAATCTCTATTACGCGCAGAATGTCCGCTTCCTGATCGTCATGGCCTATACGGTGACGAAGCTGCCATTCAGTTTGCGCATGATCAAGGCCAGCTTCTACTCGATAGACGAGGAGCTGGAGGACGCCGCCAAGAACCTGGGCGCCAGCGGGATCTACACCTTCCTGCTGGTGAAGCTGCCGATCATCCTGCCCTCGGTGCTGGCCGTGTTCGCCCTGAACTTCAACGCCCTCTTCACCGAGTACGACATGTCCGCCACCTTCGCCAGCACCTACGGCACCAGCTACGCCATGGTCATCCAGGCCATGTGCCGCGAGGAGGGCCTGTACGGCTACAACGTCAACGCGTCGGGCCGCCGCTGCGCCTCCACGGTGTTTATCATGATCGTCTCCGGTCTGATCCTCTACCTGGTCTACGGCGTGGGTGCCCGCGACCTGGGCGAGCGGCTGGAGGCCCGCGACCGGAGGAGAAAACGCATGGAGAAGATCTCCGCATTTTTCAGGAAGAAGGAAAGCAGTAAAGCATGATCAAAAACGTTATTTTCGATATGGGCCGGGTCCTCATTGAGTGGGACCCGGCGGCCATTGTGGCCAGAGAAAAGCTGAATGAAGAAGATTCCGAGACGCTCCTGCGGGAGGTCTTCCACTGCGCCGAGTGGGCTGCCATGGACCACGGCTGGATGAGCTCCGACGAGGGTTATGCGCGCATCTGCCGCCGTCTGCCCGAGCGGCTGCACGAGGCTGCGCGGCACTGCGTCTACGACTGGTGGAAGGGCGAGCTTGTGCCCATCCCCGGCATGGCCGATCTGGTGCGCGAGGTGAAGAGTCTGGGCTACGGGGTGTATCTCCTCTCCAATGCCACGAGCTACCTCGCCGAGTACTTTCACCGCATCCCCGGCTCCGAGTGCTTCGACGGGCGCATCGTCTCTGCGGACGTGAAGATGCTCAAGCCCGAGCGGGAGATCTATGCCGAGCTCTACCGGCAGTACGATCTCGACCCCGCCGAGTGCTTCTTCATCGACGACAGCATCATCAATGTGGACGGGGCCTGGCTCTCCGGCATGCAGGCCACGGTGTTTTTAAACGACATGGCCCGTCTCCGCCGTGAACTGAACGAGGCCGGCATCCCGGTAAAACAGCTGTGAATAGCAAACGCCACAGTCAGTTGACTGCGGCGTTTGCCTGTTCTACCATTTGTGCGAAAGCGACGACCGTTTGCGAGAACAGACGGTTCGGCGCTTCCTTTTCTCTTATAATGGATAAAAATAGAAGCAAAGTGAGAAAGGATTACGGCCATGAAAAGAAAGCACAGAGGGCTCTGGATTCCGTTGGCAGTCGTCCTGCTGCCGATCCTGGTATTCACCATCGTCTGCGTATGCCGGATCAACACCCACGTCAAGGATTACCCCTACGATCCCGCGCTTCCCCAGCCGGGGCCAGGCGTGGACTTCAAGTACGACGACGTGTTCGCCGATCTCTACATCCGCTGGTGCAACCTGCTGGATAACGGCATGACCGCCGCCTGGAAAGCCCCGGAGGGCGTCGTGAAGAAGGAGCTGCGCGTCACGGCCCGGGACGGCTATACGATCGGCGGTTACATTCTGGAGCCGGAGGGCTGCGAGAGCGAAACACTGCCCACCATGCTCTTCTGCCACGGCGGCGCCTTCTTCCTGACCATGATGAACAGCCAGCTCGACATGGGCGCTGTCTATGCCGACGAGCTCCACTGCCGGGTCGTGCTGCCCCAGTACCGCATCTCGCTGGGCGCGCCCTACCCCACCCCACTGGACGACTGCTATGACACGCTCAAGTGGATCGCCGCCTCCCCGCTCACCGATTTGGATCGGGTGATGATCTACGGCGACAGCGCGGGCGGCTGCCTCGCCGCGGAGGTCACGCACCGCTGCTGCGACGAAGGGCTGCTGACGCCCTGCGCGCAGATGCTGATCTATCCCGTCACCGACCGGGCGCAGCACTATCCCTCGCTCA
This sequence comes from uncultured Clostridia bacterium, assembly GCA_946628965.1. GTDB lineage: Bacteria > Bacillota > Clostridia > Oscillospirales > Oscillospiraceae > Limivicinus. The sequence goes on along the minus strand of CAMOXI010000001.1, from coordinate 26,058 downwards.
AAACCTATGAACACGCCACCTGGCCGCGGGAGGCCAACATCCGCATGTGGAAGCTGTACCTGAACGGCTATGAGCCGACGAGCGCCGACTACGCCGTGCCCATGGAGCACGAGAGCTTCCCGGCCTATCCTCCCACCCATGTGGAAGCCGCGGAGATGGACACTCTATGTGATCAGGACATCGCCTACGCAGGGAAGATGAAGGAAGCCGGCGTGGACGTGACGCTGCAGGAGATCCCGGGCGCGTACCACGGCTTTGACGGCGACGTTCAGAACGAAGTCGTGCGAGAGGTGCTGGACACAAGAGTCGCCTGGCTGCAGGACGCGCTTGACCAGGTGCAATAAATAGCAAACGGCCTTTGAGAAAGCATTTTCTCAAAGGCCGTTTGGTATAAATACTGGCCACTAACCACTCATCACTGACCATTCATCAGCCGTAGCTGTGCAGGCCGGGCATCAGAGTGTTGACACCTGCGAAGGTGAAGAGCACCACCGGCACCGCGATCACCACATACCAGGCCAGCATCTTCGCGTTGGCATTTTTGCGCAGATGCAGGTGCAGATACACCGCGTAGATGATCCAGGTGATCAGTGCCCAGACCTCCTTGGGGTCCCAGGTCCAGAAGGAGGACCAGGCCTGCTCGGCCCAGATGGCGCCGCTCAGGATCGTGACCGTCAGCAGCAGGAAGCCCAGGGCGATCAGGCGGTAGGCCATGAAGTCCATCTGCCGGAGCTTGAGTTCATCCGGCTCCTTGTCCTTGCGGCTCATCAGCAGGTAGCGGAGCCCCGCGCAGCCGGCCAGCACGAAGGCCGAGTAACTGAACATGGCGGAGCCGATGTGGAACACAAACCAGGTGCTCTTGAGGGCGGGCATCAGCTCGGTGATCTCCATGGGCTTGAGCGCCGCGTAGGAGAGTACAAGAAAGGCCATGGGCATGGCCGCCACCGAGAGCCACTCCGCGTGCAGCCGTTTCTGAAACATGATCAGCAGCGCCGCGATGCCCCAGGAGAAGGCCATGGAGAACTCGAACTGGTTTGCCAGCGGCACGCGCCCCGCCTTGACGCCGCGGGCGATGAAATAGGCCGTGTGCAGCGCAAAGCCCGCCACGAAGATCCACCAGGCCGCCTTCAGCAGCTTCTCCTTTTTGAAGCTGACGCCTGCAAACTCCAGCACAGACGCCGCGAAATACAGCACCAGCGCCGCGAAAAAGATGATGTTTAACATGATGATGCCTCCTTGTCCCGCTCATGCTCCCGGAGCAGCAGTCCCAGTTCCATGCGCATGGTCTCCGGTTTCGGTCCGCCCACGATATATCCCTCCGGGTCTGTTTTGACCAGGACAGGCTGCAGGAAAAAGGTGATGTACAGGCCCAGGATCATCAGCACGAAGCTTGCGCAGAGCAGGGCATTCACCAGGGGCGGCGTCCGCTTGATGCGAAGGCCGGGGTACTCCACCGGGTCGTTGAAAGCGTACTCCATCTCCCCCACCGTCAGGTCCTCGCCCGGGAAGGCCAGCACCGGGGTATACTCCCCGTCCGTCGCCAGCAGGATCTGGTACACGGGATCGGTATAGCTGCCGGAGGTAGAGGTGATGAGCGTAAAGCCGCCGTCCTCATCCCGGAGATAGCCGGGATAGAGGGCCTCATACCAGACGCCGTTGACGCCGTCCGAGGTCAGGAAGCAGGATTCCGTCAGGGTAAAATCATCCGCGCCGCCGGTAGAGAGATTGCGCACGGTGACAGAGCCCGCCGTGCCGTAGGTCTGCTGGTAGATCTTATAGTGTCCGAAGGAGAGCGGATGGTTCACGCTGACCGGCCGCCAGTCGCTGACGCGCCCGTCCGGCAGGGCCACACGCAGGACACTCTCAAAGTCCAGATCCCCCAGTTCGTTTTCGATGTGGAAGCTCTGCACCTCGATTTGGGTGCCGTCCTCCATCGTAAGTGCTTCCCCCGGCAGACAGCTCTGATCGATCACCGTCGGGCTGTAGAGCGCCGCCGCGCCGAAGATCACCGTCAGCAGGATTGCGAGATGGGTGATAAAGGTGCCGTAGCGGCCGATGCCGTTTTTGCTGTAAACAGTCGCATCGCCGAAAGCCGTCTCCCGGCAGTGCAGAGACTGCAGATGCTCTTTCAGGAGCGAGACGCCCTCCGCATCCAGCTTCACCGCATCGGGAAGCCGGGCGATCTTCTCCTCCGCTTTCTCCCCGCTCTTCACCACAGTGCGGATGCGGAGGATGGAGCAGAGGCTCAGATTCAGGCACAGCAGCACCAGCAGCGTGATGAAAAACCAGCCCCGGAACACATGATCCAGCCCCAGCATCAGCAGGTAGGCGTGGATGGAGGTATAGTTCTGCGCGTACCAGGCGGCGCCCCGATCCTGCGGGATCACGGAGCCTACCACGGAGCAGGCGGCAATCAGCAGCAGAAGAATGATGCCGAAGCGCATGGAGCGCAGGAAGTTGAATACTTTTTTCATAATGTCCTCAAAGAAAAGGAAAGCCGCCCCGCCCGATGGGCGGGACGGCAGTCTCGGTTTTCAGAAGCGGCTCAGTGGAACAGGGCCAGGGTCTCGGCGATCAGGGCCTCGGACTTGTCCAGGCACTCATTCGTGAGCTTGGAGTTGTGCGCGCCCTCGCTGTTCTCGACGAACACGAAGTTCCAGTAGAACTGGGCGTTGCGGTAGCTCATGCGGATGGCGTCCAGCTCCTCGTCGGTATACTCGCCGCTGCTCGCCGCTGCGGTGATCTGGTTGATCAGATCCTCCAGCTTGTAGCCGATGTCATAGGTGCGGGCCTCGGCCTTCTCCTGGATGCCGTGCACGAAGCCGGGCAGATCCTCATGGCACTTGGAACAGGTGCTGTCGATCAGCTCCTGATTGTCCAGCGGGCTGCGGAGATAGTGGTCGGGATAGGTCGTGCCGTCGTCCTTCGTGACGGTGCCCATATGGCAGTCCGCGCAAGTGAAGGTGCCGTAGTGCACGCTGCCCTTGCCGGCGAAGGTCTCAAACTCGGGGTGGTTGATCATGATCTGGCGCACGCCGGAGCTTGCGTGGACATAGTCGGCAAAGACCTGGCCGTCCACCATCAGGCTGTTGTAATACTCCAGCATGTCGTCGGGATTCATGGTGGCGAGGCTGGTGTAGGGAAGCGTGGTGGCCTTGGTCGCGGGATCGAAGTAGTAATCCACGTGACACTGGCCGCAGGTCAGCGTTGCGGCGTCGACCTTGTTCAGGTCGCTGCCGAGGGCCTTGGCCAGATACTGGTGGGTCACCATCAGGGTGCTGCCGGTGTTGCCGTGGCAGTTGTAGCAGCTCAGGGGCTCGTTCACCTGCTGCAGCACGTCCTCAAAAGCCAGGGAGTAGGCCGCGTCGCCCATCTCGTTGGCCATGACGGTGAAGTCCGGCGTTTTGCAGGTAAAGCAGTTTGCCATCGCGTGGGGACGGCCAGTGCTGGTCACGTCCTCGATCACATAGGTGTGGCCGCGGGCGCCGCCGTAGAACTTGGCGAAGCCGTAACCCTCAAACAGGGTGGAGATCATGGGGTAATCCGCCACATAGTCCTCGGCGTCCTTGTTCTCGCTGTTCATGGAATATGCCGCATAGATCTCGGGATAAGCGCTCTCCCAGTCCTTGGCGGTCAGCATCGTGATGCCGGAACCGGTCTTCTCCACCTTGGCGATACGGATCCCGTCGGCGGAAACTTCATTGGTGGGAGCGGCTGCGAGGGCCATCGGCCCCCTGGGGAACACGCCAGTGAGCAGGACCAGACACAGCACGGCGCAGACGACCATGACCGCCAGGTCCAGCAGGAGTCTCTTACTCTCCTTTTTCATGACGACCTCCATCATTTTTTGTACTTTATATCACCCTTTCGGGCACTTTTCTACACAAATCATTGTACCCGACTTTCCCTGTTCTGTCAATCTGAAAAAGTGGAATCACAGCTTTATTTGTGGACAGAAAAAGGGCTGCACAAGCAGCCCATTTTCGTTTGTTATTCGTCTTCCTCGTCCTCATCCTCGTCCGGATCGGCCTTTTTCTTTTTCGCCTTCATCACGAGGCGGCTCAGCAGAATGCTCAGCTCATACAGGCCGATCATGGGGACGGCCACCATGATCTGAGACACGATGTCCGGCGGGGTGATGATCGCAGCCAGCACGAAGATCAGCACGATCATGACCCGGCGGCCCTTCATCAGCCACTCGGCCCGCAGGACGCCCAGGCTCGTGAGCAGAACGGAGATCACCGGCAGCTCGAACACGGCGCCGAAAATCAGAAACACCGTCATCAGAAAGCCCACGTATTCCTGGATGCTGATGGAGGCGGAGACCTCCACCTCGGTGGTAAAACCGATCAGGAAGCGCAGCATGAACGGCACGCTGATAAAGCGCGCGAAGGCCACGCCGATGACAAAGAACAGCGTCCCGGCGAGCAGGGCCAGGGCGATGCTGGTTCTCTCCTTTCGGCTCAGCCCCGGGCTGCAGAAGGCATAGGCCTCATAGGCCAGCACGGGGAAGGTGATCACCACCGCGCCGATCAGCGCCAGGTTGAAGTAGACCAGCAGCAGCTCCTGCGGCGCGATGTAGACATAGTTGTACTGATAGGCCGTGCCCAGATCGGTCAGCATGGTCACCAGCTTCCCGGCAATGCTCAGGCAGCCGAAGAAGCCCAGCACCAGCACCACGACGCAGACCGCGACCCGGTTGCGCAGCTCCCGCAGGTGGCCGGAGAGGCTCATGCTGCCGTCGTCTTCGACGGCGGCGGCTTTATTCTTTTTCATCCTCGGAGGCGGCCTCCTCAGACTTTCTGTCCTCGCTCTTCTTCGCCTTCTTCTCGGCGGCCAGCTCTTCCTCTTCCTCAGCCATGCCGTCCTTGAAGCCCTTGACGCTCTTGCCGAACATCTTGGTCAGCTTGGGGATCTGGGTCGGCCCAAAGATGATGATAACGACAACCAGAATGATGATCAGTTCCTGTACACCGAGTTTCATGCGTTTTCTCCTCCGTTTTCCTTGCTTTCTTCCGCAGCGGGCGCATCCGTGGGCGCTTCCTCCGCCGGAGCGGGTTCCTGTGCCGGCGCCTCAGCCGGGGCTGCGGGGCTTTCCGCCTCCGCCGCCGGGGCCGGCTCTTCCGCGCTTTTTTCTTCCTTCTTGGTCTTGCCGATGCCCTTCAGATCCTTCTCCACGGATTTCAGGTTCTTGTTGAGATCCCGGTTCAGATCCTCCAGCGGCTCCATCGCCTCGCGCAGAGGCTTCTGGGCTTCCTCCAGCGGCTCCACCACATTCTCGCGGATCTCCTTGGTCATGTCCGCCGACGCCTTGCGGAACTCGCGCAGCGCGCCGCCCAGCTTCTTGGCATAGAGCGGCAGCTTATCCGGGCCGATCACCAGAAGGGCCACAATAAAGATCACGACCAGCTCCATGATGCCGATCTTCATGCCTTCGCCTCCATTCGCCGAAATGGTTTTCGCCTTTTATCGCGATAAAACTATACCGTCCCCGCTCGTGCAAGTCAAGACAGACGGGAAATTTTAACACGCTCTGTACTTCACTGAATAAACTGCAGCGGCGCGCCGCCCTCGATGGCGGAGGCGCTGTCGGCAAGACCGGCGGTGACGTAGATCTCCCCGCTGCGTGTCACAAAGACCGCGTCAAACTCCGCGCTGTGGGCCCGCCAGTAGTCGGCGGCGGCGTCCAGCCCCATGATGTAGAGCGCGGTGGAGAGCCCGTCGCCCAGCGTGCCGTCCGGCGTCACGATGGTGACCTGGGCCAGTTCATTGCGCACCGGGGTGCCGGTGGCCGGGTCCATGATGTGCTCGTAAGTGATGCCGCTCTCCTCGTCCACGAAGAAGCGCTCATAGCCGCCGGAGGAGATAACCGCCTTATCGGTCACCGCCACCACGGCCACGATGCCGCCGGTCTCGGTGTCCGGGTTGCGCACGCCGATGCGCCAGCGTGAGCCGTCCGGCTTTGCGCCAAGGCACTGGACATTGCCGCCCAGGCTCACAAGGCCCGACGTGAGCCCGTGCTCCCGGTAGATGTCCATGATCCGCGCGGAGGTGTAGCCCTTGGCGATGCCGCCGAGGTCGATGGCCTGGCCTGTGTCCAGTGTGATCTCGCCGGTTTCGGCATCAAAGATGACCCGGTCAGCACCGACCAGGGCCAGGGTCTCGCTCAGCTCCTCCTCCGTGGGGACGTGATGCTCCCCACCGGTAAAGCCCCAGAGCACCATCAGTGGATAGATCGTGGGCTCAAAGGCGCCGCCGGTGGAATCGTAGATCTCCAGCGCGCGCTTTACCAGATAGGCGGCGTCCGGGCCCAGCGTCCCGCTCCCCTCCCGGTTCAGGCGGGAGACCTCGCTGTCCTCCAGGCCGATGGAGAGCAGGTCGTTCAAGCGCAGGACTTCCGCCTCTGCGGCGTCCAGGGCCTCTTCCCGTGCGCTGCCGTAGGCGGTCAGCTCAATGATCGTGTCCATGCTGTCCACATAGCGGTAGGAGCGCTGCGCCGCCTCCGGGTCCGGAGTTTCGGCGGCAGGGCTCGCCGCGCCGCAGGCCGTCAGCAGCAGCGCCAGCCCCAGCAGTAGAGACAATATGCTTCTTTTGTCGGTTTTTCTCATGGCAGAAAACCTCTGTATCAGATTGCTCACAGTTTACAGGATTTTCCCTCTCCGCGCAAGTCCGTAATCCTCAAACTTCGGGATGCAGGATGTCATGCGCCACCGGGGTGTAAAAGAGCTCCTGCACCGCCTCCGGTACCCGGGTCTGCCCCAGGATCCACATCATCTTGGTATAGGCGGCCTCGGTGGTCATGTCGTAGGCCTCCAGCACACGGCGGTTGGCCTTGAGCCGGTGCCCCACGCTGTAGACCGAGAGGTCGGAGCCCTCGTTCTGCACCTGGGTAGTCATGACGACGAAGCGGCCCTTCGCCGTGTACTCCTCCACCAGGTCAAAAAAGGCGTTGTCCCCGTAGCTGGGCAGGCCGCCCACGCCGAAGCACTCGATCACCACGGCGCTCTTGCGCTCCAACAGAAAGCGCAGCAGCTCCGCGTCCATGCCCGGCGCCAGCTTCAAAAGCGCCACGTCGGTGCTGAGCCGGTCGAAGAAGCGGGGCTCCCCGCTCCGGTCCCCCGGGATGTAGCAGAGGAGCCGGTGGTCCTGCAGCGTGGCCAGATCCGGATAATTGATGCTGGAGAAGGCCGCGAAGCTCTTCGAGCAGGTCTTGCGCGCCCTGGTGCCCAGGATCACGCGGCCGTTGAAGACGATGGAGACCCCGGCCAGCTTTTCCGAGCAGGCGCAGACGAAGGCGTCCGTCAGGTTGGTCTTGGAGTCTGTGGAGTCAAAATAGATGGGCTTCTGCGCGCCGGTGAAGACGATGGGCTTACGGCTGTCTTGCACCAGATAGGACAGGGCCGCCGCCGTGTAGGCCATGGTGTCCGTCCCGTGGCTGACGACAAAGCCGTCATAGCGCTCATAGCCCTCCCGTAGCACCTTAGCAAGCCTCATCCAATGCGCGGGGGTGATGTTGGTGCTGTCCTCACTGAAAACGGAGACGCAGTCCACGTCGCAGAGCTCCGAGATGGCCGGCACAAACTGCAGAAGCCGCTCCGGGCTCAGCCCGGGCGTCAGCCCCTCCGGCGTCATTTCCGAGGCGATGGTGCCGCCGGTGCCGATCATGAGCACCTTTTTCATACGCGCTTCTCCTTCGTTTACTGATGCTGCTATTTTATCATTCTTTCTCCCGAAACGCAACCGAAGCCGTTTACGTCCTCTCCATCGCCCGGCGCAGCTTTTCCAGTGCCTTCTTCTCGATGCGGGAGACATAGCTGCGGCTGATGCCGCAGCGCTGCGCCGTCTCGTTCTGGGTCAGCGGCTCTGCGCCGCCGAGGCCGTAGCGCAGGCGGATGATCTTCTCCTCCCTGGCGTCCAGCTCTGTCTCCACGCAGCCGCGCAGGCGGCCGCATTCTTCGCGCAGATCCACCCGCTCCGCCAGATCGTCCTCCTGGGCGACCACGTCCAGGAAGGAGAGGTTGCCGTCCTCGTCCTCGCTGTCCAGCGCCTCCGAGAGGCTCACCTCCCCTGCCGTCTTCCGCTGGGCGCGAAAGTGCATCAGGATCTCGTTTTCAATGCATCGGCTGGCATAGGTGGCCAGGCGCACGCCCCTGTCGGCCCGGTAGCTGTTGATGCCCTTGATGAGCCCGATGGTGCCGATGGACAGCAGATCGTCCAGTTCCCCGCTCTGGGAATAGTACTTTTTCACGATGTGGGCCACCAGGCGCATGTTGTGTTCCACAAGCCGGTTGCGGGCATCCATGTCCCCCGCTGCCGCCTGCTCCAGGCACGCCCGCTCCTCCTCCCGGCTCAGCGGCCGGGGATAGGACCCGGACGGCGCGATGCGCAGCATGAGAAACAGGCTCCCCGCCAGCAGTTGAAATGCGTTTTCCAGCATAGTCTCACCTCTCTGACAGCATATTCCGACAACATCTTGTACCATGCGCGAAAAGGAGCAAAAGCCCGTCCCTCCGACAAGGAGAGACGGGCTTTTGTTTATACCGGAGGATTGCTGCGGCCAACCGCGGACAAATAATTGGCTTTCCATTGCTAGTGGGCAGGCCGCTATTCGGTCTTTTCGAACGAAACTTTAGCAATGGTATTTTTATTCCAATCCAAGAACTGGATAATCGGGCTGTCGCCGAAATCGCCCTGACCCTGAGTGAATACAGCATATCCGTTCGGATCAATGGTGCCGGCTCCGTGGAACTCAACGCCATCCAGACGCAGGGTAAGCAGATTCCTTGCTGTCTCTTCATCAAGCGTCTTCATTTTCAAACGCAGCTCTATGCCCAGAGGCGTTTGTGTCAAGCTCAGTTCACCCAACTCGAAGCCAGGCAAGGAACAAGGATCGGCAGGCGTGTAAAGCCCCAACGGCGTGCTTTTGCCCTCGACCAGCGTGATGGGAAGCTCTCTGCGTTCCGGTGCCAGCGTGTCAGGGTCTTGCGTTTCGGAGGACCATGCCACAGCAACGACTGTGCAGATTGTATCAATGGGTGCGTCCGTGCTGCTGCCGCGTGCGCCTTCTACGTAGATTGTCATCTCCTGCGGAGAGGCGTTCTCAAAGCGCTCTCCGGTGGAAGTAAGTCCCAGCGCTTCCCGGTCGAGATTTGCCCCCACGAACAGAAGCGTTTTCTCTTCATCTCGGGCATACTCGCGGAGCGTTCCCTCTTCCGGCAAACCAAGCGCAGACAGCTGGCTGTCGAGCTCCGCATCCGTCGGTACAACGATATAGCTTGCATCAGCGCTCACATGAACAGTGACGAGCACCGTTCCCTCATCGCAATAGGTTTCCTGCACGTTGGCACTCCAGCCGTCGCCTTTGACTTCCGCACCCTCGCTGACGATCAGATCAGCAGCCTCCTCGGGCATGTCGCCACGGTTGGGGTTAGCATAAAGCTCACGCAGTCCAAAGAAGTTGGCGGCATATGCCACGGCGCCCAGCGCAAGGAGTAAAACAGCAACCGCAGCAATGCTCATCAGCCGCCCCATCCGAATGGAAATGCGGGCAGTATGACGCCGATCTTTATGATAGCCCAACGCACGGCTGGCTTTTTCAATCTTATCATCGGAAATATCTCCGATGGCTTTCATCATTCGTTCCGACTTGTACATAAGCCCTCCATCATCAGATAGGTTTTCAGCTTGCTTCTTGTCCGCTTCAGCATGGCGGAAACGCCGCTGCGGCTCATTCCCAGCTTTTCCGCGATTTCACGTTCCGTCGCCACGAACCAGTACCGACTGACAAAGACAAGCTGCTCTTCTTCCGGGAGATTTCCGACAAAGGCGTCAATGATGCGGCTAAGCTCCCGATCCTCGATCTCTTTTTCCAGATCGTAGTCGGAGGGCAGGCACTCGTCCAGCTCCTCCAGCGCAAGCGCTGCTTCATCGCCGCCGCGCTTCTTCGCCGTGCGGCGGACGATCTTGGTCAAGGCGAAGTTGCGCGTGATCCGGGCGAGAAAGGGTGCCAGTCGATCCGGGCGTTTGTCCGGCATGGCGTTCCAGGCGCTCATCCAGGTGTCATTGACGCATTCCTCGGAATCCTCGCTGTTTTTCAAAATGTTGTAAGCAATGATATGGCAGTAGCGCCCGTATTTCTGCTCGGTTTCCGTGATGGCCTTCTCCGAGCGCTGCCAGTATAAGTTTACGATTTCTCTGTCGTTCATACCTCGTCTCCTTTGTTTAAGGGCCCTCACTTATATAAATCCATTTTTTGAGTGAATTGACACAGAAACAGGTTTTTTTATTTTATCACGTAAATGTGACGGCAGCATCTACCTACCTGATCATCATGCCCGAAACGGTAAAAACCTGTCGGATCGGAGACAAGCATTGAAATCCTGGCGCTTTTGTGATTTAATGAGTATATCCTTGTATAAATCGAAAAAAGCTCACGCGATACGCGTGAGAGACGCGATTGTGAGGCGGAAGCTTCGCAGCCGAAAAAACGCAAAGGGATGGAATGCCATGAAAGTTGTATTGCAGCATCTGACGAAACGATTCCCCAGCCGCAGCAAAAAGGGTGAGGAAGTCACCGCTGTCAGCGATTTCACCTTTGAGATCCCCGACGGGAAGCTGATTGGTCTGCTCGGCCCCTCTGGCTGCGGAAAGAGCACCACGCTCAACCTGATCTGCGGATTGGAGACGCCCACCAGCGGCCACATTTTCTTCGGCGAGGACGACGTGACCAGGCTCCCGCCGGAAAACCGCGGGGTCGGTCTGGTGTTCCAGAATTACGCGCTCTACCCCCATCTTACCGTCCGGCAGAATATCCTCTTCCCGCTGCAGAACCTGAAGGGCAGTGAGAAGCTCTCCAAGCAGGTGATGCTGGAGAAGGCCGAGGAGGCCGCACGTTTGGTGCAGATCGAAAAGCTCATGGACCGCAAGCCCTCCCAGCTCTCCGGCGGCCAGCAGCAGCGCGTGGCCATCGCCCGCGCGCTGGTAAAGATGCCGCGGGTTCTGCTGCTGGATGAGCCGCTCTCCAACCTGGACGCCCGCCTGCGTCTGCAGACCCGTGAGGAGATCCGCCGCATTCAGCGGGAGACCGGCATCACCACCATCTTCGTCACCCATGACCAGGAGGAGGCCATGAGCATCTCTGACCTGATCGTCGTGATGAAGGACGGCATCGTCAACCAGATCGGCAAGCCTCAGAACGTGTATGACGAGCCCTGCAATCTCTTTGTGGCCAAGTTTCTCGGCACTCCGCCCATCAACGTCTTTTCCGGCGAGGTGCGCGGCGGCGTGCTCTACATCGGTGAGGACGGCGTGCTGAGCGTAAAGGGCGTTTCCGACCGGAAGGTCTTCGTCGGCGTGCGGCCCGAGGGCTTCCTGCTGGAGGCCGCCGGCCCCCTCAGCTGCCAGCTGCAGGCCGTGGAGGTCATGGGCCGGGACCGCAGCGTGGTCTCCACCCACCCCGCCGCCCAGAGCGAGACCATCCGCTCCATCATCCCCTCGGAAGTGCAGATCGACCAGTCCCGCGACTTCGTCCGCTTCGCGCTCAAGCCCGCCAAGGTCCACCTCTTCGACGCCGAGAGCGAGGAACGGATCCCGTTTACGGTGTAAAGGGAGGCGCTGCATGCAGAACAAGAATTGGAAGGCCTGGCTCTATCTGCTGCCGGCCATCGCGTTTCTGGGTGTGTTCATGGTCTATCCCCTGGTGGATGTGTTTGTCTACTCCTTTGAGGAGGGCTACAACTCCACATCCCAGACCTTCTGGGGGACGGGCCTTTACAACTACTCCTACGTCCTGCACGATCCCTATTTCCTGCAGGCCGTGAAGAACACCTTCATCCTGGTCATCATCACGGTGCCGGTCTCCACCGGGCTTGCGCTGCTCATTTCCGTGGGGCTCAACTCCATCAAGCCCCTGCGGGAGCTGTACCAGACCGTGTTCTTCCTCCCCTATGTGACGAACACCCTGGCCGTCGGCCTGGTGTTCATGATCCTCTTTAAGAAAACTGCCTATTCGGACGGTCTCATCAATCTCCTGATCCACTTCTTCGGCGGCCAGTCCATCGACTTCATCGACGGCCCCTACTGGGCCAAGATGCTGGTCATGTGCATCTACACGGTGTGGGTGGTCATGCCTTTCAAGATCCTGATCCTCACCTCGGCCCTGGCCTCCGTGCGGCAGGACTACTACAACGCCGCCAAGATCGACGGCACTTCCAAGTGGCGCACCTTCACCCGCATCACCCTGCCCATGATCTCCCCGATGATCTTCTATCTCATCATCACGGGCTTCATCGGCGCCTTCAAGGCCTACAGCGACGAGGTCGCCATCTTCGGCACGGATCTGAACGCCGCCGGGATGAACACCATCGTGGGCTACGTCTACGACATGCTCTACGGCGACAGCGGCGGCTACCCCTCCTTCGCCTCCGCCGCGGCGCTGATCCTCTTCGCCATCGTGCTGACCATCACGGTAATCAACCTCATGATCAGCAAAAAGAACGTCCAGTATTAAGGGGGTGACGGCATGAATTACGATAAGATCGAACAGGCCGCCGCCCGGCGGGACAAGATCCGCAAGATCATCACCTACGTGTTCCTGACGCTCTGGGCACTGATCGTGCTCTTCCCCTTCTACTGGATGCTGCTGACCTCGGTCAAGAGCTACAGCGCCTACAACGGCGAATACATCCCCAGCTTCTTCACCCTCTCCCCCACGCTGCAGAACTATGTGGACGCCTTCACCACCGTGAACCTGGCCCGCTACTTCGGCAACACCATTCTCTTCACCGTGGCCACCACGGCGCTGATGATGGTGGTCATCATCTTCGCGGCCTACGCTTTCGCGCGGCTGGATTTCCCGGGAAAGAACCTGGTGTTCGGCCTGTTCCTGTCGCTGATGATGATCCCGACGGAGCTCGTGATCATCACAAACTTCGTCACCATCACCAACTGGGGCATGCGCAACACCTTCTGGGGCCTAATCCTGCCCTCCGTCACCTCGGTCTTCTACATCTATCTGCTCAAGGAGAACTTTGAGCAGATCCCCGATGAGCTCTACAAGGCCGCCAAGGTGGACGGCACCTCCGACCTCAAGTACCTCTTCAAGGTCATGCTCCCCATCTCCCAGCCCACGGTGGTCACCATCGTGATCCTGAAGGTCATCGAGTGCTGGAACAGTTACGTCTGGCCCCGGCTGATCACCGACGACGAGGCCTATTTCCTGGTCTCCAACGGCATCCAGGAGATCCGTGAAAACGGCTTCGGCCGTGAGAACATCCCGGCCATGATGGCCGCGGTCGTGGTCATCTCCGTGCCGCTCATCATCCTGTTTCTGATCTTCCACAAGAAGATCATGGCCGGTGTGTCGAGAGGAGGGACCAAGGGATGAAAAAACGCATTGCCTGCATCCTGCTCTGCCTCGTGATGCTGCTCCCGCTCTGCGCCTGCCACGGCGCCGCCAAGCGCATCGCCTTCGCCGTGCCGGAGAGCTTCGATACCTCCCGGGATTTTGAGATCACCTTCTGGGCCAAGAACGACACCAACAAGGTGCAGACCGCCATCTACCAGAAGGCCATCGCGGACTTTGAGGCGCTCTACCCCAACGTCACGGTGAACATGCGCCTCTACACCGACTACGGCAAGATCTACAACGACGTCATCACCAACATCGCCACCGACACCACGCCAAACGTCTGCATCACCTACCCCGACCACATCGCCACTTACATGACCGGCGCGGACGTGGTGGTGCCGCTGGACGATCTGTTCGCGGACGCAAACTTCGGCTTCGGCGGATCGGAGCTCCGCTATGACGGGCCGACCCAGGACGAGGTCATCCCGGAATTCCTCGCCGAGTGCAAGATCGGCGATGTGAGCTACGCCATCCCCTACATGCGCTCCACCGAGGCCTGCTACGTCAACAAGACCTTTGTGGAAAAGCTGGGCTACACCCTGCCCGAGATGCTGACCTGGGACTTCGTGTGGGAGGTCTCCGAGGCCGCCATGGCCAAGGACGCCAACGGCAACTTCAAGCTCAACGGCCAGAAGGTCATGATCCCCTTCATCTACAAGTCCACCGACAACATGATGATCCAGATGCTGCGGCAGAAGGACGCGGGTTATTCCACAGCCGCGGGCGAGATCGAGATCTTCAACGACACCACGAAGGAACTGCTCTACACCATCGCCGATCACGTAAAGAACGGTGCCTTCTCCACCTTCAAGATCTCCTCCTACCCGGCAAACTTCCTGAACGCCGGCCAGTGCCTCTTCGCGGTGGACTCCACCGCCGGCGCCACCTGGATCGGCTCAGAGGCCCCGCTGCTGGACATCAGCGCCGACAAGCTGGTGCAGTTTGAGACCGCGGTGCTGCCCATCCCCCAGTTCGATCCGGAGAACCCGGTCATGATCTCCCAGGGGCCCTCCCTCTGCATCTTCAATAAGGAAGACCCGCAGGTGGTTCTCGCCTCCTGGCTCTTCGCCCAGTACCTGCTGACCAACGACGTGCAGATCGCCTATGCCGAGACCGAGGGCTACGCCCCCGTCACCGCCAAGGCCCAGCAGAGCGACGATTATCAGGACTACCTCTCCCGCGCGGGCGAGGACAATGACGAGCACTACGCCGTGAAGATCGCGGCCACAAAGCTCCTGATGGAGAACACAGGAAACACCTTCACGACACCCGTCTTCAACGGCTCCACCTCCCTGCGCGACGCGGCCGGCCAGATGATCGAAGAAGTGACCAAGTCCGTGCGCCGCAAGCAGACCGTGGATGAGACCTACATGGATAAGCTCTTCTCCGACGTAAACTCCCTCTACCGCCTGGATCAGATCAGCGTCTCCTCCGACGGGCCGCGGGATCTGGGTCCCCTGCCGCAGACCGCGGTGCTCCTGCTGGGCGCGCTGGCTGTCGCCTGGGTGCTGATCGGCCTCTTCGCCGGTGTCACGGCGATCCGCAACCGGAAGGCGAAGAAATAATCTCAAAAATGGCACGGCTTACAGTCAAGCATCATTCTGAAGTAAGACCCATGCTGCAGAAGTTGAACCCGCATGGGGAGAGCGCGAGAGGGGATTGGTTATTCCCTCTCGCGTTTGATTTATGCGAAAATGGGAACTTTTTGAAGTTCCCATTTTCGTCTTTTCATGCTGTCGATACCTGGTCGACAGCGTGAAAAGGCACAGCCGGTCGGCTGTGCCTTTTATCATGTATTGTTCTTTACTTGACCAGATCCTCGCCGACGCGGAACACGTTGCCGGCGCCGACAGTCAGGATGATGTCGCCGGGGCGGGCGGTCTCGCGCAGGGCGTCCTCCAGCGCCTCAAAGCTGGGATAGAAGCTCGCGCCCTCGACACGATCCGCCAGATCCCTGGAGGAGATGCCGATGGTGTTCTGCTCGCGGGCGGCGTAGATCTCCGCAAGCAGCAGCACGTCAGGCCGCTTGAGCTGCTCCACGAAATCCTCAAACAGGGCGTGGGTGCGGGAATAGGTGTGGGGCTGGAAAACCAGCACGATCCGCTTGTAGTTGAGCGTCTCCACCGTATCCAGCAGCGCCTTCAGCTCGCCGGGGTGGTGGGCGTAATCGTCATACACGTCCGCGCCGTTGAACTTGCCCTTGAACTCGAAGCGGCGGCCCGCGCCGTTGAAGCCTGCGAGACCGTACTTGACCGCGTTCGGGCGCACGCCCAGGCAGATCGCGGCAGCGGTGGCGGCCAGCGCATCCTTCACGTTGTGGACGCCGGGGACATGCAGCGTCACGTCGGTAAAGAAGCGGCCCTTGTAGTACACGTCAAACTCGGAGTTGGAGCCGTGGTAGCGCACGTTCTCGGCGTGTACGTCGGCCTCCTTGCTCAGGCCGAAGGTGAGCATCTTGCGATCCAGGCCCTTGAGGGTCTCCATGGTGTTGAAGTCGTCATAGTTGGCCACCACCGTGCCATAGCCGGGCACGCGCTCGGCAAAGGCGCGGAAGGAATCCTCCACATCGGCCAGATCCCGGAAGAAATCCAGATGGTCGGCCTCGATGTTCAGGATCACGGCCACCGTGGGATAGAAGGACAGGAAGGAGTTGTAGTACTCGCAGGACTCCATGACGATGGTGTTTCCGTGGCCCACGCGGTGCCCCGCGTTCAGCAGGGGCAACGTGCCGCCGATCATGACGGTGGGATCCTTATCCGCGGCCATCAGGATGTGGGTGCACATGGAGGTCGTCGTGGTCTTTCCGTGGGTGCCGGCGATGCAGACGGCGTTGCTGTAGTCCCGGGAGACGGCGCCCCAGGCCTCGCTCCGCTCAAAGACGGGGATATCGTGAGCGCGGGCGTAGATCACCTCGGGGTTATCGTTGTGTACCGCGGCGGTGCGCACCAGAAACTCCACATCCGGGGCCACGTTCTCCTCCCTGTGGCCGATGGCCACCGGGATGCCGTGGGCGCGCAGGGCCTGCACGTTCGGGCTCTCATTCATATCGGAACCGGTGATGCTGATGCCCATGCCCTGCAGCACTTCCGCCAGGGAGGACATGGAGACGCCGCCGATGCCGACCAGATGGCCCTTGCGGCCGGGAGAGAGGAAATTGACAAAATCGATCATATGGTTAACTCCACAAAGAATTCATTTTTCAACACTTGATGTTGTGCCTGTTAGATGGTAAACTGATTGCACACAAGGGCTATTATATCCTCCCGCCCGCCACTTTGCAAGCAGAAGTCGCGGGAGGGACGTGTGATTTCTGATTTTACTGGTATTGAGGTGTTTACAGTGGGTGTAAAGCCGCCCAAATATGTGCGCCAGGCGATGGTTGTGCTGCAGGGCCGCGGCTACCCCGTTTTCCTGGTGGGAAACTGTGTGCGCGAGCTTTTGACGGATACGCGCCCCCAGCTGTGGGAGCTCTGCACCGCCGCTTCGCCCGAGCAGATCCTGGAGCTGTTTCCGGGGGCTGTTGTCCGGCGGCAGACGGTCACCGTCACGGTGGATTCCCACCAGCTGCCTGTCTTTTCCCTGGCGCAGGCACTGCCCGAGGACAGCCGGACCGATATGGCGCGCTTTGTCGGCGCACTGACCGCCGAGCTGGGAAAGCAGGACTTTACGATCAACGCCATCGCCATCTCCTACGACGGGCTGATCGCCGACCCCTTCGGCGGCGTGGAGGATATCCGCCGACAGCTGATCCGCTGCATCGGCTCCCCGGAGGAGCGCTTCGCCGAGCAGCCGCAGAACATGTTCCGGGCGCTGCTGTATTCCGCCCGGCTGGGCTTTACGGTCGACCTCTTCACCATGGGCGGCATCCGGACCCGCTCCGGGCTCGCCACCATGCTCCCGGCCGAATATGTGCGGGATGAGGTGGAAAAGCTGCTGCTCTCCCGCGCGCCGGAGACGGTGTTCAGCCTGGTGGAGCTGGGGCTGCTGTCCCGCTATCTGGCCCCCGGCCTGCCCGATCCCACGCTGCTGCGCCGCCTGTCCCGCCTCCCCCGGAAGGCCCAGTACCGCTGGGCGGGGCTCTGCCGCGTGCTGAAGCTCTCCGGCTGCATCGACCTGGAAGAGCGCTTTCTCGGCGCCCTGCACCTGGATCACCGCACGATCCGCATGGCGGTCGACAGCGGCCTCATGCAGGAGTCCGCGCTGCCGCAGACTGATCTGAGCCGCAAGCGCTGGCTGCGCACCTACGGGGTGGAGACCGTGCGCTGCGCCCTCGCCTGCCGGGACGCTTTTACCGGCTCCCACGAAAGCGCGGAGCTGCGCCGCATCCTCAAGAGCGGGGAGTGCTTTTCGCTGAAGCATCTGGCCGTCAGCGGGGACGATCTGCTGGCGCTGGGGCTGCGCGGCCGCGCCCTGGGCGAGATGCTGGATTTCCTGCTGGAATATGTGATGGAGTTTCCGGACAACAACCGGCGGGAGCTGCTGCTCTCCCTGGCGGCCGGATCGGAGGAATAGACCATGAGCACCAGAGAAGAATGGGAAAGCCTGGAGCATGAATGTCTGGGCTGCCGGGGCTGCCCGCTGGGGGAGACCCGGACGAAGCTGGTCTTCGGCGTCGGCAATCCGGAGGCGGAGGTCATGTTCATCGGGGAAGGCCCCGGTGAGCAGGAAGACCTGCAGGGTGTCCCCTTTGTGGGCCCCGCCGGCAAGCTCCTGGACAACATGCTGCAGATGATCGACCTCGACCGCAGCAAGGTCTATATCGCCAATATGGTCAAGTGCCGCCCGCCCCGGAACCGGGACCCCCAGCCCACGGAGCAGGCCGCCTGCCGCCACTGGCTGGACCGGCAGATCCAGCTGGTAGACCCGAAGATCATCGTCTGCCTGGGGCGCATCGCCGCCATGGGCATCATCAAGGACGATTTCCGCATCACGCGCGAGCACGGCGAGTGGTTCACGCTGAACGGGCGCATGTATATGGCCACCTTCCACCCCTCCGCCCTGCTGCGCGACCCCACGAAGCGGCCGGAGGCCTTTATGGATCTGAGAGCACTGAGAAAGGAGATCCGGGAGATCTGTACCCGGACATACTGAGCATTTTATGATTTCCTTCAAAACCGTCACGCTGTGTGACAAGCCCTGGGTGGACGAGATCGTCCGCGCAGAAAACAGCCGCTCCGCCGACTATAATTTCGGCAACATCTATATCTGGGACAAATACTATCGGCAGCTGATCTGCCGCTGCGGCGACCGGATGCTCACCAAGCTCCGCTACGAGGGCAAGCCCGCCTTCGTCTTCCCCATCGGCAGCGGCCCTCTGCGCCCGGCCATCGAGGCGCTGCAGGAGTTTGCCGACTTCCGCGGCTACCCGCTGGTGATCCGAGGCATCACAAAAGAGCACAGGGAAGCGCTGGAGGCGGAGTTCCCCGGCCGCTTTTCCTTTGAACCGGAGGAGAAATACTTCGACTATATCTACCGCGCCGAAAAGCTGGCCACCTATTCCGGCAAGGCCATGCACGGCAAGAAAAACCACTGCAACCGCTTCGAGGCCGAAAACGACTGGCAGTTCGTGCCCCTGACGCGCGAGCTCATCCCCGGCTGTCTCGACATGCTGGCGGAGTGGAACGAAGAGAATCACGACCGGCTGGACCCCAGCATCAGCTTCGAGCATGACGCGCTGATCCGCGCCTTTGCCGCTTTTGAAAAGCTGGGGCTGGAGGGCGGCGTTCTCTACGCCAACGGGAAAATCGTGGGCTTCTCCATGGGCGAGATGGCAAGCGAAGACTGCTTCGACGTGCACTTTGAGAAGGCCGAGATCACGATGAACGGCGCCTATCCCATGGTATGCCGGGAGCTGACGAGGATGCTCATGGCAAAATACCCGAAGCTGGAGTACATCAACCGGGAGGACGACATGGGCCTGGAGGCGCTGCGCCAGTCCAAGCTCAGCTACAGGCCCGAATATCTGCTGGAGAAATACATTGCAAGAGTCAAGGAAAACGGAGATCCGTGAGATCCGCACGGAGGATCACGCGGCGCTGATCGCCCTCTGGCACCGGGTGTTTGAGGATCCGGAGGAGCTGGCCGCCGCTTTTCTGCGCCTGCTGCCGGAGATGGGCAGCGGCGTCGCCGCCTTTGTGGACGGAAAACTCGCAGGCGCGGCCTATATCGTCACAGGCCTTACCGTGGGGGAAAAACGCGCCGCCTATCTCTACGCCGTGGCCGTGCACCCGGAATACCGCGGTCGCGGTCTCGGCATGGCCGTTACGAAGGAGGCCGCGGCGCTGGGCCGGGCTCTCGGCGCGGACTTTGTCTGCACCTTGCCGGCGAGCCGCTCGCTCTACGGCTGGTATGAGGAGCTGATCGGCACCCGCTGCTCGCTGTACCGACGGGAGGAGACGCTCCCTGTCCGCCCCGGCCCCATGGTGAGCAGCCTTTCCGCAGAGGAATACAATGCCCGGCGGGAAGAATTCCTCGCAGGGAAGGCGCACTTGACGCTCTCCCCCGCCGCCGCGCGCTATGAGGCCGTCAACTGCCGCTGTTTCGGCGGGGACTTCTACGCCGTGGGGGACGGCATTGCCGCCGCCTATCGGGAGGAGGATGTGGCCGCTTTGCGGGAAGTACTCTGCCCGGACGAGCGGGACCGCCGCCTCTGTGCCGCCGCCGTGGGCGCCGCCATGGGCTGCCGCAGGGTGAAGCTCTATACGCCCGGCGAAAAAGGCGATCTCCCCTATCTCGCCGCCGAACCCGGCGCCCTGCCGGAGGACTGCGTGTGGGATCTGGCCTTCGATTGAATCATTAACTTATCATTTTACATTCACGTAACAAAAGTTCGGTTGTTTCCGTAACAACTGTCGTTTATCATAATACTTGCAAGTGACAGTTTTTCATCTTTTTCATTTTGTCCTCATCCCATACAGGAAAAGGAGCGGGTTTCCCGCTCCTTTTTCTTACCTTCAAATGGAAGCCAGACACCTGGCTTCCTTTTGATTTGATTGCAGCCTGCTGCATGCACTCGCTTGCGCGAGACGCTCGCACACTGGCAGGCTGAGAAGAGTTTTTTCCGAGGCACATGTCCCCGGAAAAAACGATTGTAATTCTTTTTCTCTGCGGAGAAAAACGCTGCAAGGCTGTTTTGCCGAAGACGGTCTTACAGCACCTTCTCGACGGCTTCCCTGACCTTGTCCATGGACATGGTGGGCTCCATGCGGCAGACGATGTTGCCCTCGCGGTCGATGAGGAACTTGGTGAAGTTCCACTTGATGTTGCCGTTGTTCTTGTAATCCTTGTCCATCTTCTTCACCACGCCGGAGAGCAGCAGGCCCATGGGGCCGCCGAAGCCGTCAAAACTGGTGTTGGCAGTCAGGTACTGGTAAAGAGGGATGGCGTTCTCGCCGTTGACGTCGATCTTCGCAAACTGGGGGAAGGTGATGCCGAAGCGGCCGGTGCAGAAGGTGTGGATCTCCTCGTCGGTGCCGGGCGCCTGGTCGGCAAACTGGTTGCAGGGGAAATCCAGGATCTCGAGCCCCTTGTCATGGTCGGCGTCGTAGATCTCCTGCAGCTCCTTGTACTGGGGGGTGAAGCCGCAGCCGGTGGCGGTGTTGACGATCAGCAGGACCTGGCCCTTGTAGTTCGAGAGGGGGACTTCTTCACCCTTGCGGGTCTTGACGGTAAAATCATAAACGTTCATAAACAAACCTCCGTATTTCTATTTTAATTGCTTTCAATCTAATTATACACAATCATTTTCAGATGTCAAGAGAATTTCGGCGCAATTGCAGAAGAAGTTTTCCCGGATCACAGCCGTTCTATCCGCGAAAGGGCGCAGCGGGGTCGTAGAGCCCCGCGGCAAAGAGCGCCGAGACCGCGTCGCGATAGGCCGCGAGATCGCGGCTCTTGTTGATCGCCTTCTGCTGCTTCTGCACCCCCGGGAACTTGTAGATGACATAGTACCAGACTTCCTTGAGCCGGGCAAGGGTGATGTGCTCCCCCAGCCCCGCCTGCAGGAAGGCGCTCTCCAGCCGGTCGAGAAAGCCCCTCAGCTCTGCACTCTCCATCGCCGCCCCGCCGCGCAGAACGCGAAACAGCGCCGGATCCGTCACCGCTCCCCTGCCCAGCATCACATGTGACAGCGTCGGATTGGTTGACATAACTTTCCAAAAGCTCTCCGTATCCACCACATTGCCGTTGTAGCAGACCGGCGCGCGGCTGTCGGGGAACGCTGCGGCGAAGGCCGCAAGATCCGGTGTGCTCTTGTACATGCCCGCCCGGTCCCGGGCGTGGATGATCAGCTCGGAAATGGGATACTTGTTGCAGATCTCCAGGATGGCCGGGAATTCCGACGTACTCTGCAGGCCCATCCGGGTCTTGACCGAGACCGAAAGCGCACAGCGGGAGAAGACCTCCGCGAGAAAGTCGTCCAGACTCCGGAGATCGGCCAGCATGCCCGCGCCCTTGTGCTTGGGCACCACCGTGGCCGAAGGGCAGCCCGCGTTCAGGTTCACTTCCCGGTATCCCATGGCGTCCAGCTCCCGGCTCACCGCCAGAAAGGCCTCGGCCGTGTTGCACAGCACCTGGGGCACCAGGTCGATGTCCCGGTTATTTTCGGGCAGGATGTCCCGCAGGGCGCTGCCCTTGAAGCGGCCGCTGCCGTCCGGCGCGATAAAGGGCGCATAATAGCGGTCCACGCCGGGAAAACAGGCGGCGTGGACGTTTCGGTACAGATAGGAGGTGACGCCCTCCATGGGCGCAAAGGAAAAATGCATCGTGCTCTCGCTCACAGCTTCGCCGCCATCTCGTCGTGGGCGGCCAGCTCCGCCGCGTCGTCCAGGGGGGCAAGCTCGGCCGTGCCATACTTGCGCCGCAGGGCCGTAAGCAGGATATGGTCGCAGAGGGCCGGGTTTTTGGGCAGCAGCGGCCCGTGGCTGTAGGTGCCGAAGAGGTTGTGATAGCGCACGCCCTCGGTGCCGTCCTGACCGTTGTTGCCGAAGCCCGCGAGCACCTTGCCCAGAGGCTGCACGCCCTCGCCCAGGAAGGTCTGGCCGCTGTGGTTTTCAAAGCCCACCACGATGCTGCCGCCGGACTCCGGGCCGCACTGGTATTTATAGTTGCCGATCATACGCTGCTTTGAGCCGATGGTGTAGAGATCCACCGCGCCGATAAAGTCGCAGCGCACGCCGTCATAGGTCTCGTAGTAGTTGCCCATCATCTGGTAGCCGCCGCAGATGGTCAGGAAGGGCAGGCCGTCCTCCACAGCGGAGAGGATCTCCCGATCCTTGCCGCGGTGCAGATCCTCCAGCAGCACCTGCTGTTCAAAGTCCTGCCCGCCGCCGATGAAGACCAGGTCAAAGTCGGCCAGATTCGCCTTGGAGCCGATGGGCAGGCGGGTGACGGTATTCTCAATGCCGCGCCATTCGAGGCGCTTCTGCATACACATGACGTTGCCCCGGTCGCCGTAGAGGTTCAGCACGTCGGGGTACATATGACATATTCTCAGTTCCATAGTATCACCGAATCAATTCCAGAATTCTTCTCCGCCGCAGTGGCGGATCACGGTCTGCCGCAGCTCCAGCATTGCGGTGTAGGTTGGCATCATGCAGACAGGCCGCGTCTCCTGCTCGAGGGAGCGCACCAGGGTCTCGTAATCCCGCTCCACGCGGATGAAGCTGTCGTCCACGCCTGCGTATTTGATGCGCACGCGCATATCCTCGGCCCTGTCGCCGGAGACGATCACCTGATCCAGCCGCCCGGCCAGGGCGCGCAGGCCCTCAAAGTCCGCGTCCCAGATCCAGGAGATATCCCGCCCGTCGGCAGCCCTGTCGTTGAGGCAGATGACCAGCACAAATTTCTCCTTCATGGTCTGCAGGTACTCGATCACCTGGTTGCAGCCCGCGGGGTTCTTGACCAGCATCATGCGGGTGCCGCCGGCCAGGTCGAAGGTCTCCATGCGCCCGAAGCCGCAGTGGAACTTCGCCAGCGCGTCCACGGCCGCTTTGACGCCCAGGCCCATTTCGCTCACCGCGGCGACGGCCCCGGCAGCGTTATAGATATTGTACATGGCTGGCAGGTTCACCGTGACCAGCTGCTTTTCGCCCCCGACCTCCATAACGATGTCGCTGCCGTCGGGCCGCTGCTCTACGATATCGACTACCGCGTAATCGGCCTTATGGCGGCGATAGCCGCACTTGGGGCAGCGGAAGCCGCCCAGGTGGCCGTAGCTGATGTAGTCGTACTCATACTCGGTCTTGCAGCGGATGCAGTGCGTGGCGTCGGAGATCTCAGGCTTTTCGCGGGAGGGGGCCGCCCCCTTCTCAATGCCGAACCAGCGCACCTTGTTGGGCAGATCGTCGGCCAGAGAGGCCGTAAGCGAACAGTCGGCGTTCAGGCACAGCAGCGCCTCCGGCGCGCCCTTGAGCGCCTCACGGATATTTTCCAGCGTGTGGGTCACCTCGCCGTAGCGGTCCAGCTGATCGCGAAACAGATTCGTCACCACGACCACCCGGGGCTTCAGGCGCGGAAACACCTTGCGGGCCGCGGCCTCGTCGCACTCGATGACGGCGTAGTCCTTCTTCACTTTTCCGAAGAGCGTGCTGTTCATCACGAACTCGGTGGTGATGCCGTCGATCAGGTTTGCGCCGGAGCGGTTGGCCAGATAGGAAAGCCCCTGCTCGGCAAAGGCCTCCTCGATCATGCGGGCGCTGGTGGTCTTGCCGTTGGTACCGGTGATGGTCACGGTTTTCACCTGGCAGGCCAGCAGATCCAGCAGATCGGGGCAAAGCTTCAGCGCAAAGCGGCCGGGCATGGCTGTGCCGCCCCGGTGCAGCACGCGGGAGGCAAAGCGCAGCAGCTTACAGAGCAGGATGGCAAAAAAAGCACGGATCGTCATAGAAAGACTCCTGTTACAATCGGGTTCGGCGCAGCGCGCCACTGAAGAGTTATTATAACATATGCGCGTGTTCCCTGCAATAAGGCTGCGCGCAGGAATCTTTGGTAAAATGCAAAAGAATTGCGTGAAGGCCGAACCTTCACGCAATTCTGTTATGTTCTGCTTTACGCAAGCTCGACCCGCAGTTCAACGCCGCCGCCTCTGGGAACGGTCAGGCTATAGCCGCCGTCGTCCCCCTGCTTGAGGGCGTAGTCGCCGTTGTACACCGCGGCGATTTTACCGCCGGAGGCCTCGGGGTAGAGCGTGATCTGGCTGCCTTCCGTGGCGGTGTAGATCCCCAGTTCCTGCTCGTAGCTGACGCCCGCGACGCGCAGCGTCACGCCCGCCGGGGCCGAGGCGTGGATGATGTAGCCGACCGCCTTCTGCATTTCGCCGGCAGCGCCGCTGCCGCAGGACACCGTGTTGCCCTGGTCGTCGCGGCTGATCTTCCAGGCGAAGAGGCGGAGATTGTCGATGTTCTCCCGGTCCGAGATCTTTACGGCGCTCACGCCGCCCTTGATGGTGCCGTCCACCACGATGGTGGCCTGCGCCCGGGTGGAGGCATTGCGGATGGTCAGGGCGGTCTTGCTGCAGCTCAGATCGCCGTTCACGCGAAAGAGCAGGCTGCCGCTGCTGTCCTCGCCCAGCTCGATCTCCGCGCCGGCGCTGTCGCTGCCGCCGGAGGCCGAGACCTTACCGGTCACCTCTGCGCGGAGGCTGCCGCTCTCGGGGGCGGCGAGGAAGACCGCGCGGGCCTGGGTCCCGCCGCTGGCCGTCACATCTCCGTTGACGTTCAGGTCGATGTTACCCGGGCCGAAGGATCTGGCGTGCAGGCCGAAGGCGTATTCGTCCGACCGGGCCTCGATGCCGCCCGCGTTCACGCGCAGGACGGACGCGCCGCCGTCAAAGCTGCTGACAGAGGCACCGAAGGCCGTATCCAGGCCGCTGGAAGAGATGCCGTTTGCCACCGTGACGCTTGCCCGGCTGCCGCTGTCGCTGCCGCAGAGGAAAAGCGCGGTGGGGAAGCCGCCGCTGGCGGTGATGCTCTCGGCGCTCACTTCGGCCGTATGGCCGTGTTCCGCGTTGACGCCCAGCACATTATTGGAAGACAGCGCGTCGCTGATCTCGGCGCTGACGCTGCCATAACTGCGATTCACATTCTCGCTGGAGGCCTTGATCTCCACCGGGCGGCTGCTGTCCTCCGCGGCGAAGGCGTAAGTTCCGCCGAGGCTGAGGAGCAGGCAAAGCGCAAGAGCCAGGGAAAAAACCGATTTCACAGTGTTCTTCATTCCGTTCTCTCCATTTCATAATCTCAGAGACTATCAAAGCTCCGTCCTTTCAGACGAAAGAGGAAAGCTTTTGTTTCTATAGTTTATACGCCAAACCGGCGGTTTTGGCGCATAAAAATTCTTAAGAATTGTGAAGACGCGGAAATGGATCGGTCGGACAAAGTCCCACAAAGCCTGTCGCTGCAATCATGCTTCGCGTGAGCAGATTCTTCATTGCCTGTTACCCGCACCAGAAAAGGCACCCTTTCGGGTGCCTTTTCTGGTGCGGGTAACAGGACTTGAACCTGCACGGTTGCCCACTGGAACCTAAATCCAGCGTGTCTGCCAATTCCACCATACCCGCAGAGGATAAAGAAAAAGCCTATCGCCGAAGCGATAGGCTTTATATGG
The DNA here is from genome assembly GCA_946628965.1 of uncultured Clostridia bacterium. Lineage (GTDB taxonomy): Bacteria > Bacillota > Clostridia > Oscillospirales > Oscillospiraceae > Limivicinus. The sequence continues at coordinate 50 of CAMOXI010000001.1, read as the reverse complement.
AGCGGGCAACGAGGCTCGAACTCGCTACCTCCACCTTGGCAAGGTGGCGC